>JAMFSN010000336.1 GCA_026225295.1 Frankia alni
GCTCTCCAGAGCGACCCGGTCGGTCGGGTCGACGGGTGCGAGCGTCACCGCGACCCCCGTGGCGGCGAGTTCGGGGTCGAGGTCGGCCAGCTCGGCGACCTCCTCGTCCGGATTGTGGAGCAGCACCAGATGGGCGGCGCCCTGGGCGGCCAGCCAGCGGGCCATGGCCAGCCCGACCGCGCTGGTTCCGGCGGTCACCAGGACCGATCCGCGCGGCCGCCACGACGGCGGTCCGGCATCGGGATCGCCGAATCGCTCCAGACGGCGGGCGAACAGTCCGGACGACCGGACCGCGACCTGGGTCTCGGGGATGTCACCGGCCAGGAGCGGGGCAAGGGTGGCCGCGATCGACGCGAGCCCCGGACCCCCGCTCAGGGCGGGCAGGTCGACCACGCCGAGCCGCGCCGCGGGACGTTCGAGGGCCGTGGCCTGCGCCCACCCCCACAGCGGGACCCGACCCGGTTCGGCCACGACGTCGTCGGGTGCGGTAGAGACATCGCCTGTCGACGCAATCCACAGCGGTCGGTCGGGCCACCGCGCGGAAACCACCTCGGCGAGGACGACGGCGAGCACGAAGCACGGGTCGGCCGAGCCATCCCGCGCATCCGGCTCCCTCGGCGCTCCAGGCCCGAGCGGGGTGGTTCCCAGCAGCGAAAGCACCCCGGTCGCCCCACCGTCCACGTCGGCGACCGCCGCGTCGAGCCGGTCCTGCACCTCCGAGACCGGGCACCGCCCCACGTCGTCGACCACCACGGGCCGCTCGACGAGGCTGATCCCCTGCTCGGTCAGCTCCCGGACGAATGCTTCGGCCGGACCGCCCGCACCGGGCCGGCCCGGATCAGCGCCGGCCGGGACGAGCACCAGCCAACGCGCGGCCGGCTCCAACCCGGCCGACCCGGACCGGTCGGCCACCCCGGGGCCGCCACCGGTCGGAGGCACCCCGACCGGCTCCCAGCGGACCCGGTGGCGCCAGCCGAACTGCCGCCGCCAGGCGGCCAGCGCCGGGATCAGCGCGTCCATCGACGCCGCCTCGGCCGTGGACAGGGCCAGTTGGGTGGACAGCGCGGCGGGGTCACCCGCCTCGACCCCCGCCCAGAACCGGGCGTCCGGGGCCCCCCGGTCGCCGGCCGGTTCCCGGTCCGGGTCACCTTCAATCCAGTAGCGCTCACGCTGGAACGCGTAGGTCGGCAGATCCACGACCACTTCGGTCCGCAGCAGATCCCGCCAGTCGACCGGGACGCCGCCGACGTGCAGGGCGGCCAGGGCGGCGATGAGTTCGGCCGGCTCGTCACGGTCCCGCCGGCAGGCTGCGACGACCGTCGCCCGCGCGGCCCTTTTCGCCCGGGCCGGGCGAGCAGCGGCCGGTTGATCGTCGGCGCTGGGCTCGGCGACCCGGGAATCTGGGACCCTGGAATCTGGGACCCCGGAATCGGCGGTGGGGTTGCCGACATCTCCACCGGCGCCGTCGAGAAGATCGGCGATCATCGGGGTGAGGGCGGCATCCGGACCGATCTCCAGGAAATGCCGCACCCCCAGCCCGTAGGCGGTGGTGATACCGTCCCCGAACCGGACCGCCCGCCGAACATGCTCCACCCAGTAATCCGGACCGGTGACCTCACCACCCGCCAACCGACCCGTAACATTCGACACCAACGGAATCGTCGGCGGCGACAACGTCAACCCCGCCACCACGTCCCGGAACTCCTCCAACATCCCGTCCATATGCGGGGAATGAAACGCATGACTCACCCGCAAACGACGAACCCGAACCCCCGCCGCCCGCCACGACCCCGCCAACTCCGCCACCACCGGGCCATCACCCGACACCACCACCGACGACGGCCCATTCACCGCCGCAATACCCACCGATGACTCCCGCCCCCGCACAACCCGCGCCACCTCATCCTCCGACGCGGCCACCGCCACCATCGCCCCGTCCCCCCGCACCCCCTCCATCAACCGCCCCCGCGCCGCCACCACACGACACCCATCCGCCCTCCAGACAACCGCCGCCCCCCACGCCGCCGCGACCTCCCCGCCCGCCTGCCCCACCACCACCACCGGCCC
>JAMFSN010000337.1 GCA_026225295.1 Frankia alni
AAAGTCACCGGTCCACTCCTCCCAGCACCGGGTCGACCGACGCGACGGCGACGATGACGTCCGCCACCTGGCCGCCCTCGGTCATCGCCGGTACCGCCTGCAGGTTGACGAAGCTGGGGTCCCGCACGTGGACCCGGTAGGGCCTGGTCCCGCCGTCGCTCACCACGTGGTAGCCGAGCTCGCCGCGGGGCGACTCGATGCCCACGTAGACCTGGCCGGGCGGAACCCGGAAGCCCTCGGTGACCAGCTTGAAGTGGTGGATCAGGGCCTCCATCGAGGTGCCCATGATCTGGCGGATGTGGTCGAGCGAGTTGCCCATGCCGTCGGCTCCGACCGACAGCTGCGCCGGCCAGGCGATCTTCTTGTCGGCGACCATCACCGGACCCGGTTCGAGCCGGTCCAGGCACTGCTCGATGATCTTCAGCGACTCGCGCATCTCTTCCAGCCGCACCAGGTAGCGGGCGAACGAGTCGCCCTCCAGCGCGGTCGGGACGTCGAAGTCGTACGTCTCGTACCCGCAGTACGGCATGGTCTTGCGCAGGTCCCAGGCCAGCCCGGCGGCCCGCAGGACCGGTCCGGTGACGCCCAGCGCGAGCGCGCTGGCCGCGTCCAGGTAGTTGACGTCCGACATCCGGCCCTTCCAGATCGGCTGGCCGGACAGCAGCTTGTGGTACTGGTCGATCCGCCCGGGCATGTCGGCGAGGATGCCGTACACCCCCTGGACGGCCGACTCGGGGATGTCCTGGGCCAGGCCGCCGGGCCGGACGAACGCGTGGTTCATCCGTAGCCCGGTGATCGCCTCCAGGACGTCGAGGATCTTCTCCCGCTCCCGGAACCCGAAGATCATCCCGGTGGTGGCGCCCAGTTCCATCGCACCGGTGGCCAGCCAGACCAGGTGGGAGGCGATGCGCTGCAGCTCCATGACCAGTACCCGGATGGTGGTGGCCCGTTCCGGGATGTCGTCGGTGATGCCGAGCAGCTTCTCGACCGCCAGGCAGTAGGCGGTCTCGTTGTAGAGCGGCGAAAGGTAGTCGGCCCGGGTCACGAACGTGACGCCCTGGGTCCAGTTCCGGAACTCGAGGCTCTTTTCGATCCCGGTGTGCAGGTAGCCGATGACGATCCGGGTCTCCAGGACCGTCTCGCCGGAGATGTCCAGCACCAGCCGCAGCACGCCGTGGGTGGACGGATGCTGCGGACCCATGTTGACGACGATCCGCTCGGCTTCCTGCTCGGCCTCGTCGTCGGCCCGCAGGATGTCTTCCCAGTCGCCGCCGGTGACCGTGTAGACGCGGCCCTCGGTCGACTCGGTGAACGACGCCTCGTACGGGTCCCGGGCGCCCGCGCCGGCGGGCGCGTCGTTGGTGGTCGTCATGCGTAGCTCCGTCGCGCGTCCGGCGGCGGCACCTGGCCACCCTTGTAGTCGACCGGGACCCCGCCCAGCGGGTAGTCCTTGCGCTGCGGGAAACCTTCCCAGTCGTCCGGCATCATGATCCGGGTCAGGCTGTGGTGACCCTCGTAGATGATCCCGAAGAAGTCGTAGGTCTCGCGTTCGTGCCAGTCGGCCGTCGGCCAGACACCGGTGACGCTGGGCACCACCGGGTCTTCCGCGGTCACCGACACCTCCAGCCGCACGCGGCGGCGGTGGGTCATCGACAACAGGTGGTAGACCGAGTGGAGCCGCCGACCGGTCGGGTCGTCGAGGTAGTCGGCCCCCGAGAGGCTGGACAGCAGCTCGAACCGCAGGCCCGGGTCGTCCCGCAGGATCTGCGCGACGGCCAGCAGCTGCTCCCGCCTGATGTGCAGGGTCAGCTCGTCGCGGTCGACGATCGAGCGCTCCACCGCGTCGCCGAGCCCGTCGAAGGCCCGCTCGAGGGTGTCGTGGATGTCGTCGAGCGCGGCCACGCCGTACGGCCGGGGGGTCGAGCCGAGTTCGGCGGCCGGCACCACCAGGCCGCCGAAGCCCGAGGTGTCCCCGCTGCCGCCCGCGCCGAACGCGTCGCGGCGGCGGGGGTCGGACGGTCCGCTGGTCAGCTCGGTCATGACGCGTCCCCGGTCGGTCCCGGCTCGTACGCCAACCGCTCGTCCTCGATCTCGGCGCCCCGGGTCCCGGCGGCGCGAGTGTCCTCGATCCGGGTCTCGTCGACCGGCCCGCCGTTGGCGGCCGGGCGCCCGTCCCCGCCCTTGGTCCGGCCGAACACCGACGGCGGGGCGATGGAGAAGTCCGACCGCGGGCGGTCGAGGACCGCCGGCTCGATCGCGCCGGCCCCGGTCGGCGCCGGCGAGTTGGCCGGCAGCTTGAAGTGCTTCCGGTTGTGCACCGACGTGTGGTAGTCGAAGGCACCCTCGGCGAGCCCGGACCGCGCGGTCGCCACCTCGATCGGCTTCGCGTAGGTGCCGTCGCCGACCTGGGTGGGGGTCAACTTGCCGGCCACGTCCCCGGCCTTGATCTTGTCGTGGATCTTGAGCAGCGCGTCCATGAGCATCTCGGGCCGGGGCGGGCAGCCGGGCAGGTACATGTCGACCGGCACGATGTGGTCGACGCCCTGCACGATCGCGTAGTTGTTGAACATCCCGCCGCTGCTCGCGCACACGCCCATGGCCAGCACCCACTTGGGCTCGGGCATCTGGTCGTAGATCTGGCGCAGCACGGGGGCCATCTTCTGGCTGACCCGACCGGCCACGATCATCAGGTCGGACTGGCGGGGGCTGGCCCGGAAGACCTCCATGCCGAACCGGGCCAGGTCGTAGCGACCGGCCCCGGTCGACATCATCTCGATGGCGCAACAGGCCAGGCCGAACGTGGCCGGCCACAGTGACGACCGGCGCGACCAGCTGACCATCTTCTCGACGTTGCCGAGGAGCAGTCCGCCCGGCAGCTTCTCTTCTAGTCCCATTCCAGGCCTCCCCGCCGCCAGACATATGCGTAAGCGACGAAAACCGTCGCGACGAAGAGCACCATCTCGATGAGGCCGAAGACGCCCAGGCTGCCGAAGGTGACCGCCCACGGGACCATGAAAATGGTCTCGATGTCGAAGACGATGAACAACATCGCTATCAAGTAGAACTTCACCGGGAACCGGTGCGGGCCGGCCGGTTCGGCCGGCGCCTCGATTCCGCATTCGTACGGGTCGACTTTGGCCCGGTTGTAGCGGCTCGGGCCGACCAGCACGCCCGCGACCACCGAACCGATGGCGAAGGCGGCCGCGATCACGGCCAGGACGAGGATCGGCACGTAGTTGCTAAGCATGCCCGACCCCTCTCTCGTATCCGACGTGCCCGTATGCGACGTGGAGATGGTCAGCCAGCTTCATGGCGCCTTCTCATCCACCGGCGCCTGAGCCTACTCGTGGCCCACGCAGCGGTTATGTCAGCCCCACGCCGTCGCATGGGGACGTTTCCCAGGTCTGTTCCGATAATCGTCTGTTCCGGTAATCCTCACGCCGCTGGAGCGATCCTCGTCAGGGCGTTGATCATGCGGTCCAGGGCGTCACCTCCCCGCGGGTCGGTCAGGTTGGCCATGAGCTTCAACATGAAGCGCATGAGGGTCGGTCGCGGGAGGCCGTACTTCGTCGCCGTCCGCATGACCGTCGGGTTCCCGACGAGCTGGACGAAGATCCGACCCACGGTGTAATAGCCGCCGTACCGGGCGCGCAGGAGATCGGGGTAGGCGGCCAGCGCGTGTTCGCGCGACGGTCCGGCCGGGCGCGCGAGGGCCTGCAGGGCGGTTTCGGCGGCCAGCTTCCCCGATTCCATCGCGTAGGCGATGCCTTCCCCGTTGAACGGGTTGACGACGCCGGCGGTGTCACCGACCAGCAGCACGCCCCGGGTGTAGTGGGGCGTGCGGTTGAACCCCATCGGCAGCGCGCCGCCCCGCACCGGTCCGGTCGCGTTCTCCTCGGCGTAGCCCCAGTCCCCGGGCAGCGCGTCGAGCCACCGGCGCAGCAGATCCCGGTAGTCGGTCTGCTGGAAGGCGCTGGTCGTGTTGAGCATCCCGAGGCCGACGTTGCTGGTGCCGTCCCCGACGCCGAAGATCCAGCCGTAGCCGGGCAGCAGTCGGCTGGCCCCCGGCTGGCCCTCCCACAGCTCCAGGTGGGATTCGAGGAAGTCATCGTGGGTCCGGGGGCTGGTGTAGTAGCGGCGGACCGCCACGCCCAGCGGACGGTCGTCCCGCTTACGGATCCCGAGGGCCAGCGCGAGCCGTCCGCTCACCCCGTCCGCGGCGATGACCAGCGGCGCCCGGTAGATGATCGGCCGCCGTTCGCGACCGACGTGGGCCTGCACGCCGATCACCCGGTCGGTCCGCTCGTCGAACAGCGGCTCGGTGACGGTGGTGCCCTCGTACAGCCGGGCGCCGGCCTTGACGGCCGCGCGGGCCAGGATCTCGTCGAGGTCGAGCCGGGGTCGGACCAGGCCGTAGTCGGGCCAGCTGGCCAGGTCGGGCCAGGGCATCTCGAGCCGGACGCCGCCGCCCACGATGCGCAGCCCGCGGTTGCGGATCCAGCCGGCTTCCGGGCTGGTGTCGACGCCCATCTCGATCAGGCTGCGGACCGCGCGGGGGGTGAGCCCGTCCCCGCACACCTTGTCGCGGGGGAAGTTCGACTTCTCCAGCAGCACGACGTTGAGACCGGTGCGGGCCAGGTGGTACGCGGCGGCCGAGCCGCCCGGGCCGGCCCCGACGACGATCACGTCGGCTTCGGCCCCGAGGTCGGCGGATCCGCCGGACACCTCCGTCGCCGCCGCGGTCGTGGTCACCGTCGCCAACCCCCGAACCGTCATCGAGATTCACGTCACTCGTACGCTTGTGAAAGTCTTCACGAGCGCCATCCACAGTCTAGGCCTTGAATGCGGCGCTTGGCACTAACCGGTCCGGCGCAATCACGATACGCCCGGCCCCCGGCGACCGCGCGCGACCGGGCTACTGGCTCCGGCTCGCGGGGGCGCCGAGGCCCGCGCCCTCGTCGGCCTCAGCGGCCAGGCCCACGAGGGCCCGCGGCTCGCCGGCCGTGACGCTGGGCGCCGCCTCGACCTCGGCGTGGTCGAACTTCCCGCCCCGCAGCAGCGACGCCCCGGCGGCCACGATGGCCATGGCCATCGCCATCAGGAACGCGATGGTCAGGCCGTGGTGGAACGGACCGGAGATCAGGTGCGGGAAGAAACTCTTCCCGGTCAACGTCCGGGCGTTCGCGGCTGGCAGCTGGGACAGGACCTGGGGGCCGAGCAGGTGCTGGATCGGGTTCGTGCCCAGGAACGCGGCGAACAGGCTGCCGACGGGGGGCAGGGAACCGATCTCGTGGGCCTTGGCGGCCGGCACCCCCTGGGCGATGAGGCCGTTGGTCAGCGTGCTGGGCAGCCGGGCGGCCAACCCGGCGATCATCAGGGAGAAGAACAACCCGATCGAGAGCACCATCCCGGAGTTCTGGAACGTCGACCGCATCCCGGACGCCCCGCCGCGCTGGCGGGCCGGGACGACGTTCATGATCGCGGTCATGTTCGGCGCCGCGAACAGGCCCGAGCCGATCCCGGCGACCAGCAGCAGGAGCGCGAACATCGGATACGGGAAGTCGACCGGCAACAGGATGAGGCCGCCGTAGCTCGCGGCCATGAGCAACAGGCCGCCGGTGGAGAAGACCTTGGCTCCGAAGTGGTCGGACAGATAGCCCGACACCGGCCCCGCGACGAGGAACCCGATCGTCAGCGGCAACAGGTAGATGCCCGCCCACAGCGGCGTGTCCTCGAAGTTGTAGCCGTGCAGGGGCAGCCAGATCCCCTGCAGCCAGATGATCAGCATGAACTGGAGGCCACCGCGCGAGATGGAGGCCAGCAGACTGGCCGCGTTGCCGGCCGCGAAGGCCCGCAGCCGGAACAGGCCCAGGTCGAACATCGGGTCTTTCACCCGCCGCTCGATCACCGTGAAGGCGACGAGCAGGGTTACCCCGCCGATGAGTCCGGTCAACACCTTCGGGCTGGTCCAGCCCATGGTGTGGCCGCCGTACGGCTGGATGCCGTAGTTGATGGCGGCCAGCACCGCGGTGAGACCGGCCGCGAACGTGATGTTGCCGGGCCAGTCGATCCGGGCCGGGCTCCGGACGCCGGTGTCCTTCAGGCTCCGGTACGACCAGATCGTGCCCGCGACCCCGACCGGCACGCTGACCAGGAACACCGCCCGCCAGTGCCACTCGGCCAGCACCCCGCCCGCGACCAGGCCCAGGAAGGTGCCGGCCAGCCCCGCGACCTGGTTGATCCCGAGAGCCATCCCGCGCTGATTGCTCGGGAAGGCATCGGTCAGGATCGCGGCGGAGTTCGCCATCAACATGGCGCCGCCGATGCCCTGCACGACCCGGAAGCCGATCAGCCAGAGCGCGGCCGACGATCCGTGGCCGGGAGTGACCGCGAGAAAAATCGAGCCGACCGTGAAGACGGCGAATCCGGCGTTGTAGATCCGGACCCGGCCGTACATGTCGCCGAGCCGGCCGAGCGTCACGACCAGCACCGCCGCGACCAGCAGGTAGCCCATCAGCATCCACAGCAGGTAGCTGACGTTGCCCGGCTCGAGCGGATCGAGGCGGATACCACGGAAGATGGCCGGCAACGAGATGATGACGATGCTGCCGTCGATCGTGGCGATGAGGATGCCGAGCGTCGTGTTCGACAGTGCGATCCACTTGTAGCGGGGCGAAACCGGCCGCCCGCCACCGGTCCCACCCTTGGCCAACCGGCCGTTGGGGGCGCCGGCCCCGGTGGTTCTGGCCGCCATCGTCCGTCGCCTCCGTTACCCGCCAGCATCGGCGATCATTTACTTTACTGTTACTAACTATACAACGGCGAGGCTTCCTGCGGACGAACAACGGAACCGCCGCTCCG
Organism: Frankia alni; assembly: GCA_026225295.1. Lineage (GTDB taxonomy): Bacteria > Actinomycetota > Actinomycetes > Frankiales > Frankiaceae > JAMFSN01. Next base: position 6,862 of record JAMFSN010000337.1, read on the forward strand.
GTACGGTCGGGCCCGGGGCCAGGCTCTTTGTGCGGCCCGCCGCCGGACCGGGGCCGTCGGCGACCGCTCAGCGGTGGTCCCTCCGGCCCCCGCGCCCCGGCCGTCCGTACCGAACAGGAGCAGCCGATGACCAGCGAGACCATCACCCTGGCGACCGCCGACGGTCCGATGCCGACCTACGTCGCCGAGCCGGCCGGCCCACCCCGGGGCGGGGTGGTCGTCGTCCAGGAGGCGTTCGGCGTCACCGACCACATTCAGAACGTGGCCCGCCGGTTCGCCGCGGCCGGTTGGCGGGCCGCCGCGCCCGCGCTGTTCCACCGGTCGGCCGCACCCGCGCCCGTCCTCGCCTACGACGACCTCGAGCACGCCGTCCCGCTGATGGGCGGGCTGAACCGGGACGGGCTGATGGTCGACGTCGACGCGGCGACCGCGTTCCTCGCCGAGGGCGGGACCCCGTTGCACCGGACCGCCGTCGTGGGGTTCTGCATGGGCGGCACCGTGACGACGATCGCGGCCGCGAGCCGGCCGTTCGGCGCGGCGGTGGCTTACTACGGCGGCGGACTGCGGGCCGGCCGCTTCGGTTGCCCCCCGCTGATCGAGGTCGCCCCCCACCTGCAGACGCCCTGGCTGGGCCTCTACGGGGACCTCGACAAGGGCATCCCGGTCGAGGACGTCGAGGCCATGGAGACCGCGGCCAGGACGGCCCCGGTGCCGACCGGGGTCGTCCGCTACCCGGATGCCCACCACGGCTTCAACTGCGACGACCGGCCGGCCGTCTACAGCGCCGAAGCGACCCGGGCGGCCTGGAGCCACACCCTGACCTGGTTGGGGAAGCAGATCCCGGCCGAGTGACCGACGACCGGGGCCTCGGCGCCCGCGGACCGGGTCGGGGTCGGGTCGGGATCGTCAGGCGGCGGTGGCCCGGTGCAGCGCGACGATGCCGCCGGTGAGGTTGCGCCAGCCGACCTCTGACCAGCCGGCCTCGGCCACGGTCGCGGCCAGGGCCGCCTGGTCGGGCCAGGCCCGGATCGACTCGGCCAGATAGACGTAGGAATCCGGGCTGCTGCTGACCGCCCGGGCGACCGCCGGCAGCCCCCGCATCAGGTACTCCAGGTAGACGGTGCGCCACAGCCCGAACGTGGGTCGGCTGAACTCGCAGACGACCAGACGCCCTCCGGGGCGGGTCACCCGGCGCAGCTCCGCGAGTCCGGCCCGCGGGTCGGCCAGGTTGCGCAGCCCGAACGAAATGGTCACCCGGTCGAAGGAGCCGGTCGCGAACGGCAGCGCCAGGCCGTCCCCGGCGACCAGGGTCACCCGACCGTCCGCCAGCGGCCCCGCCTCGCCGCGACCGCCGGGGCCGCGACCGCTGGGGCGCCCCTCGATCGAGGCCCAGCCGTCCCGGGCCACCAGCCGGGTCTGGCCGACCCGCAGCATGCCCAGGGAGAAGTCGCAGGCCACGACGTCGGCGCCGCGGGCCGCGTAAGCCGCCGACGAGGTGGCGGTCCCGGCGGCCAGGTCGAGCACCCGGTCCCCCGGCCGCACCAGCAGCGCGTCGGCAGTGGCCCGCCGCCAGACCCGGTCAACGCCCAGTGACAGGACGTCGTTGGTGAGGTCGTAACGCCGCGCGACCCCATCGAACATCGCGGCGACCTCGTCCGGCCGCTTGTCCAGGCCTGCCCTGCTCACCGTCGCCTCACCAGCTCATCACGGCCCGACCGTACCGGGCGCCAGTCGGCCCGGGCCCCGGCCGACCCTCCGCCCGCGAAGCGGATCACCACTACGGTCACCCAACGTGGCCGGTCTCTGTCTCGCCGAAGCAGGTAGGTGCCTGTTAGCGTGCGATTTCGCCGCATCCATACCGGTACGCGGCCCGTCCGGACCGCCGGGCGGTCGGGGCCGGCGACGGCCGACGCAGCGACCGGGCGCCCTGAACTCGTCAGCGCCCGACGCCCGGGAGGCTTCGCGTTGAGAGGGCGTCGGGAACGAACGGTTCGCCGGGCCACGAAGGATGCCGCGTGAGCGCTCGGCCGACGGACTGGTTTGTGTTGGATCTGGGTGGTGATCCGACGCCGGGGGATCCGTTGTCGGTCCGGGACCTGTCGGCCCGTTTCCTGCGGCTGGCTGGGGACGCGGGCGACGCGGCGGCCGCGTTCCGGCGGGTGGCTGGGGATGAGGCGATCGCGTCGTGGGTGGGGCTGTCGGGAGATGCCTACCGGGACCAGATCGGGGAGTTCCCCGGCGATCTGGACAAGCTGTCGCGGTCGTACGGGATGGCCGGCCGGGCCCTGTCGGCATACGCGACCCAGCTTGATCACGCCCAGACGCAGGCCGGGACGGCGTTGGTCCGGGGCCGGGAGGCCCGCGGCCGTCTGACCTCGGCCCAGGCCGGGTTATCCACCGCGACGGCCACCCAGACCGCCGCGGCCCGGGCGCTCACCACCGCCCGGGCGCCGGACACGGTGGCCGCCCCGGTCACGGCGGGGACCGGCGCGGCGCCCCCGCCCCCGGATCCGGCGGCGGTCGCGGCGGCGGTCCGTAACAACACGGCCGCGAACACCCGCGTGACCCAGGCCCGGACCGCCGTCACCCACGCCCAGGACGACCTGGACGCCGCCCGCCGGCTGGCGCTGGCCGCCCAGAACCTGCGGGAAACCGCCGAAACCACCACCGCCCAGCAGCTGGACGCCGCCTCCGACGCCGGTATCCACAACAAAAAATGGTGGCAGAAACTCGGCGACGCCCTCGCCAAGGGCTGGCACATCCTCGTCCAGGTCGCCAAAATCGTCGTCCTGGTCCTGGGCATCGTCGCGCTCATCATCGGCGGGCCGCTCGCCTGGATCGTGTTCGCCGCCGCGTTGATCGTCCTGGCCGACACGTTGATGAAATACGCCCAGGGCACGGCGACGTTGTGGGACGTCGCGCTGGCCGCGCTGGCCTGCATCCCGATGACCAAAGGCCTGACCAGCCTCGGTGAGATCGCGACCGCCCTCCGCGAAGGCGAAGGCGCCCTCGGCGTCGCCCGCCTGATCACCCTCGGGGCCCGCGGCCAGCTCACGGACATGATCAACGGCGTGCGCGGCCTGGGCCGCGGGCTCACCACCATCATCAAGGGCCTACCCGACGCCCTGTCGAACTCCCTCCACATCATCGAAGCAGCCGGGGCTGACGGCTCCCCCATCATCGCCGGCCTCACCGGCGACTCCGGCCCACTGCGCGACCTGTTCATGACCGCCATGGCCGACGCCCACGGCGGCGGCGGAGCCGTGCGGCCGTGGCCCACCGATGACTCCGGGTACGCGATCCAGCAACGGGACCTGGACTTTCTCGGCATCAGCAACGAGCAGGTCGACTGGTGGCGGACCGGGCAGGCCCCACTGGGCATGACGCCCACCCAGTACCGCCAGTACACGTCGTCCATGCTCGACACGTTCAAGGCCGAAGGGCTGGATCTGAACGGGGTGGACGTCCGGATGCAGGGCTCGGGGGCGAATTTCTTCTCCGGCGTCCACAAGACGCTGGCCGCCGAGGGGGATCCCGCCAACCTGCCGGGCGTGGACGCCAAGCTGCACGATTGGTTCGGCGACGACCCGAGCCGGCCGCTGCGGCGGCCGTTCGACTCCCACTACACGATCGGTGCGGACGCCGAACCGAGCGACTTCGACATGAACTTCTCCTCGGACGCGATGTACACCCGGGCCAAGGCCGTCTACGACGCCCGCCCGGGGGATTTCGAGTACTTCGTCAGTCCGAATTCACACGGGTACGTGAACAAGACCGTCGCGGAGGAGGCATTCCCTCAGGTGGCCGAGTGGGGGGAGCGCTGGGGTTCGGACCTCGGGGGCCGGGACGTATCGTGGGCGATCTTCCCGGGCAGTGGACCGCTGGACACCTCGGCGAGCGGAATCTCCGTCCACTTCCAGGACAACGACTGGATCGTTCACACACCGGAGACGCCATGACCACTGCCCACTTCGCACTCGACCTCCGGTTCGCGGGCCTGCTCGATCAGGACCGCCTGACCCTCCTGCGGGACCGGTTGGACCTGCGTCGGCGCGGCCGGCTCGGCGATGCCGAGGACGAGATCTTCGGCACCCGGACCATCGGGACCGGCGAGGACACCGCGAAACTGACCCTGGTGCGCTGGTCCGGCGAGCGCTGGCAGATCACGGTCTCCCACCGGGGCGCGCCGCCGGCGCCGGAGGTACTGGCCGACCTACAGAGCCAGATCCGCGCGGCCGCGACGGAGGCCGGCCTACGCGTCGAGAGCTGAGTCGGGCGCTCCGGCGCGGGGGTGGCGGCGTGGGCGCGAAGGGCCAGTTCGGCGATTCATCGGACCCTCTATCCCGTTTTTCCTTTTGTGTGGGGGCGCCGTTCCCGATCGTAGATCCGCCGTTCATCCCCTTCTCGGTGGGCAGGCCGTTTCCCCGACCCGCCCCGGACAAACGGTCTACGACCGGGAACGGCGGTTCGCGGGCGAGCCGAAACACAGCCCGCCGGGTGTGCATGGACGTTAGGGCCGGTCCCGACCAGGGCCGGGCTCGCCCGGTACCACCGGCGCAACCGTCATGTGGGTGTAGGCGGGTGACAGGTTGAATCCACCATCCGAAAGTTTCTTGGCACCTACCGAGCGGGCGTGGTTCTCGGACGGCGCCCGGATGGTGAACGCGGTGATCTGTGTACCGGTCATCCTGTTGACCAGCGCGACACGAAACGGGGTATCTACCTCGCTCCTGGTTGTGCCGGTATCGTGGCGCAACCCAGCACGGCATATCCGGATGCTTCGGCGGGAGTGGCCCGGTATGGGGGTCCCGGGTGTCGCGCCATTCCGCCATGGGCACGATTCCGGGTTCCCGGCTGCTCCAAACCCGCCGAACGCTGCGACCTCGACCTCAACCACGTCATCCGCCAGCCACACGAAGGCTCGCGCGACATCGTCGGTCAGTGCGCCTGGCTAGGTCCGGACGTAGTCCTCCCCGGCGGCGGGCATCGCTTCGGCCGCGGCCCAATCGGTGGCCGCGCCGATCGCGACCAGGCGGGCCCGGGTCGCTTCGTCGCACAGCGCGCCGGCCACGCCCGCCTCGTAGAGGTCCCGGGCCGCGACGCCGCCCAGCGCCGCCGCCGCGGCGTGCTCACGGCCGAGATCAGTATCGAACATGGCCGGGTCGTCCGTCGCCAGGGAGCACCGCACCCCGGCCGCGAGCAGTACCGGCAGCGGGTGGTCGGCGAGCGACGTCACCACGCCGGTCCGCAGGTTCGACACGGGGCAGACGTCCAGGACGGTGCCCCGCTCGGCGAGCTCCGCCACCAGCTCCGGGTCGTCGACGGCCCGCACACCGTGGCGGATCCGGTGGGCGCCGAGGTCATCGAGGGCCGAGCGGACCGATTCCGGACCGCCCGTCTCCCCCGCGTGCGGAACGGCCGGCAGACCCCCTTCCCGGCCGATCGCGAACGCGGGGGCGTACGGAGCCGGCGGATGCCCGATCTCCGGTCCTCCCAGGCCGAGCCCGACGATCGCGTCCAGACCCTCGGCCCGGAACCGGACGGCCTGCCGGGCGATCTCGCGGGCCGCGTCGAGCGGCAGGATCCGGTCGACATCCGGGGTCAGCCGGACCTCCACGCCGTACCGCTCCCACGCTTCCTGGGCGCCGTCGGCGTAGCCGTGGAAGATCGCCTCCCAGGCGATGCCGCGTTGCACGCGGAACCAGGGTGAGAAGATCCCCTCCAGGTACACCGCACCGTGGGACGCGGCCTCGGCGGCGTAGTCGACCACCACCTGGCGGAAATCCTGCTCGGTGCGCATGACGTGGGTCGTCATCACCCAGACCTGCAGGAAGTGGTCGAAGTCGCGGAAGCGGTAGAGCTTCGCGAGCCCCTCGACGTCGCGGGCCGGCAGCTCCTCACCGTTGCGCCGGGCCATCTCCAGGAGCGTGGCCGGCCGGACCGTGCCCTCAAGATGGACATGAAGTTCGATCTTCGGGGTGGTCGCCCCCCGGCCCGGGCCGAACGTCGAGCCGCGGGCCGGGTCCCCGGCCGCGGCGGTGCTCACGCCCGGACGAGCGGTAGGGCCGTCGAGGAGAAGTGCGAGGCGACGCGGTCGTCGACCGGGTCGTCGGCCGGATCGGTGTGCACGACCAGGTGCCGGTAGAGCGTGTCGCGCTGGGCCGGAACGCGGTCGGCCGACCGGATCAGGTGGATCAGCTCGGTGCGGTTCGTGCGGTGCCGGGCGCCGGCCGAGGACACAACGTTCTCCTCCAGCATCACCGAGCCCAGGTCGTCCGCCCCCAGGTGCAGGGTGAGCTGCCCGACCTCCTTACCGGTCGTCAGCCACGACCCCTGCAGGTGGGCGATGTTGTCGAAGAACAGCCGGGCCACCGCGACCAGCCGCAGATACTCCATCGTGGAGGCCTGCGTGCGACCGCGTAGGTGGTTGTTCTCCGGCTGGTAGGTCCAGGGGATGAAGGACCGGAAGCCACCGGTCCGGTCCTGGACGTCGCGGATCATCCGCAGGTGCTCGATGCGCTCGGCGTTCGTCTCGCCGGTGCCCATCATGAAGGTAGCGGTCGACTCGACACCCAGGCCGTGGGCGGTCTCCATGACCGACAGCCAGACGTGGCCGGGCTCCTTGAGCGGCGCGATCTCGTGCCGGGGCCGCTCGGTGAGGATCTCCGCGCCCGCGCCGGCGAAGCTGTCCAGCCCCGCATCCCGTAGCCGGGTGATCACCTGGTCGTGCGGCAGACCCGACACCCGGCCGATGTGGACGACCTCGCTGGCCCCCAGCGAATGCAACGTGAGCTGCGGGTAGACGGCCTTGATGGACGAGAACGCGTTCTCGTACCACTCGATGCCGAACTCGGGGTGGTGGCCGCCCTGCAGCATGATCTGGGTGGCGCCCAGCTCGACCGCCTCGCCGCACTTGACGACGATCTCGTCAACCTCGCGGACCCAGCCCTCGGCGTGCTTCGGAGCCCGGTAGAACGCACAGAACTTGCAGGCCGTCACGCAGACGTTGGTGTAGTTGATGTTGCGGTCGATGATGTACGTGGCGATGTTGTCGGGATACCGGCGGCGACGGACCGTGTCGGCCGCGTGGCCCAGTGCGTGGAACGGCGCCCGCGTGTACAGCAGCAGGGCCTCGTCCGGGGTGATCCGCCCACCGTCCGCCGCGTGGGCGAGCAGACGGGTGATCCCGGTGTCCCGCATCTCGGTGTCCTGCGACGGCCCGGACTCAGCGATGCCCATGGTCCGATCGTACGGGCGGTCCCGCTCCCCGTCGCCCGTCCGGCGTGGATGCCGCATCACGTCCCGCCCGCCCGCCGGCCCGGAACGGTCGGGCCGGCCGACGTCGGAGGCGGCGTCGCCTCCGCCCGTCGCACCGTCGTGGCCCGGGCGTCCGGTCACACAGTGGGCGGGTCGGCCTGGTGGCCGTCGGACGACGCGGTGGGCGGAACTCCCGGTATCGGCTCGTCGGTCACCTCGGCCGGGGGCGGCGGCGCGGCGGTCGGCGGCGCGTCCTGGGGAACCGTCACCCCGACGGTCGGGTCCGGGGTCACGGGCGGGTCCGGGGTCACGGGCGGCGCCGCGGCCGGCTTCGTCCCACCGGTCTTGCTGGTCACCTTGTCCTTGAGCTGGGTGACCTTGGCCCGGTTCTCAGGGCTGGTCGCCGTGGCCTTCGCCTTCTCGGCCGCCTCCTTGGCCTTTGCGACCGCCTTCTCGACCTTGGCCCGGTTCTCCGGCTTGTTGGCCTGCTCCTGGGCCTTGGCCTGCGCGGTCGCGGCGACCTCCTTGGCCTTCGTCACCGCCTTCTCGACCTTGGCCCGGTTCTCCGGCTTGTTGGCCTGCTCCTGGGCCTTGGCCTGGGCAGTGGTCGCCGCCTCCTTGGCCTTCGTGATCGCCTGCTGGGTCTTGGGATGGTGGAGGAGCGTGTTGAAGCGCTCGGAGAAGTTCGTCATGCCCTGGGTTCTACCTGTTTCCGGAGCGTTTGATTCACGTTCGGCGCGAGAGACTTGACGCGGACGACCACGGATCGGGACGATCAGCCGCCCAGGTTGCTGCTGATCTTGTGGTAACCGTCCTTCACCCGCTGTGAAACCTCCTGCTCGACCGTGTGCTGGGCCGAGTTCCAGGCGTTGCGCCACAGCTTGTTGGTCTCGTGCTTGAGGGCGGTACTGATCCGGCCGGCCGCCGACAGCAGCACCAGGACGACGATCGCGGCGATGATCAGCCGTTTGAAGGGCAGTCGGAAGCGTCGGCGCGGCCGCCGGGCCCGGGGCGCAGGGGGCTCCGGAGCGGGACGGCGGGGCCGGCGGTCGAACGGCTCCGGGTAGGCCGCGTCCCGCGGATCGCGCCATTCGGAGGCCCGACCGGCGGGGACCATCTCGCGTCGCCGTCGCGGGTCGGCCTCGCGCCCGGGATACCGTCGCGGGTCGGCCTCG
>JAMFSN010000338.1 GCA_026225295.1 Frankia alni
CCGGCGCGACGACCGTGGCCTCGACGTCGGTCCTGGCCCACCGGGCCGGCATCCGCGTCTTCGCGACCGGCGGTCTGGGCGGGGTGCACCGGTCGGCCCCGGCCGGGTCCGGCTACGACGAGTCGGCCGACCTCACGACGCTCGCCGGTACGCCGATCACCGTCGTGTGCGCCGGGGTCAAGTCCATCCTCGACGTGGGCGCGACGCTCGAGCGGCTCGAGACCCTCTCGGTGCCGGTCCTCGGCTGGCGGACCGCGACGTTCCCGGGCTTCTACCTCGCGACCACGCCGTTCGGGTTGGACTGGCGGGTCGAGAACGGCGACCAGGTGGCCGCCGCGATGGCGGCCGGGGACGCCCTCGGCAGCCGCGCGGGCATCGTGGTGGCCAACCCGGTCCCGGCCGCCGACCAGCTCGACCCGGCCACCCACGACCGGGTCCTGGCCACCGCGCTGGCCGACGCCGACCGGCTCGGGGTGCGGGGCAACGCCGTCACCCCGTTCCTGCTCGCGGCCTTCCACCGCCAGACCGGCGGGGCCAGCCTGAAGGTCAACGTCGCGGTCGTCCGCAACAACGTCGCCGTCGCGGCTGGGATCGCGACGGCCTGGGCGGCCCGGTGAGCCCGGTCGAGCCACCACTCGCCGCACCGCTCGCGCCACGGGAGCCGGACCCGGGCCCGCGCGCCGTCCGCCGGCTGGCCGCCGTGGTGACCGGACGACGGTCCGCGGTCCTCGTCATCGCCCTGTGGTTCGTCGCCGCCATCGTCGTCACCCCCCTGGCCGCGCGGCTGACCAGGGCCGAGAACAACGACGCGTCCGCGTTCCTGCCCCGCCGGGCCGAGTCGACGCGGGTGCTCGACCAGCAGCGCAAGCTGCCGGGCGGCGCCTACATCCCGGTCGTCGTCGTGCTGGAGCGCGCGACCGGGGTCACGGCGGCCGACCGGACCGCGGCTGCCGCGATCCGGGCCGATCTCGGCCGGGTCACTCCCGGCCCGACCGCGGCGATCACCGCGCCGGACGGTCGGGAACTGCTCGTCTCCGGCGGACTGGCCCAGATCGCCGACGCCGACGTTTTCACCGGCATCGTCAGCGACCTGCGGCGCACGGCCCGGGCCCAGGCCCCGCCGGGCGCGACCGTGGCCGTCACCGGACCGGCCGGGCTCATCACCGACACGTTCGACACGATTTCCGGGATCGAGACGACGCTGCTGTTTGTCGCCGCCGCGGTCGTGGCCGTCACCCTGCTGATCGTCTACCGCAGCCCGGTCCTGTGGCTGGTTCCGCTGGGCACGGTCGCCGTCGCCGACCAGGCCGCCACCGGCCTGACCTACCTGCTGGCCCGGCACGCGGGCCTCACCGTCAACGCGCAGAGCGCCGGCATCCTGCGGGTCCTGGTGTTCGGCGCGGGCACCGACTACGCCCTGCTGCTCATCTCGCGCTACCGCGAGGAGCTGACCCGCCACCGCGACGACCGGGCGGCGATGCGGGCCGCGCTGACCCGGGCCGGGCCCGCCCTGTTCGCGTCGGCGGCCACCGTGGTCATGAGCCTGCTGTGCCTCCTGCTGGCCGAGCTGAGTTCCGACCGGGGCCTGGGCCCGGTCGGCGCGGTCGGCATCGTCTGCGCGTTCACCGCGATGGTGACGTTGCTGCCCGCCGGGCTGGTCGTCTTCGGCCGCCGGCTGTTCTGGCCGTTCGTCCCCCGCTACGGAGTGGCGTCGCGCGACCGGACCGGGGCCTGGGTCTGGATCGGGGACCGCATCGCGGGCCGCCCCCGGACGGTCTGGCTCACCACCGCGCTGCTGCTCGGGGGCCTGGTCGTCGGCCTCATCAGCCTCAACCCGAACCTGCGGCAGGACCAGATCTACCGGCATCCGGTCGAGTCGGTGACCGGGGCCCACCTGGTCGAGCGCAGCTTCCCGGCCGGGGCCACGGCACCGACCTACATCGTGGCGCGGGCGGCGACCGCCGACCGGGTCCGCGCGGTGGCCGCCGCCACCCCGGGGGTGGCCACCGCATTGCCGACCGGTCAGGCCGCCGGGTTGGCGGAGGTCACCGTCGTGCTGGCCGGCCAGCCGGACGGGTCGGCCGCCTACGCGACGATCCGGCGGCTGCGGGCCCGGGTCCGGGCCGTCCCCGGCGCGGACCCGCTCGTCGGCGGCACCACCGCGGTCAACCTCGATATCCACAAGGCGGCGGTCCGCGACCGGACGGTCGTGATCCCGGTCGTGCTGGCCGTCATCGCGCTGGTCCTGGGCCTGCTGCTGCGGTCGGTCGTCGCGCCGCTCCTGCTCATCGCGACGGTGGTGCTGTCGTTCCTGGCCTCGCTGGGGGCCAGCGCCGTGGTGTTCGCCCACCTGCTGGGGTTCGCGGGGACCGATCCGGCGCTGCCCCTGTTCGGCTTCATCTTCCTGGTCGCGCTGGGGATCGACTACAACATCTTCCTGATGAGCCGGGTCCAGGAGGAAGCGGCCCGCACCGGCCCCCGGGCCGGCGTGCGCAGCGGGCTGGCCGTCACCGGCGGGGTCATCACGTCGGCCGGCGCGGTGCTGGCCGCGACGTTCTCGGCCCTGTTGCTCCTGCCGCTCGTCCTGCTGGCCGAGGTCGGCTTCCTGGTCGCCTTCGGCGTCCTGCTCGATACGTTCATCGTGCGCTCGGTGCTGGTCCCGGCGTTGGCCCTGGACGTCGGCCGGGCCATGTGGTGGCCGGGCGCGCTCAGCCGAAAGCGGGCAGCGTAGGCCCGAACACGACCCGCCACATGCTGATCGCCTCTTCGTGGTCGCCGACCGCTTCGGCCGAGACGGCCTGGGCCGCGTGGGTGCGGGCGAACGCGAACGCCTCGGTCAGGGCGGCCACATCGGCCTCGGTCAGATAGGACGACAGGTCACCGCCGACCCCGG
>JAMFSN010000047.1 GCA_026225295.1 Frankia alni
GACTGGCATCGTCAGCGCGTGCGGACGGCGCGTTGACGATGTCGACTTTGTACCGCTCATGCCGCCGGTCTGGACGCCTTGTTCGGCGTCGTCGTCAGCGCACGTCAAAGCGTGCTTTGACCTGCCGCCCGTCAGGCAGCGGCCGGCCGGTCGGGCTGGTGGGCTGGCCGCGGGTCGTCGCTCGGCGTGAGCTGGTCGGTTGAGGCGGCGTCCCGGGCGGGTGAGGTCGGTTTGGCCGGGCCAGCGTCGGTTATTGCGCGCCGGGACGGTGACACTTGCTGCGGACCCACGGACTGTCGTCGTCGGCGAAGGTGAGGGTGTACGGGGACGCTGACGGTGGAGGCGTTTCCGGTAACCGTCATCGTCAGAGCGCTCGAACCGTACGTTGACGCGGTCGACTTGGGCGCCCTGACACTGTCGCTGCCGGACTGCGGCGAATTCGCCCGAGGGCCACGCCGTACTCGCCCCGGCAGCCTCAAGCGTGCCTCGATGACGGTGCCGCCGCGACCGGACCCGTTCGCGTAGTCGTCCTCAGCGCCCGTCGTCGTGGGAGCGGGCCGGACGCTGGAAACTGACCGCGTCAGCGCGTCGGGCGGTCCGGTGGCGCTGACGTCCGGTTGGCCACCACCTTTGGGCCGGAAACGTCAGCACCAACGAAGATCAAATGTCCGGTCACGATGACGGTTGCCGACCAGACCGCGGCTAGGGCATGACCGGTAGCACGATCGCCGACGGGTGGTCGGCGTCGTGGTGGACGGCCTGTTCGGAGGCCACCAACGTGGTGGCCGTGCCGAGCGGTTCGCCGGTCCCGGTATTGCGGGCGAACCGGGGAACGGCCCCGCTGGACACCTGCAGCCGGATCCGGTGCCCACGGGCGAACCGGTGCGCGGTCGGCCACAGCTCGACGGTCACCGGCCGGATCCCGTCGGCATCGGCGGCGGCCGCGTCGGGCTCGTCGGGTCGGAGGCGGATGAGCCCGTCGCAGACGTTCAGGGACCGGCCGTCGGGGTGCACGTCGCAGAGCCGGACGAAGAAATCGGCGTACCCGGCCGACGCCGTCACGTGCAGCCGGGCGCTCACCGGTCCGATGACGTCGAGGTCCGCGTCGAGCGCGGTCCCCGTGAAGACCAGGACGTCCGCCCGGGCCTCCAGTTCGCGGTTGTCCACCGGCCCCGCCGGGCGGGAGCCGAGGACGGGACCGGACAGGGCGGGCGTCGGATCGGCCGGGTCGTAGCGGTAGCGACCGGGCTCCGCCGTGACGGGGGGTTCGGAGCGCAGCCGCCCACCGTCGGCCAGGTACCAGGGGGTGGACCGCGCGGGCGGCGGCCAGTCGGGCAGCGACCGCCACCCGATCCCGCCGGTCACGAAGACCCGCACCGGGCCCGGGTCCTCGGGCCGCGTCGGGCCGGCGGGCCGAGCCGGCTCATCGGCTGGGCCCGGCTCGTCGAGCAGCGCGGCCCGCAGCCGGGTGACGGTTTCGCGCAGCCCGGTGCCGGCCATGGCCGGATCGGCGTGGGCCCACGGTCCGATGGTCAGCCGCGGGTGCCGGCCCGCGGCCCGCAGGGCCGCGTAGTCGCTCACCTGCCAGGGCAGAAAAATGTCGTACCAGCCGCCGATCAGCGTGACCTGGGCGGTCACGTCGGCGAGGGTGCCGTCGAAGCGGCGGTCGTCCCAGTAGGGGTCGCCGGGCGCGGAGTGGGCGAGCCAGTCCTGCCAGAAGTCGACCCGCTGGCCGGTGGCCCGTCGGTCGAGGTCGGCGAGCGGGAGTCCGGACAGCGAACCGGCCAGCCGGCCGCGCCCGGCGACCATCCGGGCCAGGCCGCCGCGCTTTTCCTGGCCGCTGATCAGATTGGCCCAGAACAGCCCGCTGGCCAGTCCGAACCCGCCGCCCGGGTAGGTCTGGTCGCGGAACTGGGACGCGCTGGCGGTGATGACGCTGGCCCGTAGGACCGGCCCGGCGTCCGCGGCCAGCGCCCACTGGGTCAGCCCGAGGTAACTGAGGCCGGTGGTGCCCAGCACGCCGGTGAACCACGGCTGGCTCGTGATCCAGGCCACCGTGTCGGCGCCGTCCTCCCGTTCCTTGAACGGCTCGAATACTCCACCCGATCCGAACGTGCCCCGGGTGCTCTGGACGACGGCTGTGAACCCGCGCTCGGCCAACAGCCGCCCGAACAACAGTCCGTACAGGCCCCGGCGCCCGTACGGACCGCGGACCAGGACGACCGGCGGGGCCGGGTCGGGGGCCGAGCGGGGGCGGTACCGGTCCGCGAGCAGGATCTGCCCGTCGCGCATGGGGACGGGCAGATCCCGGTCCACCGTCACCCGGGGATGGTCCGCGGCGGGCAGTTTCAGGATCCGTCCCGCGAGCCGGCTGGTAATGGTCACCGCAGCAGTGTGTCGTCCCGGCCGCGACGGCGGCGGGCTGGGTCACGGCCGGGACGGTCGGGTGCGCGGTGGGGCCCGACCCGACCGGCGGTCCGGGTGCGGTCAGGCCGCGGTCAGGCCGCGGTCAGGCCGCTTCGGACAGCAGCCGGTCGACCTCCCGGGCGATCGCGTCGCCCGGCCAGCGCCGCAACCGTCGGCGCAGTTCAGCGGCCCGGTTCGCGTTGCGGCGCGACCGGGTACCGCCGAGCAGCGGCACGGCTTCCTTGGCCAGCAGGCAGGCTTCGTCCAGCTTGCCGAGGTCGACGCACACGCTGGCCCGGCGCAGCAGGTAGGTCGCCCGGTCCCGGACCCGGCTCAGCGGCTGCCGGTCGAGCGCCCCGGCCAGCCATTCGTCGGCCTGGCGCAGGTTGCCGAGGTCGGCGTAGCAGAGCCCGACCTGGGCCCGGAACTCCGCCTCGTCGAACCACACGGACCAGGACGGGTCCTCCTTCGACGCGTGGGTCAGGGCCTTCTCGCTGTTGGCGATGGCCCGGGAGCAGTCGGCGGCGTTGCCCAGCGCGGCCTGGGCCCGGGCCAGCCGCATCTCCAGCATCCCGCGAACCCGGCCGCTGATCCCCCCGACGCTGGCGATCGCGCCGTCGGCGAGTTCGAGGGCTTCCCGCGGCCGGCCGAAGTCGATGCACTGCAGGGCCATGTTCTTGAAGACGTTCGCGCCGATGATGCGCTCGTCGGCGGCGTGCGCGGCGTGCAGCGCGGTCACCCAGTAGCGCTGGGCCGCGGTGTGGAATCCGGCGTCGAAGGACACCCAGCCGGCGACCCGGGCCAGTTCGGCGGCCGTCGTGTGCAACCGCCCGCCGAGCCGTTCGTCGTAGGAGCCGTGGGCGAGCAGGTCGGTGACGACCCCCAGTTCGGCGTCGGCGAGGCGGCGCACCCCCTCGCCGCCGAGGCGTTCGTCCATCTGGCGCAGCCCGGGGACGCTGTGCTCGAGCTGGGCGACGATCTGGGCGTCGACCCGGCCGCCGGCCAGTGCGTCGGTCAGGCGGGCCGGCTCCAGGGACAGCCACGCGGAGGACAGCGCGGCCACCCCGTCGCCGCTGATGGTCAGGAAGCCCCGGCGGTCCATCATCGCGTTGTCGACGACGTCGAGCAGGGCGGTGATCGCTCCGGCCGGGTTCCACGGGTAGTCGACCCGCACGGCGTCGCCGGTCGGCAGCCACGCGGGCCACGGGTGGGACTCCACCTTCTCGGACGGAACCCCCAGTTCGGCGGCCAGCGCGAGTTGGGAGACGCGGTCGGGGACCACGCCCCGGTGCTCCCACCGCCAGACCTTCTGACGCTCGGCGGCCATGTTCGCGACACCGAGGTCACGGGCCCGGCGGGCGACCACCCGGGCCAGTCGCTGGTAGGACCAACCGCGCTGTGCCCGTACGAATGCGAGCGGGTGGGTGCATGCGTTGGCGGTGTCCGTCCGCATCGATGTTCTCCCTTGGGTCGCACTTCGTGCACATCTAGACACGCTATGTGTTGATCCTCACCGAAGGTCGAGCCCTGTGACGATGGGCGGACCCAAGAAGGCCACACCCGGGCCACATCTCTGGACGTATCCAGGTGGGTCCGGGGTGGGTGGCGCGCTGACGGCGGACACCCGGAAGACAACCTCGGCCCGGCGGCGGCGGGCTCCCGGTGAGGGACGCGTGGTCCGCCGGGTGACTCGGGTGGGGGCGGTGGGCGCCTTGTTTGGCATGGACTGATCGTGTCCGACGGAGTACACAAAGTCATGGCGCGAAACGTGCCACAACCTGAGCGGTCAATCGTGCCACTGCACGCCGGGCGGCGGGCGGGCCGCCGCCGGGACGCCGGAGGGTCAGACCGGGTCGATCCGGGCGCCTCCGGCGTCGAAGAAGGACAGTGCCGAGGCCGGGGCGACCACCGTGACGATCGCCGACTCCCGGGCCGGCGTGGCCGGGTCGACGAGGGCGCAGACGGTCCCGGCCGCGGTGTCGAGGTAGACCGACCGGTCGGCCCCGAGGCGTTCGCTGGTCAGGATGCGCCCCTCGAGGCGCAGGCCGGCGGCTCCCGGGGCACCGGCCGGCCCGGCGGCGGCCCCGCCCGGGGCGGTGACCGTCAGGTCGAGATTCTCGGGCCGCACGCCGACCGCGCCGGCGCCCGGGGGGGCCGCGACGTCGAACCCCGGCCCCCGCAGTCGGCCGTCGGCGAAGGTGCCGTCGCAGATGTTCATCGGGGGGCTGCCGACGAACGACGCGACGAACCGGGTGGCCGGCCGGTCGTAGATCTCGTCCGGCGCGCCGATCTGCTCGATCCGGCCGTCGGTCAGGACCGCCACCCGGTCACCGATCGCGGTCGCCTCGGACTGGTCGTGCGTGACGAACAGGGCGGTCGACCCGAGGCGGCGCAGCAGCCCGACGATCTCGACCCGCAGGGCCAGCCGGAGCTGGGCGTCGAGCCCCGACATGGGCTCGTCGAGCAGCACCACCCGGGCCCGGGTGGCCAGGGCCCGGCCGATGGCGACCCGCTGGCGCTGGCCGCCCGACATCGCGGCCGGCTTGCGGCCGGCCAGCGCGGCGATCCCGAGCAGCTCCAACGTCTCGTTCGCGCGGGCCAACGCGTCCCGCTTGGGCATCCCCCGGCCGTAGCGCAGGGCCAGCACCAGGTTGTCCAGGGCGGTCAGGTGCGGGTAGAGCGCGAAATGCTGGAACACCATCGAGACGTCGCGCTCGTGCGGCGCCCGCCCGAGCTGGGAAACGCCGTCGAAACGCAGCTCGCCGGCGGTGGGGGTCTCCAACCCGGCGACGATCCGCAGCAGTGTCGACTTGCCCGAGCCGGACGGCCCGAGCAGCGCGACGATCTCCCCGGGCTCGACGGTCAGCGAGACCCGGTCGAGCGCGGTGACCGAACCGAAGGTCCGGCTCACCGCGTCGACCTCGATACGCGCCCCCCGGCCGGGCTCCGGCCCGTCCGTCGGGGCCGGCCGAGAGCTCGTCACGGCGGTCATCTCACCAGCGCTTCGGCCTGCTTCTGCAGGGCATCCAGGGCGCTGTCGGGATTCGCGCCGGTGAAGATCCGCACGACGGTGTCGTTCACCGCGTTGGGTACCTCGGCGCCCCGCGCGCCGCCCCACTGCTCGGCCGGCACCACCGAACCGGCCAGCTTGTTGAGCGCCGCCAGGTCGGGATGGGTGGCGTAGAACGGCGCCAGCAGCTGCTGGGCCTTGGTGTCGACGGGCAGGTAGCTGATGGCCTGGGTGCTGGCCGCGATCAGGTCGGGCGAGAGCATCGCGACCACGTATTCGGTCGCCACCTCGCGCTGGCAGGCGTCGTCGGACAGGACGACCAGCGCGTTGCCACCGGCCGGCGGCCGCTCGGTGCCGCCCGGCAGGGTCGGGAAGGGCAGGGTGCCGACCTTGAAGGCCTTCGAGCCCTGCTGTCCGATGATCTTGGTGAACTGGGCGACCGCCGCGCTGGTCGCCCCCACGATGGCCGACTTCTGGGTACCGAACTTGATCAGGCCGCCGGTGGTCGGGTCGGTCGACTGGTTGCCGAGCTTGCCCACCTGGGCCAGGAACGCCGCCGCCTGCCGGGCGGTCGGGGTGGTGAAGGCCGGTGCCCCGTCGGACGTCTGGGTGCCGGCGCCCTTCGAGGACCCCAGCGCGTTGAGGTACCACTGGCCGTAACCGTCGGTCGGCAGGTCGACCGGCTGGACCGTGGGCGCCGCGGCCTTGAGCTTGGTGGCCGCCGCCAGCAGGCCGTCCGTGGTGGCCAGGGACGAGGGGTCGACGCCGGCCTTGGCCAGCAGGGTGGCGTTATACATGATCACCGGGATCGAGACCTGCTGCGGGATGCCGTAAATGGTGCCGCCGACCTTGCCCAGGTTGATGTACCGCTGGTCGTAGGAGGCGCGCAGGAGCTTCGCGGACAGCGGCTTCGCGCCGAGCTGGTTCTTCCACAGGGGCAGGTACTGGAGTTCGGCCACCGACACGTCGGTCTTGCGCCCCGCCGCCTTGTCCGCGGTGACCTGCTGGGTCAGGGCGGTGTAGTTGCCGGCCGTCGCGGACAGGTCGATCTTGATCCCGGGGTGGGCCCTGGCCATGTAGGCGTCGGCGGATTTCGTCGCGTCGTTCAGGGTGCCGACCACCGCCACCCGCAGGGACTTCACCTTGGCCAGGCAGGCGGCGGAGGCCTTGGCCCCGTTGACGTCGTCGACCGACGCCGTGGCCGCGCCGACCGTCGGGCGCAGCGCGGCGGTGTTGCTCACCGACGGGGACCCGCTGCCCCCGCCCCCGCAGGCGGCGGCGGTCAGAGCGACGGCCAGCGGGATGATGACGAGCGGCAGCGGTCGTCGGTTCCGGATCACGGTGGTTCCTCTCAGGGCCGGCGGGCCGGCCACCGGGTCAGGGCTGGGTCGTCAGGGTCGCAGGAGCGGTTGGTGCCGGGTCAGGGTGGGGCGGGCCTCACGAGGCGGCGCCCGTCCCGGCCAGGCCGGCGGTCAGCCGCCGCTGGGCGACGACGAACACCACGAGGGTGGGCAGGCTGACGATCAGCGCGGCCGCGCACAGCTGGGCGAAGTCGGGGAAGCCGTTCGCTCCCTGGGTCAGCCGGGCCAGCGCCAGCGGGGGCGTCGCGATGGCCGGCGAGCGCGCTTCCAGCAGCGGCCACAGGTACTCGTTGAACGACAGCAGGAAGCTGAACACCGAGGTCGTGGCGATGGCCGGCATCGACAGCGGCACGACGATCTTCCGCAGCGTGCGCCACGTCCCGAGGCCGTCCATCCGGGCCGCCTCCAGCAACGCCGGCGGGATGGTCGTCATGTACTGGCGGAGCAGGAAGATCGCTATCCCGTTGGTCATGAACGGCAGGACCAGCCCCAACCGCGTGTCGGCCAGCCCGAACGCGGAAACCGTCACGTAGTTGGGTACGGCGACGACCTGCGGCGGAATCAGCAGGGCGGCCAGCACCAGCCCGAACAGCGCCGTCCGGCCCCGAAACCGAAGGCACGCGAACGCATACGCGGCGGGGATGGCCGTGGCGAGCTGCAGGATCAGGATCCCGAGACTGACGATCAACCCGTTGATCAGGGCCCGACCCAGCGCGCCGGCCCGGAACGCGTCCGAGAAGTGGGCGAACGTGATCGAGGACGGGATGGGGTTCGAGGAGATCCCGAGCGCGTTCTGCCCCGGTCCGAGCGCGGTGCGCAGCATCCACACCCAGGGCAGCAACGCGATGATCACGCCGACGGTGAGCAGCGCCCACCGGCCGACGGTGGCCGGACCGAACCGGGGCTTCACCGACCCGCTCCGGCGCTCACCGGGAGCGCGGGGGCGGCCGGCTCGGGTGCGCCGCCGGGCAGGGCGATCGAGCCCCCCACCGCCGAGGTCCGGGCGGCCCGGACCCGGGCCCGGCGACCCAGCACCGACCCCAGGGCGCCCACCCCGATCACCACCACCAACAGCAGGACGACCAGCATCGAGGCGTACCCGATGCGGAAGGAGTTGGTGAAGCCGACCTGGTAGATGTAGTAGACGAGGGTGGTCGAGGACCCCAGCGGACCCCCGCCGGTCAGTACCGAGACGGTGTCGAAGGTCTGCAGGGTCAGCGTCGTGACGACGACCAGCACGAAGACGGTGGTCGGCCCGAGCAGCGGCCAGGTGACCCACCGGAACCGGGCCCAGCCCCGCAGCCCGTCGACCTCGGCCGCCTCGTACACCGACTCCGGGACCGCCGTCAGCCCGGCCAGGTAGAGCACGAAGACCAGGCTGACCAGCCGCCACAGGCCGACCGATGCGACCACCGGCAGGGCCGTGGCGGTGCCGCCGAGCCAGTTCACCGGCGCCGCGCCGAACCAGCCGAGCACGGTGTTGGCCAGGCCGTGGCCGTCGGAGTCGAAGATGTAGCTGAACACGACCGCGATGGCGACCAGGTTCGCGGTGACCGGCAGGAACAGCGCGAGCCGCAGCAGTCCCCGGCCCCGGGTCACCCGCGCGGCGGCCAGAGCCAGCGCGAGTCCGATCACCAGCGCCGGGATGATCGTGTACAGGCAGTAGAGCAGGGTGTTCGTGACCGACTGGTGGAACGCGCCATCATGAATCGCGGTCCGGGTGTTGGCCGTGCCGGTCCAGTGGAACGACGGGCCGGTCAGCGACTTGTCGGTGCCCGCCACGAAGATCGTGAGAAAGGTGGGGACCCCGATGAAGGCGATCAGTCCCACGAAGGCCGGCAGCAGCAGCGCCGCCGCGCGCGGCGTGTCGCCGTGCCCCCACGCTGCGCCGCGACCCCGGATCGTCATCCGATCCGCCCCGGTCGCGGCGCGGCGGACCACACCTGGCCCTTATCAGCTTCCCTCACGGCTACGCATCTTGTACCGAAGCGGACCCGTGGTGCACACGCGGGTGCCCGACCCGCCGATGAACATCCGATGACGCCGGTCCCGGGCGGCCCGGCAACCGGCCCCGCAACCGGCCCGGCTGACGGCCCGGCTGACGGCCCGGGGGTCGATCCCGACGTCACGGCGGCGGACCTCCGGGACCGCCGGGAGTCCTTCCGCGAGCAGGCCCCGGTGCTCGCGGCGGTGTCGCTGGGCGGCGTCCTCGGGGCGTCCGCGCGGTACGGCGCGGGTCTGGTGTGGCCGAGCCGGCCCACGGGTTTCCCGTGGACGACGTTCGGCATCAACGTGCTGGGCTGCCTGCTGATGGGGGTGCTGATCACGCTGATCAGCGACCGGCCGACCCTGGGCCGGCTGGTCCGGCCCTTCCTCGGTACCGGTGTACTCGGCGGGTTCACCACGTTCTCCACGTATGCGGTCGACATCCGGCGGCTGGTGGAACTCGGACAGGTTCCGACCGCGATCGCCTACCTGGCCGGGACCCTCACGGCGGCCACGGCGGCGGCGTGGGCCGGCGCCACGGTCGTCCGCCGGGCCCGGCCGCGGCCCGGGCCACCGCCGACGGCGGCGCCGGTCGGAACGGCCGGAACGGCGGGGGCCACCCCGTGACCTGGCTGCTGGTGGCGGCCGGGGCGGCGGTCGGGGCGCCGCTGCGCTACCTCACCGACCGGGCGGTCCAGGCCCGCCACGCGGGGGTCTTCCCGTGGGGCACCTTCGTGGTCAACGTGACCGGCTGCTTCATCCTGGGCTGCGTGGCCGGAGCGGGCTACGCGGCCGCGTCCCACGACGTGGTGCTGCTCATCGGGACGGGGTTCTGCGGCGCGTTGACGACCTACTCGACCTTTTCCTACGAGACGCTCCGGCTGGCGCAGGACGGTCCCCGGTGGTTCGCCCCGCTCAATGTCCTCGCCTCGATCGTGGTGGGGGTGGCCGCGGCCGCCGGTGGGGCGGCCGTGACGCCCCACCTGTTCGGCTGACCCGCCCGCGGCGGTCGTTGCTGTTCCCCGGCCGGTGGGCCCCCCTTTGCCCACCGGCTGGACAATCGGATCGACCCGTACCGCAACCGACGCCTATCCTCTGGACGACCATGACCGATCTTCCGGGCTCCAGCTGGGGCCGAATCGACGATGACGGCACCGTTCACGTGCGGACGTCGAGCGGCGAACGGGCGGTGGGATCGTGGCGCGCCGGGTCACCCGCGGAAGGCCTCGCGCACTTCGTCCGCCGTTACGACGACCTGGTGGCCGAGGTGGTACTGCTCGAACAGCGGCTGACCGTCCCCACCGCGGACGCCAAGGCGGTCGGGGCGAGCGCCCGGCGGCTGCGTGATTCGCTCCCGACGGCGGCGGTCGTCGGGGATCTGGACTCGCTTCGGACGCGCCTCACGGCCCTGGTGGCCGCGGCCGAGGAAGGGCGGGCCCGCCAGTCGGCCGCGAAGGCCCAGCAGCAGGCGGCGGCCGTCGAAGCCAAGACGGTGCTCGTCGCCGAGGCCGAGACCCTGGCCGGCAGCTCCGAGTGGAAGGCGACCGGCGACCGGCTGCGGACGTTGGCCGACGAATTCCGGAAGATCGCCGGTGTCGACCGCCGGACCGACAACGACCTGTGGAAGCGGTTCACCACTGCTCGGGACGAGTTCACCCGCCGCCGGGGCGCGCACTTCGCGGCCCTGGACGCCCAGCGCGCGGAGTCGACCCGCCGCAAGGAGGCGATCTGCGAGGAAGCGGAGTCGATCTCCGGGTCGAGTGAGTGGGGGGCGACGGCCGGTCGGTACAAGGCCCTGATGACCGACTGGAAGGCGGCCGGCCGGGCCCAGCGCGAGGTGGACGACGCGCTGTGGGCGCGGTTCCGCGCGGCTCAGGACGTGTTCTTCGCCCGCCGCAACGCGGTCAACGCCGAACGGGACGCGCTCGAGCGGGTCAACGCCGGGGAGCGGGAGAAGCTGCTGGCCGAGGCCGAGGCGTTGGATCTGAGCAACAACGAGCAGGCGAACCGCCGGCTGCGCGACATCCAGGAACGGTGGGACGCCGTCGGGCGGGCCCCCCGGGAGATGTCCGGGGCCCTCGAACGCCGGCTCGCGGCGGTCGCCGACAAGATCCGGGACTCGGAGCGGGAGCGTTGGCGCCGCCCCGATCCGGAAGCATCGCGGCTGGTGACGCGCCTGCGCGAGTCGGTCGCCAAGCTCGAGGTGAAGGTCGAGCGGGCCCGGGCGGCCGGGCAGCCGGACCTGGAGGCCGAGGCGAGCCTGGCCACCCAACGCGAATGGCTGGCTCAGGCGACCCGTTAGCTGTCCTGCCCCGCGATGGTCGCCGCGCGTGCGGCACCAGCCTGCGTGGCGTGGCGTGGGGTGGGGTGGGGACCGCGGGTTGGTACCGCTAACGCGACGTGGGTGGCGCGCTAGCCGTACCGGCCATGGATCATGACCGGGATCATGGCCGCCGGCATCATGAGGCAGATCACAATGGGCAGCCGGAAGTCCAGCGCCGGTGGGTCGACCCGGCCAACGACCGATCTCTGGTGCTAGCTGGCCCGCTTGCCGTAGTTAGCGCAGCGGCGTAGCGTTTCCGTTGTTGGTTCCGAGACTCCCGGGGTTGTTCCCGGGGTCGGTTCCAGCAGACCGGCCGTCCGGCCGGGCCGGCGGCGGGAGGTGACGGGCGTGGCATCCCTCAATGTGCGGGATCTGGGTGACTTCATCCGGGACCAGCGCCGCTCAGCCGAGATCTCCCTGCGGCAGCTGGCCAGGCAGGCCGGGGTCAGCAACCCGTACCTGAGCCAGATCGAGCGGGGTCTGCGCAAGCCGTCCGCGGAGATCCTCCAGCAGATCGCTAAGGCGCTGCGCATCTCGGCCGAGGTGCTGTACGTCCAGGCCGGTTTCCTGGACGAGCGCGAAGGCGAGGGCGACGTCGTCGACGCGGTCATGCGGGACAAGACGCTGACCGAGCGCCAACGCCAGGTGGTTCTCGACATCTACGAGTCGTTCCGCGGCGAGAACGCCGACCCGACCGGAGCCTCCGGGACCCCGAGGCCGGCGGCGGCCGAGTCCGCGGCACCGAAGGCGGCGGCCCGTCCGTCGGCCGCGGCCACCACCGGTGCGCCCCGGCGCGCGACCCCGAAAACCGCCGCTCCGA
>JAMFSN010000339.1 GCA_026225295.1 Frankia alni
CCGTCCGCGGCCCGGTTGCCGCAGTAGGGCGTCGACGAATTCAATCAGCCGGGGGTGGCCGCCGATGGTGGCGGCCAGGACCGCGCGGTCGGCGCGTTTGAGGTTGCTCAGCGAGCCCAGGCGCAGCAGCAGCCGGCCCAGTTCGGCGGCGGTCAAGGATCCGACCGGCAGCGGGTGCAGATAGTCGGCCGCGCCGGGAACGGGGTAGCGGCAGGTCACCAGCACCGCCCCGACGGTGGCGGCCGCGCACAGATCGTCGAACGTTTCCGCGAAGCCGGGGTCGACGAACGCCTGCCCACCCGGGGTGAGGTTCTGCTCGAAATCGTCGAACACCACCAGCAGCGGAAGCTGCCCGAGCAGGTCCCGCACGACACCGATCTTCGCGGAATCGGCAACCGTCGGGTCAGACAACACCTCCCGGACCGGGCCGAACCCGGGCCGCTGGCCGAACGCCGCCGCGACCTGACCGATGAAAAGACCGGGGCTCCACGCCCCGACATGCACGGCGGTCAACCAGCCGTCGTCGGCCAGCCGGGCCAACAGGCGGCCCGCGATCGCCGTCTTGCCGATCCCCCCGATCCCGGTCAGCGCCACCCCGTTCACCCGCCCGAACCGGGCGACGGCAGCCGGGGTGCGGCGCAGGACGGCCAGGGCGGTTCGCAGCTCTCGGCGCCGGCCGATCAGCTCCCCGACCGGCAGCGCCCGCACGGAACCACCCGACGACGGGGTCGTCGACCGGACCAGCCGCTCGGCCGGCACGGACGGGTCGGTCAGCGGCGGGTCCCCACCGGCGCATAGCAGCGTGGCCACCCCGTACTCGGGCCGCAGCTGCCCACTGGCCCGCAGCTGGATGATCCGCTCCGCGTCGAGCTGCCGGCGGGCATCGGCCAACGCCACCGCCGGACAAACGGTCGGGTCGTCGGCCAACGTCCGGTAAAGCCGGCGGGCCAACCCGGTCGCATACCGGTCGGTGACCGGCGCCTGCATCGCCAGCACCCGGTCCGCGCCGTGCGCGATCAGCGACGCCGCCAGCCCCTCCGTCCCGGCCGCCGCGCCCGCACAGGACGACACCACGACCAGCGGCAGCGGACGGCGACCGGCTCGCAGCATGCCCGCCACCTCGGCCGTCGTGACCGACACCGGACGGCCGTCCTCGTCTTCCAACTCCACCGACTCCGGGGAGCCATGGGCCGACAGATGCAGCACGTGGTACTGGTCGTCGTGTAGCGCCTGCTCGATCTGAGCCGGGCTCGCCACCTCCAAAATCCGGACCTGCGCCCCGGTGCCAGCCGGGCCGGGCAGCGCGCCGACCGCGTCCAGCACCGCCTGCATTTCCGCCTCGACATCCAACGGTGGGCTCGCGGTCGCGGTCTCATCCGGCGCGGCCACGGCCGCCAGAATCTTCAACGGGCCCGGCAACGGCCCCACCGTCGCCGGTTGCTCATTCAGTGGCAGTCGGCGGCGGATCTGCACGGCCGGCAGCACCGCCAGCACCCGCCCGTCGGGCAGCCGCAGCAGCTCATACGGCCAGCCCACCGCCACGCCGACCGGTTCGATGACCAGGTCCACCGTCGACCCGATCGGCGACCGGTCCGCCAACTCCACGATCCGGGCCAGCGTCGCCTCGTCGAACAACGCGCCGGCCAGCCGCCGGCCGGCGTCGGCCAACCGCTCATCGGTCAACAGCGGCGGCCCGGACAGCGCCGCCCACACCTCTCCCAGCCCGGCCGGCACCGACGTCGTGCGCTCACCCAGCACCGTCCCGGCCAACTCGGTACGGGTCGTGACCTGCCGCCCCGCCACCGCGACCCGCACCACCACCTCGTGCCGCAACGCGACCCCGCCGGCCACCGGCCCGGCCTCGGTCTCGGTCGACAGCACCGGCCGGCGCGACCCCAGCACCGGTACGACACCCAGCGGCGGCTCGATCTCCCACGGCTGGCCGGTCAGGACCCGCAGCAGCTGATCGATCCCGGCCGCCGTGATCTCCTCGACCCGGTAACTCGTCGCCGATGTCGGCTGCAGAAACACCGGAATGTCCGTGGCTGACATTCCGGGCAACACCACCGGCAGCACCCGCTCGAACGTGACCGCCCGGTTCTCGTACAGCGCCTCGCGGATCAGCGCCGCCTCGAACTGCACACCCCGACCCTCATCGGCCGCCGCCCGGCCCTCGGCCCGCCGCCTATAGGCCGGCGACGCGACGACCAGAACGAAATCGGCCTCCCGGACCTGCTCGATCATCGACAGCGGCCAGTCCTGCCGCCGTTCCGCCGCCGGCCGGTCCAACCGGGCATCCACCCCGCGCCGGCGCAGCAACACCCACAGATCCCGCACCGCCTCCGCGTGCTCCGGCGACTCGTGCGCATACGACACGAACACCCGCACCGCAGCAGCCGGGCGGACACCACCGGCACCATCAGGATCAGACACGGCCACCCCCGTACCAAAAGGCCAGACGCAGCGTAGCCACCCAGGCCGCCAGCGCGACCGGCAACCCCCCATGGCGAGCCCGACTTACAGAAACTCAGGAGACACGGCCGCCGCTAACGCCGGTCAGGCGGTCCCCAGCCGCGACGACTGACCGTCCACGACAGGCTTACGGTGCAGTTCTTTCACCGCCGCTCGGTCCACCAGCGCCTCACAACGTGCCGGGGCGCTGCCCCGAACCCCGGCCCTCTCTCCGGAGGAGCGGGGAACGCCGCCCGTTCAGCGTCGGGGGGTGGAAGGTCGCTGATCTCCTCCGCCGGGCGGACACCCCGAAGGGCTACCCCGGAACCCCCCGACCCGGCAAGGACCACGCAGCCACGCACGCCACCGGCCGCGACGGTGGTCCTTGCCGGCCCGGGAGAACCCGGAGTAGGGCAACGCCTGCCCGCCCGACGGAGGAGATCAGCTCACCCCGACCCGTGGACAAAAACAGCGGGGTACCGAATCTCCGGCGACGGCGACCAGCCAGCAGTAGGAACGGCAACGGCCGGCGACCCCAGCGGGTTACCGGCCGTCCGCCGCACTCACATGACGCAGGTCAGACGTCCCGCTCCGCATGGTGGTCATGCCACATCGCCGCATAGACGCAGGCGACCCCGAGCAGCCGCCACCACTGCGCCGCCGCCGCATGCGGAGCGTTGTGATCGACACACAGCCGCAGCCCGCCCGGCAAGACCATCATCGGCCGCAGCGGCATCGCAAAGCTACGGGCCGGAGGTTCGATCACGTGCGCAGTCTCGGCCGGGTTCACCGTCAGCACCGCCGACAGACCCGACGGCCGACCAGCGGCCACCGCCGCTTCACGATCTGGGAACATGGTCATGGGTCGTGACTCCTGTCAGTGCAGGTTCGCGATCAAGGCCCCCGGCCGGTGCTGTAACACCGGTCGTGGGCCGCCCAACCAGGCGGCCGGACAAGGTCAATTCTACCGCGAAACCCCCAGCGAACAGGCCAGATCTGCTCTATCTGCGCAGGCCAGGACCTATGTCCCATGTTCGCGGTGTGGCGTTGTCGACGGCGGTGTCACCGTTCGCGGTCCAGGGGATCAGATGATGACATTCGGTCCAACTGGGCGGCCGATCACATCCCGGATACGTACACATCTGATCGCGGGCGGTGACCGCGGCGCGGATCGCGGGGGTCGCGGTGCGCTTCGCCCGGCCGACATCAAGCAGTTCGCTGTCGGGCCCGAACACGACCCGCCGCACCGACGCGTCACACACCAACCGGTCAACCACCCCCACGGGCAGGGGAACACCGCCGTGGGTGGTGTAAGCCGGTCCCCCGTCCGCCATGACGGGTCGACCACCGGACCCACCCGGCCCGGACCCACCCGGCCGGCTGTCGGCCGTTCCGGGTCGCCAGCCGGTCGCGGCAAAGCTGTGGGGTCCACCGAACCCGAACGGCCCGTTGGCCCCGTGATACACCCCGGTCAAGGTGCTGAACGGCACCAGCACCGCGATATGCGGGCGGACCCCGCCGGTGTCCGGAAGCCGCCCGTCGTTCAACGTTTTCCGGCACAGCTCGATCAGCGCGTCACACCGCCGCCGGGCCGCCGGGCGCGGATCGCGCTGCCCGTCCGAGACCGGCCGGGGGCGGGCGAGGGGGTCCAGGGCGGCGGTGACGAGGGCGGCGCCTTCGGGGTCCAGGACGGCGTGCAGGGCGGTCATGCCGTCGTCCCGGTCCCGCATCGACAACGACCGCCGGCCCCGCTTACCGGCGTCGTCATCCCCATCATCGGGACACAACGTCAGGAGCAGTGCCCGGCCGACCTTCGCCAGATCGCCCGGATCCACCGTCCGGGCCACGTCGAGCAGTACCGTTTCGACCCGGCCCCGCATCTCCACGGTGGCCAGATGCCGGGGGATCCGCCCCACCACCGACACCACCACCTGAGCGTGATCCACCGACATGGCGGCGGTGGTGAGGGCGTGGCCGGTCGCACGGAACGACCCGGCCACGGCGGCCGCCAACCGGACCCGGCCCTGCGCCTCCCGTGGCCGGATCTTCACCCGGTCCCGGATCCACAACGCCGTACTCGCCGATCCGGCCCGACTCCCCACCCCCCGGCCGTCCAGCTCCCGCACCAGACCCAGCCCGAGCGCGTCCAGCCGGCGGGCCAACGCCTCCCGCAGCACCAACGCCTCCACGATCTGGTCATCGGTCAGACCGAACAACGCCGCCTCGCCATGTGCGTCCAACTCCGCATGGATGACGTCGAACGCGCGCAGGATTTCGGGGCGGTGAACGTCACCGTCGGCGATGCCCGGGTTCGAACTCATGTTCGAACCGTACGCCGCTGGACCGCACCTGTCGCGGCAATATTCGCCGACCCGGGACCAGGGAAAGACCCCAGGTAGAACCACTGCTGCCGACCGGCGCCCAGGTCACGATCCGCTGGCTGTCAGCCGCGTCCCGTGTCCGGCGGCACACCCCCACCGGCTTGAGGTGGATCCCATCCGGGACGCCCGGCGGGAGCGCCTTCGCTCGGGCCGTGCGCGGCCAGCCCGCCGACGCTGTCCGGAATCTCGGGTTCGGGGTCGGCGCGGGGGGTGACTGTCAGTCGACAGGTGGTCCCCGCGGCCATGGGGCGGCCGCCAAACCGACCCGGTGGCCGCGTGACGGCGCGGCCCGACGGCGGCCCGGTTGGCAATCGGCGCACCCGGATGGTTGAATCGAACTCACGTTCGATTGAGGGATGGAGCATGGCGACGACCAGCGACGTTCGACAAAACCCCGAACGTCCGCCCGAACAGTGGGTGACCCGCGACGAGCCGCTGACCGGCCCGCAAGAGTCCTGGAGCGGACCGAACATCGCCACGCTGGCCATCGATGGAACCGGGGCGGTCGTCGCCTACCGCAAGATGTGGCCGGGTGCGGCCGAGGCGAAGCGGTTCGCCCCGGGCCCGGAGCCGGCCGTCCTCGACGTGAACGGTTGGCGGTTGGGGCTCGCTATCTGCAAAGACACCGACGTACGGCAGCACGCGGCTGACACCGCGGCCCTGGGGATCGACGTCTACCTCGCCAGCACAGTGAACGAACCGCAGGAAAATGTACGACCCGACCCGAAGGTGCCCACTTGGATGCGAACGATCGTTCATTCACGGTCCTCTGTTAACTTTTCCCATTGTCGGAGGGGAAACCGGCA
Source organism: Frankia alni (assembly GCA_026225295.1). Lineage (GTDB taxonomy): Bacteria > Actinomycetota > Actinomycetes > Frankiales > Frankiaceae > JAMFSN01. Next base: position 5,639 of record JAMFSN010000339.1, read on the forward strand.
ATGGTGCTGCGTCGGCAATGGTCCGGACGGGCCGACGCAGGATGCGTCGACCCGGCCGGCGTGGCCGAGCGGGCGCCCGACCCACTGGAGAGACCGCAGACCATGCGTACTCACGCACACAAAGGCCCGTTTCCAGTCCCTGGCCGCCTGTGCCGACAAGATCCAGTCCTACCGCGACACCGGCGACCCCTTCTGTGCCGGTGGCCTGAACATCGCTGCTCACCTCGACTACACGACGAAGTACAACGCGGCAGCCGCGACGTTCGTCAAGGCCAGGTTGGCCGGTACGGCCGTCGTCGGATCCGCGAACCCGGCCGCAACGGAAGCGCCGGCCGGGACACCGACCAGCGCGGCGGCCGGCTCGCTCGGCTGCCTGGCGGGCGCTTCGTTGGTGGACGACCTCACATCACTGTTCGGATAGTCGCCACTGTTCGGATAGTCGCCGTTCGGCCGACAAGCCGGTCCGGCCGGCCTCGAAATCGGCTCCCTCGATCCGCTGCCAAAATGGATCATCAGAATCGTGCACCATCGTCACAGGATCTGTCGTCCACCGACACCTTAGGGCAGATCTCGGCCCGTCCCCGCTTCGGGATCTGACACCGGCCGCCGCTTCCGCTATCAATGGCGGTCCGTCCGATAAGGGCGAAATGCCATTGACGGCTATGTCGATCGCACCGGTGTCCGCCGGCTGCGATCGACGACCGTCGACAATGACCGGGAGTGGTGCGCGGTGGCGGCTTCAGCGCGGTGGTGCCTTCGGTACCGCTGGATCGTCGTGGCGGCCTGGCTCGCCGCGCTGGTCGGCGGGATGATCTGGACCAGCTCGCTGGGCGCCGCCTACAGCCAGAACATCGGCGTCACCGGGTCGGACTCGCAACAGGCGCTCGACCTGCTGCCCGAGGTGGTGCCGGGCGGCACTGTGCCGGACACCGAGACGATCGTGTTGCACGGCCGTACGGGGACCGTCCGGGACGCGGTGCTCCGCGACGAGGCCGAGGCGATGCGGACCCGGATCACGAAGCTGCCCGGGGTGCTGCTGGCCACCGACCCTTACGGCGCCAGCGGCTCGGCCGTGCTCGGCGTCCCCCCGATCAGCGCGAACAACCGCACCGCCTTGATGTCGGTGGTCATGAAGAGCTCGCAGTTCGCGCCCGACCTCGGCTCGGTGCGGCGGGTGATTGCCGTCGCGCGCGGCTACGACGGCCCGAACCTGCAGGTCGAAGTCTCGGGCGGTGGGGCGACGTCGATCGCCGAGCGGCACCTGTCGACGCCCCCCATCCTGGCCGGCATCTTCGTGGCGCTCATCGTGCTGTGCCTGACGGTCCGGTCCGGGGCGGGCGTCGCGGCCTGCGCGGGTATCGCCGGCGCGACCGCGGTCGGGGTGGTCTCGATCGTGACGGTGTTGTCCCGGCACCTCGACATGACCACGCTCGCCCCGTTGCTGGCTGTCCTGCTTGGGCTGGGGATGACCCTGGGCGGCGCGATCGTCGTTATCAGCCGCATGCAGAGCGGACTGCGGGCCGGGCTCGAAGCCGCCGATGCCGCGATGGCCGCCATGACCAGGCCCGGGCGGGCGACGGTGCAGGCCAGCCTGTGCGTGGCGCTGGTCATGGTCGGCACGTTGTTCCTGCGCCTGAAGGTGTTCGACGGCATCGCCCTGGCCGCGCTGGGCGCCGCCGCGGTCAGTGTCCTGCTGGTCACGACGCTGCTGCCCGCCATGCTCGGGATCTGTGGCCACCATCTGCTGGGCTGGACGGAGCGGACCCATCTGCGGACGACCGGCACCGCGCTGCCGCGCCGACCCGGCTTCCGGACCTTCTGGGCCGGGCTCGTGCACCGCCAGCCCCGGTTCATTGCCGGCGCCGCGCTGCTGGCGTTGACGCTGCTGGCCATTCCCGGTCTGGGTCTGCGGCTCGGGGGCAGCGACCCGGGCGTCGACCCGACGTCGATGAGCACCCGGCGGGCCTACGACCTGATCAGCGCGGACTTCTTTCCCGGCCTGAATGGACCGCTGATCGTGGTCGCGCAGGGTGACCTCGCTGCGGACCCCACGGTGGTGCCGCGACTCATCCACGGGTTGAGCGTCACCCCCGGCGTCGACAAGGCCTTCGTGGTCGCGACGAACGCCAAACGGGGCCTGGCCATGATCCAGGTCTTCCCGAAGGACGGGCCGCAGGCCACCGCAACCGGTGACCTCATCCGCCGGCTGCGCGATGAGACGGTTCCCGCGTCAACCCGCGGGACGACGCTGTCGGTCCTTATCAGCGGGCAGAACGCGCTGTTCGGAGACATGGCCCACCGGTTCGCCGACGAGTTGCCGGCCTTCCTGGTGCTGGAACTGCTGGCCATCGGCATCACGGTCCTGGTCCGGTTGCGGTCCCTGCTGCTGGCCGCGGCCGTGACCGCCACCAGCCTCCTGGTCAGCGCGGCCACGCTCGGCGTCCTGACCATGCTCTTCGAGAAGGCCCGGTTGGCCACCATGCTGGGCGTCGGGACCGGTCCGATCGAACCGTTCCTGGTCGTCTTCGTGCTGATCGCCGTCCTCGGCTTGTCGCTGGGGATGCATCTGTGCCTGCTCAGTCGGCTGCGGGAACCGGACACGGGCGACGAGGACGACCGCACCGCGATCCGGACCGGCCACGTCGAGGCCGGCCACATGGTGCTCACGATCAGCCTGATCATGCTGGTCGTCTTCGTGTCGGTGGCCGCGCAGGAGCCGCGCACCATGAAGGTGCTGGGCTTCGGGCTCGCGGTCGGGGTGGCCCTGGATGCCCTGATCCTGCGGGCGATGCTGATTCCGGCCCTGCTGCACCTGTCGCTGCCTTTCCATCCCCGGGAGCGGGCCCGGACCGCGAGCGCGACGGAGGCGAGCCCGGCCCGCCGCCGGTCGGTCGCCCCGGGCCCAGCGGCCCCGGGCCCAGCCGCCCCGGGCCGGGTCGCCCCGGGACCGGCTCTCGTGGGCCCGGCCGCGGGTCGGCACCGCGGCGGCCCGACGGCCGCCCCGGTCAGCGCGCGGACGGCAGTAACCGTTGACGCGGGCCCGCGGCCGGGCCCCGCCATTCCGACCGTTCCGCCGCCGGGACGCTATTTCACCACCGACCGCACCCCCGACGGCCGCCCGGCCGCCGTCCCGTACGTGAGTGGCGCCGGGCCGTGGATCAGTGCTCCAGCTACAGTGCCGCCGGGCCGGTTCGCTCCGCCCGGGTCGCCCGGGTATCCGGCCCGCGCGGTGCGGACCAACCATCCGGGCGGTGCGATCCGGCCGGGTCACCGGGCCCGGGTAGCCGGTGGGGCAACCGGTGATCAGTCGGTCCAGGTCGACTAGGCCCGCTTGACACCCACATTTCCCATCTAGATTGTGTGCATAGCTGGGTGGGTTGCCCGGAGCCGGGCCGGGCGCGGTCGGACCGGGCCGTGATCGGTCTCGTTCACCGGTCGAACCGCGTTCCGAAGGGGCCCGCCGATGTCGCTGCACCTGCACTGGTATCTGCCCACCAACGGGGACGGCCGGGGAATTGTGAGCTCCGGCCGGGCCGGCTCGGGGGGCCTCGGCGACAAGGCGGCCGTGGACCGGGCTCCGGACATCGACTACCTGGGCCAGATCGCCCGGTCGGCCGAACAGCTGGGCTTCGAGGCGGTGCTGACCCCGACCGGGAGCTGGTGCGAAGACTCCTGGATCACGACGGCCGCGCTGTCGCAGGTGACGAAGCGGTTGAAGTTCCTGGTCGCGTTCCGGCCCGGGTTCATCAGTCCGACGTTGGCCGCGCAGCAGGCGCAGACCTTCCAGCGCGTTTCCGGGGGCCGGCTGTACCTCAACATCGTGACCGGCGGGGACCCCACCGAGCAGCGGCGGTTCGGTGATTTCCTCTCCCACGACCAGCGGTACGCCCGGACAGCGGAATTCCTGACCGTGCTGCGGGGAGCCAGCAGTGGCGAGCCGTTCGATTTCACCGGCGAACATTTCCAGGTCGAAGGGGCGACCGCCCTGCCGAGCGACTGGGGTCCGCCGCCCCTGTTCTTCGGTGGGGCCAGTCCCGCGGCCGAGGACGTCGCCGCGCGCCACGTCGACGTGTACCTGGCCTGGGGGGAGACCCCGCCGCAGCTGAAGGTGCGCCTGGACCGGATGCGGGAAAAGGCGGCCGCGGCCGGAAACGACCTGCGGTTCGGGGTCCGGTTGCACGTTCTGGGTCGGGACACGGCCCGGCAGGCCTGGGTCGAGGCCGAGCGGCTGATCGAGGACCTCAGCCCGGAACGGATCGCCGCCGCGCAGGCGGATCTGGCCGCGATGGATTCGGTCGGCCAGGCCCGGATGCGCACCCTGCACGGTGGGAGTCGCGACGAGCTGGAGATCTACCCGAATCTGTGGGCCGGCTACGGGCTCGTGCGCGGGGGAGCGGGTACCGCGGTGGTCGGCAGCCACGAGGAGGTCGCCGAGCGGCTCGAGGAATACCACTCGTTGGGGATCGACCACGCGATTCTTTCCGGCCAGCCGCATCTGGAGGAGGCGTACTGGTTCGGGGAAGGGGCCGGCCGCCTGCTGCGGCAACGGGGCATCGTGAAGGAGCTGACCCCGTCGTCGTAGACCGGGCCGCGCCGCCGGTCAGGATCCGGGGCGGCCATCCGACCCTGGCTGGACCCGGAGTTTCGATCGCACCCGGTCGAGCAGGGTCCGGGTCGCCGATTGCGGGCTGAACGCCGTGGCGGCGGCGGTGAGCGCCGCGCGGGATTCGGCGTCGAGGTCGAGGTCGGCCGCCGCCACGTTGAACTCGAGCTGCTCGACGCTGGACGCGCCGGGGATCACCACCACCCGGGGGAGGCCCAGCAGCCAGGCCAACGCCACCTGCGCGGGCTGGGCGTCGTGGGCGGCGGCGACCGCCCGCAGCGTGTCGAGCAGCGGCTCCACCCGCCGCAGGTTCTCCGGGCCGAACAGCGGGTTGGTGGCCCGAATCCCGCCCGGCCGGTTGTCCACGCTGTACCGCCCACCCAGCAGCCCCTGGGCCAGCGGGCTGTACGCCATCACCATCCGGTTCTCCCGTTCGGCGAACGGCACCAGGTCGGTGAGGGGACCCGGTTGGGCCAGCGAGAAGGCCACCTGGTTGCTCACCACCGGCCGGCCGAGCGCCGCGTCCGCCTTCCGCCACCGGGCGAGGGAGTAGTTCGATACGCCGACAGCGCCGATCCGACCGTCAGCGAGCAGCCGGCGCATCCCCTTCATGGTCACCGAGTCGGGCACGACCGGATTGGGCTGATGCACCTGGTAGAGCGGGATGCGGTCCAGCCCCAGCCGGTGCGCGCTGGCCCGTTCCCGGTGCCGGACCACCGCCGGGAACGGCGCCACCGGCAGGATCTTGCTGGCCACCAGGACCGAGTCGCGATCGTCGCCGAGGGCCGTGCCGAGGATCCGCTCGCTCTTGCCGAATCCGTAGACCTCGGCGGTATCGAACAAGGTCACCCCGAGCTCGAGGGCCCGGCGCACGATGTCGCGGGCCCCGCCCGAGGCGTAGCCGGCCCCGTAGCCCCACTCCCGGGAGCCGAACTGCCACGTACCGAGCCCCACCCGGCTCACCTGGCCAAGACCGTCGACCTCGAGAAATCGCATGCCGCCAGTCTGGCCCGTCGTCCGGCGCTGTGCGGCCCAGCCGGCGCCCAGCCGGCGCCCAGCTTGCGCCCGGCCGGGTCCGGACGGCCCGCTTCGGGCCGGAATCAGTGTTAGTTTTCCGTAGCGTGCAGCCTGTATCGACTGAGGTCACGCCAGCCGCCGAGCCGGCCATCGTACGCCGGCCCGGCTTCCACCAGGCCCGGGCCTGGTGGGGCGATGAGCTGGTCGCCGAGACGACCGCCGCCGTCCGCGGGCAGGAGCCGGGCCAGCCGCCGACGCTGTACTTTCCGCCGTCGGACGTCCGGTTCGACGTCCTGCACGACGAGGGTCACGAGGTCGTCTGCCCGGTCAAGGGCGCGGGTCGGCTGTGGACGCTGGAGGGCAAGGTGCGGGACGCCCCGGCCCGGTGGCCGGACCCGGCCGACGAGGTCACCGTCGACGGTCGCGACGCCGCGTGGAGCTTTTCCGCGCCGCCCGCCCAGCTGAGCTGGTTGTCGGGCCTGGTCGCCTTCGACCACGACCGGGTGCGGGTCGAACTGGTCGACGCGGTCGAGGGCGACGCGCCCCGCGACGTCAGCATCAAGCAGTTCCCGACCTGGGGTGATGCCGCGGATCTGATCGACATTCTGGATGTCCGGCCGGGCGGCGAACGCCGCTACGAAAGCGTCGGGTTGGCCGGCCACCGGCGACCGGTGGTCGAGGGCAGTCAGATGCTCGGTCAGTCCATCGTGGCCGCCGGTCGTCACGCCCCGGGCCGGCGGGTCGTGTCGGCCCACATGATGTTCTACCGGGCGGCCGACGCCACCCGGCCCCTCGGGTTCGAGATCGAGGAGCTGAGCTCGGGACGGTCCTTTACCGCGCTGATCGTGCACGTCAGCCAGGACGGGCGGCGTCGGGCGAGCGGCACCCTGCTGCTCGACGTCACCGCCCCGGATGTGATCCGCCATGGGGACCCGGCTCCGGCGGCGGCCGGACCGTACGACAGCGAGCCGTGCGACATGACGGTCACCGGGCGGGACATCCGCGTGGTCGACGGGGCGTACTCCGACGGTTCGGACGCGCCGGTCGGCCCGCCGGTCATCGATACCTGGGTCCGCTTCCGGGCGGTGCCGGCTGATCCGTACCTGCACGCCGGGCTGCTGGCCCAGTTCACCGGGCACATGTCGATCGCCGCGGCCCTGCGGCCGTACGAGGGAATCGGCCAGGACCAGGCCCACCGGACCTTGTCGATGGGGATCAATGCGATTGCTATTTCTTTCCACGCGGACGTGCGGGCGGACGAGTGGATGCGCTATCACCACCTCTCAACCTTCGCGGGGGACGGTATGACCCATTCCGAATGCCGGGTCTACAACGAGGCCGGGGAACTGCTGGCCTCCTTCACGGTCGAGGCCATGGTGCGGTCCTTCGCCAGCCAGGGCCGGCCGGGCGACAGCCGGACCGCGATATGAGCCTGACCACCGGCAGGGGACCGCTTTCAGCCCGGCCCGCCGGTCGCTTCAGCGTTCCGATTCCCAGCCCGGTCGACTATGTCGAGCCTTTCCGGCGCCGGGTCCGGGGCCGGGTGGCCGGCCGAACGGTGATCGACAGCGAACAGGTGCTGCTGGTCCACCGGCCGGGGCAACCCCCGACCTATGCGTTTCCGGAGAAGGACGTGGTCGCCGAGGCGGCGCGGCCCGAACCCATCGCCGCGGGATACGTACACGTGCCCTGGGACGCGGTCGAGGAATGGTACGAAGAGGACGAGCGGGTGTTCGGCCACGCCCGCAATCCCTATCACCGGGTCGACTGCCTGCGGACCGCCCGGCACCTGCGCGTCGAGGTCGCGGGCGTGACGCTGGTCGATACCGCCGACCCGATCGGGGTGTACGAGACCGCCCTCGAGCCCCGGCTCTACGTCCGGCCCGATCAGGTGAACACCGATCTGCTGCGCCCGAGCACGACGACCACATACTGCTCCTACAAGGGCACGGCTTCCTACTGGACCGTCGAAACCGGGGACGTCGTCATCGAGGACGTCGCCTGGTCGTATGAGGACCCGCGGCCCGAGAGCCTTCCGATCGCCGGACTGCTGAGTTTCGACGGGACCCGGGTCACCGTCGTCCACGACCTGCCGGAGGCGGCCCCGGTTCTCTAGCCCGGGTGGGTGCTGTTCAGGCCGGCGTGGCCCGCGGCGTGACGACCAGGGAGGGGATGCTGGTACCACTGCCGCTGGCCAGCAGGTTGTGCACCGCGCGGACGAGTTCCTCGACGTCCAGGAGGGTCCCGGTCAGGTAGTTCCGGGCCGCCCAGATGGGATGGAAGGCGCCGATCAGCTCCAGGTTCCAGTCCGAGGCGAACTGGGTGCCCGACTCGCCCTCGCCGCCGACGCAGTCGCCGACGACCAGCCGGGTGAACCCGATGTGCGGGTGCTCGGCGTGCCAGGCCTCGACCAGTTTGTCGAGCGCGGCCTTACTCACCGCGTAGGCGCCGAGACCCGGCCAGGGTGGCGTCTGGGAGGCACTGATCGAGGACAGGTAGACGGCGCGGCCGGTCGACGCCGTGAGGTACGGGAGGGCCGCCGCCGTGACCAGGGCCGCGCCCGTCACGTTGGTGGCGAAGGCCCGGGCCCAGGTGGCGGCGCTGACGTCGGCCAGGTGGGCGAGGGGGCCGATGCCGGTTGCGTAGACCAACGCGTCGATACCGCCAAGTCCGTTCGCCGCCTCCTCGATCGCCGCGCGGCAGGATGCCTCGTCCGTCACGTCGCAGGCGATCGCGAGCGTCCCCGGGCCGGCCTCCTTGGCCGCTTCCACCAGTCGATCGTGGCGCCGGGCCAGTAACGCCGTCTGCGCGCCGCGCTGCGCCAGACCGACGCCGATAGAGCGACCGAGTCCGCTGGACGCACCGATGACAACCGTTCGCATGGCCCCTCATTTCCCGACGTCGACGTCAACATTGTGCCACAGTGACCGGATTGTCCCGGCGGCCCGGCCCACCCGTCAGGGGTCCCCCGCCGTCGCTCCCCGACCCGGCAGTGCAGGTCAGCCCGGCCGCTGCGGTGAGAGGCAGCGGCCGGGCCGGCCGTGTGCTGGTGCTGGTGCTGGTCATTCAGGTGGTGCCGGGGTGGTGGGTCAGGAGGACGGGGCGACGGTCGCGCCCGGGATGGTCGTGCCGCAGATCGGGTCGGCTCCCTTGACCAGCTTGAAGGTGCTGCCTTCGAGCTTGGTGATCCACTCGCAGTTGTCGACGCCGCCGACGATGTTGGTGCGGTCGTTGACGTCGAGCTTGTGGTCGCCGAACAGGCCCAGCGCGGTGAAGGCGTGGATGTTGGACAGGGACTTGATGAGGGATGCGTTCGTCGGCTTGGCGCCGGCCGTCTTGAGGGCCTCCAGCAGCAGCCCGACCGAGACGTAGCCGTTGTACATCGCGAAGGTCGGTTCACCGGTGACGCCGGCGGCGGTCAGGTCGGCGGAGAACTGCTTGGTGGCGGCGGTCTGCATCTCGATCGGCTGGTAGGCGAGCACGAAGTAGACGTTCTGGGCGGCCTTCAGCGCGCCCGGGCCGGCCTGGGTCAGGTCGCCGCCGTAGCCGGTGGGCAGCAGCGCCGCCTTGAGGTTGACGCCCTGCTGGCGCAGCGCGGTGATCAGGGAGAACGCGGTGTTGGGGTCGATCGTGGCCATGAAGCCGTTGATGCCGGCCTTCTTCATGTCCAGCGCGACGGGAGCGACATTGGTACTCCCGAAGGGGAACTTCGAGTTGAGGTAGCCGACCTTGATTCCGGCGTGCTCCGCTGAGACCTTGGCGCCCTTGGCGGCCTCGGCCGACAGCGGGGAGATCGAGTAGCCCAGGGCGCCCAGGTTGGTGACGCCCTGGCTCTTGAAGAACAGGCCGTGGGTGGTGGACACCTTGCTGCTGTGCAGGGCGCCGAACACGGAGAACATGTTCTTGGCGGTGATCCACTCGGGGCCGTCTTCGCCGGCGCCGACGACCGGCACGTTGTGGGCGGTCAGGTAGCTGGAAACCGCGAACGTGAGGGCCGAGTGGGCCACCACGGCGGTGACATGGTTCTGGGTGACCAGTTTCTGGGCGGCGCTCAGCGCCGTGGCCGGGTTGGTCGCGGTGTCGGCGACGATGGTTTTGATCGTGTAGCCCTCCCGGGCCGCCAGCACCGTTCCGGCCTTCAGGCCATCGACGCTGGTCCTGTTACCCGACGCGGCCGGTCCGGTCTGGTCCGTTAACAGGCCGATCGTGATGGTTTTGTTGGCTTTTCCGGCCGCGCCGGTCGGGCTGCTGCTGCCGCCGCTGCCGGAGCTCGATGAGCTGCACCCGGCCGCGGCGACCAGCGCGACGGCTGCCGCGCCGGCGGCGAGCAGCTTGGTTTTCTTCTGGATCATTGCTGTCCTGCCCATCGGTGAGTGGTGTCCACAGGGTGTGGGGCGATTCCGTGAGGTACGCGAACCGAACGCAGGGTCCGGCGGCGCGGGGCGCACGGCCCTGGTCGGGACCGAACGGGTCGGGACCGGAGTCATCGGCCCACCCGGGAACAAGTTATTTCCTTTGTATCAGCTAAAGATATTGGACCAAAGCGGCGGTACCCGAAGCTCCCACCGCCGCAGCGGCGCGATTCGGCCCGGATTGTGAGCCTCCCAGCCAACAATGTCACTTTGCCGATGAACAAATACAGGGCAGCAGGGTCACCCGACTCCATCCTTTTGGGCGGCCAGAGTGTGTCGGCAAGATTACAGTTCCCGACGTCGAAGTCAAGGTTCTCACAAGTCTTTGACGTCGCGCGAGTAGGTAATCACGGCGGGTGGGTGCCTTCCGGGGGCCGGTTCACCGGAAAGTGCCTTGACGATCTCCACAGTTGGACAGAAGTTACCGGTTGGTATCAACCGCGACGCGAGGAGCCCCGATGCTTGCCCGGTCTGTCCGTAGAGCCCGACGGTGGGGGTCGGCCACCGCACTTCTCCTCGTCGCGATCCTGGCCATGCTCATCGGATCGGCGGTGTTATCCGGCGGCGCCCGGGCGGCCTCCGCCGTAGCAGCGGCTCCGGGTTCGCCCGACGATTCCTTCTACACCCCGCCGTCGCCTCTGCCGGCCGGTCGGCCGGGCGACGTCATCCGGTACCGCCCGGTCACCGCGACCGCGTCGATCAAACCGCCGACCGGTACGACGATCTACCAGGTGCTGTACCTGTCCACGGACGCACTCGGCCGGCCCGACGCGGTGAGCGGCACGATCTATCTGCCCAAATCCACCACGACGCCGCTGTCCAGGACGCCGATCGTCGGTTTCGCGCCGGGAACCATCGGTCTGGCCGACAACTGCGCGCCCTCGCGGCTCCTGACCTCCCGCGACGGGATCAACTACAACCTGCTGGCCGTCTCGGCGCTGCTCAACCAGGGTTGGGCGGTCGCCGAGACCGACTACCAGGGCATGGGCACGCCCGGCGACCACACCTACGTGGTGGGCCGGTCCGAAGGGCCGGCGGTGATCGATTCGGTCCGGGCCGCGACCCGCCTGCCGCGGACGGGTCTGTCGCGGACCGCTCCGGTCGCGTTCTACGGGTACTCCCAAGGTGGCGGCGCCGCCGCGTGGGCCGGCGAGCTCGCGCCCCGCTACGCGCCCGAACTGCCCCTCAAGGGCCTTGCCGCCGGTGGGGTCCCGGCCGACCTGACCAAGGTCGCGGCCCTGCTCGACGGGGGTCTGGGATCCGGTCTCGAGGGGGCCGCCGCCATCGGCCTCAACGCGGCCTACCCGGACCTGGACCTGGACAGCTACCTGACGGCGGCGGGCCGGACGGCGTTCGCCGACATCCGGACGCGGTGCGTGGAAGGGCTGATCGTCAAATACCCCTTCAAGAAGATCTCCGACTACGCGACGACCAATCCGCTCGACAGTCCGGCCTGGCAGGCCCGCCTGAGCGAGAACAAGCTCGGCGGGTCGCCCCCGAAGGCGCCGATCTACCTCTATCACTCGACCAGCGACGAACTCGTGCCGCTCGGCCAGGCGCTGACCCTGCGCGACACCTACTGCGCGGCCGGGGTCAACGTCGTCTGGAAGCAACTGGCCGGGGAGCACGCCACCGGGCTGCTGACCGGGCAGGCCGGCGCGGTCAGTTACCTGGCCGACCGTTTCGCGGGGAAGCCAGCCGTCAGTACCTGCGGTTCGGCGTAGGCCGGAGCGCCCGGCCGGGCGGTTTCCGACCGCTGGTCAGGCGAAATCGGTGCGCAGGCGGGTCAGGCGCAGCGAGGCGATCAGCCAGGTGCCGCCGGCCTTGACGTAGGTCTCATGGTAGTGGCCGAAGCCGTGCAACTGCTTGATCGGACCGCCGTCGGGGTACTGGAGCCGGTCCTCCATCGCCCAGACGCCGGTTGCCGCGGTCGGTGAGGTCAGCGTGATCTCCGGGGTGTGACCGTGGTGGACGCTGACCGCCCGGGCCAGGCTCTCCCGGGTCATGGACACGAAGGACTCGACGCCGTCCTGCACGCCGCCGCCCGCGTCCCGCGTGTCGACCTGCACGTCCTTGGCGAACAACTCGCCGAAGCCGTCCCAGTCCTTGGTGTCGAGCAGCCGGAAGTACCGGGCCTTGAGCTGCTTGATCGCCTCGATGTCGTCCGTGACGCCTCCCGGGGCCGGGGCCGGCGCGGTGACCGGCACTGGTGACGATGACGCTGGTGACGTTGCGGCGGGGCCGGCGCCGGGGCCGGACGTCATCCGGGCCAGGGCGCGCTCGATCGCGGCGTGGTGACGGGCGACCGGGCCGGCCAGCTCGCCGTGGGTGACGACGTACGGCTCGCCCGCGAGCACCTCGTCGAGCGCGCGCCCGGCGGCCGCGTCGGCGGTGGTCAGGTCGGCGGCGGTCAGGGGCCGGCTGGCCAGCATGGCGGTCCGGTCGTCGTCGCGCGGCGCCGAGGAACGCAGGTCGGCGGGTCGGGCGGCGAGGCTGCTCTCCAGATGGCGAGTGATCATCCCGGCCGGGAAGATCACGCTGACCTGGATGGATTCCGGTGCCAGTTCGATGCGCAGGGTCTCGGCCAGGGCGACCAGGGCGGCCTTGCTGGCCTGGTAGGCCCCCAGCCGGGCGGCCGGCGCGAGCACGTTGGCCGAGGCGGTGAACGCGATCCGCCCGGTCCCGCCGCGCCGCAGGAGGGGCAGGAAGGCGCGGACGGTGCGGGCCGCGCCGATGACGTTCACGTCGAGAAGCCAGCGCCAGTCGTCGTCGGTCAGCCGCTCGACGGCTCCGAACTGCTGCACGCCCACGTTGACGAACAGCAGGTCGCACCGGCCGAACCGGGTGTCGACCCCGCCCGCCACCGCGGTCAGGTCGGCGCCGGAGCTGACGTCGGCGCGGTGACCCTCGACCCGCACCGGGTGGGCGTCCGCCAGGGTGGCCGCCTCGGTGGTCGCCCGTTCGCCGTCGAGGTCGAGCAGGACGACGTCGCGGCCGGATGCGGCACAGCGGGCGGCCAGAGCCAGGCCGAAGCCGGACGCCCCGCCGGTCACCACCGCGACCTCGCGGGTCTGATCAGGCACCGGCACACCGACCTCCGAAGAATTGAGAACGTAACTCTCTTAACACGAGTACGCAATTTCCACAAGGTCGGGCCGAAGCGGGCCGCCCGGGCGCCGGTCCCGGGGAGCCCCGGCCGGGGTCGCGCTGGTCGCGCCGCTGGTCACCCCGCCGCGCGCCGGACGGGCCTCGGGCGGGCGACCACGCTGGTGCTGGTGATGCTGGACGCCGCGGTGGGGGCCGGGCGCGCCGGGGGTGATGATCGGGACGCGGTCAGGCACCGGCTCATCACCGTCGTTCTCGACGGTCTTTTCAAGCACCCCGCTCCCGACCCCGGACCCGGCCCGGGGAGGCGGCGCAACCGCCCGACTGAGCGCGGTGCGGCCGGATCACGAGATGCGTTGACCGCACAGGGGTCCGTTACCGACGGGGTCGAACCGGCGCCCGTCGGGGCTGATCCGCACCATCGAGTAACAGGTCGTGAGCTGCCCGAAGATTGTTCTCATGTTCACGGGGGAGGAGAGCAGACCGCCGGCGTCGTAACTGGTGACGGCGCGCAGGTTGGTGATGAAGGACGAGCGGGTCGGGCAGCGGCCGGCCGCCTGGAGACCCCGCAGCATCAGGTCCGCGTCCACCCAGCCGATAAGGGCGATTTCATTGGCCGCCGGTTGCTGCTGCGGTGCGTACTTGGCCATGGCGTCCAGGAATACCTGGTGAGCCGCGGACGGGCGCTCGAACGGTACGTAGCTGACCGAGATGCTCATTCCCGCGAGCTTTTTACCCACGGCGAAGATTCCCGGGTCATAGCCGATGAGCGAGAGAATCTTGATGGTGGGCATCGCGGCCCGGGCGGCCACCGCGATCTGGATGAACTCGGCCGGATCGACGATCCCGGTGATGAAGTCGGCGCCGCTGGCCTGAATCTGCCGGACGATGGCATCGACGTCGAGAACGGTCGGCTCGGCATTGATCGTGATGGCCGGGATCCCGGCGGACTTCAGGCTGGCCTGCAGCTGGGCGCCGACCGGGACCGACCCGTTGGACAGCTTCGACAGGAGGATGGCCCCCTTCTTGACGCCCAGGGTCCGGGCGTAGTTGCCCCACGTGGTGATTGAACCGGTGCTGTCCGTTATCAGATTGAAGTAGCTGAACATGGTGGGGTACCTGGTCCAGATCGCGCTGTTCGACGTACCGACCACCGGGACCCCGGCGCTGGCCAGCCAGCCGGCCGAGCCCTGCGGCGAGGGGCTGAACTCCTGGATCGCGAACGTGTGGTCGGCGTTCACCAACTGCTGGGCGGCGGTGAGGTTCGGCTGGGTCTGGCCGCTGTCGTCGGCCCAGGCGTAATTCACCGTCCGGCCGTACACGCCGCCGCTGGCATTGGCGACGCCGAGGCGGGCGTCCACCCCGGCCCGGTAGGGCGCGAACGACTCGGAGTTCAGACCGCTGGCCGTGTAGAGCAGCCCGTAGTTGATCTGCTTCGGGGTCACACCGGTGACCGCGACGCACGACCCCGTCGATCCGGCGGTGGCGCCGCTTCCGCCGCACGCGGTGAGGATCACCGTCGCGGCGACCGCTCCGGCGGCGGTCAGGGCCAGCACGCGGTTCGACAAGTTGCCGAGGATGCCCACGGGTACGCCTCCCGGTGTCGCGGCGCCCACGAACCTCGTCGGTTGCGACCGGCGCCAACCGGGGAACTTAGGGAAAAAGCAGATCTAGTGCCACTCTTGCTCGACCACTGCGTCCGTTGTGTTTTTTGTTCTTGCGGTTTGGCTCTGCTGGATTTTGGAACGGTGTGTTCAACGCGTCACCGTCGTCCGGCCGGCGGAAACCCTTGACCACTCGTCACTGGGCCGGTCGGTCCGGCCGGCTCGGCACCGTTCATCGCGGTCGGTCGCCCGGGTCCCCGGGAACCGGGCGGGGCGCCCGACGCCTTCCGCCGGCCCGGGGCCGGACGGACGACCATGACAGGTCGGCCTGCGGCGGCGCCGTCCGTCGATACACTCAGCTCCGTAACCACGGTCGGCGATGGGGCCGCAACCGCCCGCGACCGCCTGGGACCGCCGCGGTCGGGCCGGACACTTCGCGTAAAGTCGACGCGGCCGGGCGCCCGGTTCGGCGTGGCCGCCAGGGCGCGTGCGCGGGGTTGAGAAGGGGCGTTCATGTCGGATTCGCTGGATCTGAGCAAGCCGTTGACGCCGCCCGCCGGCCCGACCACGGCCACGGGCTCCGTCGGCGTCCTCGAACTCTCTCCGCCGGCCGCCGTTCCGGTCGTCGCTGACGACCGCGTCGACAGCATGGTCCCGCTCGACGAGGGAACCCGGGCCGAACTCCGGACCAAGGCCGCGGCGTTCGCCGATGATCTCGCCGGCCAGGACCCGAAGAGCCCGGCCTTCCAGGACAAGATCAACGACATCGCGCGGATGGGTGAGCGCGAAATCGTGGCCAGCGCCCGGGTCTCCAACCGGATGCTCGACCGGCCGGCGGCCGCGCTCAGCAGCAGCCGCGGGGGGCGCGGCGGCGGCGACGCCCAGGCCCGGGTGGCCGGCACCCTGGTCGAACTGCGCCAGACGGTGACCGAGCTCGACCCGGGCCAGGCCGATCTCAAGGGCGCCCGCAAGCTGCTGGGGGTGGTGCCGTTCGGCAACAAGGTCTCGCGCTATTTCCAGCGCTACCAGTCGGCCCAGAAGCAGCTCGACGGCATCATCAAGGCGCTCGACTCCGGGCAGGACGAGCTGCGCCAGGACAATGCCGCCATCGAGCAGGAAAAGGCCAACCTGTGGGCGGCCATGGGCAAGCTGACCGAGTACGCGACGCTCGCGAAGGCGATCGACGGCGCGGTATCCACCAAGATTGACCGGGTCCGGGCCACCGACCCGGTCGCGGCCGACGCGCTCACCTCGGACGCGCTGTTCACCATCCGGCAGCGTCAGCAGGACCTGCTCACCCAGCTGGCGGTCAGTGTGCAGGGCTACCTGGCGCTCGACCTGGTCCGCAAGAACAACGTCGAGCTCATCAAGGGCGTCGACCGGGCCCAGAGCACGACCGTCGCCGCGTTGCGCACGGCGGTGATCGTGGCCCAGGCGCTGGCGAACCAGAAGCTCGTGCTCGACCAGATCAACGCGCTCAACGCCACGACCAACAACATGATCCTGTCGACCAGCGAGATGCTGCGCCAACAGTCGGGTCAGATTCAGGAGCAGGCGTCGTCCAGCACGATCGACGTCGAGACGCTGCAGAAGGCGTTCGACAACATCTTCGCGACGATGGATGCCATCGACACCTACAAGGCCAAGGCGGTTGAGAGCATGGCCACGACCGTCACCGGACTCGAGACCCAGGTGGGACGCTCCAAGGCGTACCTGGAGCGGGCCCGCGCCAACGAAGGCTGATCGGCGTTCGACGCGATCGGCACGGACAGGAGGCGCCGTGTTGTTCCGGCGGCGTTCCGACTCCGCCGACCCCGCCGCGGAGGGAGCGCGCCCGGCGGCCGACGGCGACGGGCCCCGCGCGGCGGCGGAGGTCGTCCGGCCGGTGCGGCAGCTGCAGGGGGAACTCGCCGAACTGGTCCGGCGGGCGAACGCGGACGGGGGCCGGCTGCCGCCCGGAGCGGTACCGACCGTGCGCGACATCGACGACGTCCTGCGGCCGCTGCTGCGCTACATCGAGGCCCAGTCGGCCAGTGACGAGGAGCTGCGGCATCTGACCGCGATCATCCACGAGTACCTCCCCCGGGCGCTGGGGGATTTCCTGGCCCTGCCGGCCCAGTACGCCGAACGGCCGGGCGTCACCGGCACCACGCCCGGCGACGACCTCGTCCGTCAGCTTCAGCTGCTCGACGAGGGCGCGGGCGAGTTGCAGGACCTCGTCTATACCGGCGACGCCGCCAAACTGGCGATCCAGGCGCGCTTCCTGGACGCCAAGTTCCGCCGGTCCGACCTCGATTCATGACCCGCCGCCCGGATCCGGTCCGCCCCCCGACGCTGGTTCGGCCGGCCGCGGCATGACCGTCACCCTGCCCAAGGGCGGCAATGTGCTGCTGTCCGCCGAAGCGCCCGGCATCGACCAGGTCCGGATCGGCCTCGGCTGGAACGACGGCCCCGGGTCCTCGACCGTCGAGCTGGACGGGGTGGTGATCGTGGTGGAGTCCGGCGCGCCGTGGGCCCGGATGCTGCTGGCCCATCAGGTGCCCAACCCGGCGGAGCGGCTCGGTGCCCACCCGCCGCCCTCGCGCCCGCTCATCGGCGACGCGGAGAAGCTCGTCGTCACCTTGTCGGCCGTGCCCGCCGAGGTCAGCCGGCTGCAGTTCGGGGCGGCGATTTTCGACGCGGCCGGTCGCCGGCAGACGTTCCGGTCGGTGCGGGGCGCCTACATCCGGGTGCTCAACCACGCCGACAGTCTCGAAATCGTCCGGTACGGACTGGAGGCCGAGACCGGAATCGAGACGGCCATGATCTTCGGCGAGCTCTACCGGCACGCGACCGGGTGGAAGTTCCGGGCCGTGGGACAGGGCTACGCAACCGGCCTGCCGGGCCTGGCCGGCGCCGAGGGCCGGGACGTCGCCACCGCCCATCCCGTCGACGTGGCGGCCTTTCTGACCCGGACGTCCCGGGCCCGGGCCCGGCGCAACGTGGCGGAGCATCTGCACCCTCCGGCGGCTCCGGCGACCGCTCCATCGGGAGTCGCGCCGCGGCCGACAGCCCGCCCGGCGCCGGCCGCCGAAAGGACCCCGGCCGCAGCGCCGTCGCGCGCGGCCCCGTCGCGCCCGGTCCCGTCGCGCCCGGTCCCGTCGCGCCCGGAGGCGCCGACCCGAGCGTCCCCGGCGCCGTCGGCGCCCGCGCGTTCGCCGCTCGACCTCGGCAGACCGTCCGGGGCGGCTCCGGTCGACGTGGCCCGGCCGTCCACCGGCCGCGGCCCGGCCCGGGCCTCCACCGGCCCCGAGTTCGGCGAGCGGTCCTCGCGCTACCGGCAGCGCCACGAGCACGTCACCGCGCTGGACAACGATCATCCGGCCACCACCTGGACGGCCGCCAAGCGCGGCTCGGGCGCCGTGAGCGTGACCTTGCGGTGGTCGCCGTTGCTGACCCAGACGGGCATGCCCCGCCCCAGCGACCTTCATCTCGGCGCGCTGTGGCAGGCCGGCGACGGGGCGGTCGGGGTCCTGCAGGACCTCGACGACGCCGTTTCCGCCCCCGGGCCCGGCGCGCCCCGCCAGGTGTTGCGGCTCGGTCGCCGCGACGAGCGCGAAGGACAGACGATCTTCGTTGACATGGGCGCGCTGCCAACGTTCACGCGGTTTTTCGTCTTCGCCTACGGGCTGCACGGCGCGCCGGAATGGGCCCTGTTGCGGCCGGTGCTGGCGGTTGCCGCCCGGACCGGCGAGCAGCTCACCATCCGCCTCGGCGAATCGGCGCCCAACGCCCGGACCTGCGTCGTCGCCTCGTTCCACGTGGCCCAGGACGATCTGATCATCCGCCGGGAGAACGACTTCCTCGAGGGACCGCAGGCGGCCGTCGCCGCGCGTTACGGCTGGTCGCTGGAGTGGAAGCCGGACGGAACCACCCTGCGCGCGGCTCCGTAGCGACGGCTGATTCCGCCACCGCCAACGCGACCGGGGGGCTACGGTCAGGCCGTGGAACCCTCGTCGGCCGATCCCGACCCGCCGGGTGGGCCGGCCGACCTGGCGTTTTCGTCGGTGGCCCGCCTCGAGCTCGACGAACTGCTGACCCAGCTGGTCGACCGGGCCCAGGACATGCTGGCCACGCAGGGTCGGCTGCGGGCGCTCCTGCGGGCCAACCGGGCGGTCACCGCCGACCTGGATCTGCCGTCGGTGCTCCGGCGGATCGTCGAGGCGGCCTGCGAACTGGTGGACGCGCGGTACGGCGCCCTCGGGGTGATCGGCCCCGACCGGGCGTTGGAACAGTTCATTCACGTCGGGGTCGACGAGGCGACCGAACGCCGGATCGGGGATCTGCCCCGGGGGCGGGGCATTCTCGGGGTGCTGACCTCCGACCCGCGGCCGGTCCGGTTGACGGACATCTCCGACGACCCGCGGGCAGCCGGATTCCCCCCCGCGCATCCGCCGATGGGCACCTTCCTGGGGGTGCCGCTCCGGATCCGGACCGAGGTGTTCGGGAACCTTTACCTGTCCGAGAAGCGGGACGGGCGACCCTTCACCGCCGAGGACGAGGAACTCGCCCTGGCCCTCGCCGCGAGTGCCGGGGTCGCGATCGACAACGCCCGGCTGTTCGACGAGGCCCAGCACCGCCAACGGTGGCTGCAGGCCTCGACGGAGATCACCCGGCAGATCCTCGACACGGGAGCCGGGTCGCTGGCGCTGATCGCCCGCCGGGCCCGGGAGGTCGCCACGGCCGACCTGGCCGTGATCATGATTCGGGACGGGGACGGGGACGGGCTGGTCGTCGAGGTCGCCGACGGACCGGGTTCCGAGGTGCTGGCCGGCGGAACGTTCCCGATGGTGGGATCGCTGGCCGGGCGGTCGGTCGCCGAGGCCCGCGCCGTCCGGAGCGTCGACGCGTCCGCGGAGGCCGGTTTCGCCCCGCTCCATCCGTTGGCGATGGGCCCGGTCATGGTGATCCCGCTGGTCGCCGGCGGTGCGACGAGCGGTGCGTTGATGTTGGCCCGCCGGCACCCGGGCCATCCGTTCACGGACAGCGACCTGGACATGGCGTCGGGATTCGCCGGGCATGTGGCGCTCGCGCTGCGCCTGGCCCAGGCGCACGCCGACCGGGACCAGGTCCTCCTGCTGGAAGACCGCGACCGGATCGCCCGCGACCTGCACGACCACGTGGTGCAGCGGCTGTTCGCGGTGGCGATCGGCCTGCAGGGTCTGGGGTCCGCCGAGCGGGCGCCGGCCGCGGCGACCCGGATCGCGACCTACGTCGACGATCTCGACGACACGATCCGGGAGATCCGGACGACGATCTTCCGCCTCCGGGACCGGACCCCGGGCGGGCTGCGGGCCCAGGTGTGCGACATCGTCGACGCGGCCGCCGCCACCCTGGGATTCGCCCCGCACCTGCGGTTGGACGGCCCGCTCGACTCGGCGGTGAGCGACGACGTCGCCGGCCACCTGGGCGCCGTGCTGCGGGAGGCGCTGTCGAACGTCGTCCGGCACGCGCGGGCGACGTCGGTGGACGTTCGCCTCACCGCCGGCGACGACGCCGTCGTGCTGGAGGTCCACGACGACGGCGTCGGCCTCGGCGAGCCGGTCCGGTCGAGTGGCCTCACCAACCTGCGCGAGCGGGCGGACGCGTGCGGCGGGACCTTTTCCCCGACCGGTCGGCCGGCCGGCGGGACGCTCCTGCGATGGTCGGCTCCGCTGGGCTGAGTTGTCGTCCGGCCCGGTCAGGTGCCGGCCGCGGCGCGGGCGGGCGTTCGGATCACCGCCACCGGGCCCGGGGCGTGCAGCACGCATTCGTGGCTGGTCGATCCGAGGGTCAGGCCGGCGAAGCCGCCGTGCCCGCGGGCCCCGACCACCAGGAGCGCCGCCCCGGCCGCGGCCTCGACGAGGATGTGCGCGGCGCGGCCGGCGATCAGCCGGGGCGCCACCGCGACGACCGGCGCGGTGCCCAACGCGCCGGCCACGGCCCCGTCCAGAACGGACTGTTCGGCTTCCTCGATCTCCGACCGCGGCGGTCCGTAGTAACCGGAGGCGTAGGCCAGCGCGGGGACCGACCAGGCGTGGATCACGTTCAGGCCGGCGCCCCGCACCGCCGCTTCCTCCGCCGCCCAGGCCAGCGCGACCAGCGAGGCGTCCGAACCGTCGACCCCGACCACGATCGGTGGCACCGGGCCGGTCGGTAGCACTGTGCCGGTCGGTGGCACCGGACCGGTCGGTGGCCCGCCGCCCCCGTCGCCGGGCCGCGGGTCGGCCGACGGCCGGGGATCCGCGCCGGAGGGCGAGCGGACGACGACGACCGGGACCCTGGACTTGCGGGCGCACCCGGCGCTGACCGACCCGACCAGCAGACGACGCAGCGGGCCGAGGCCGCGGGCCCCGACGACCAGCAGGGAGGCGTATTCAGCGTCCTCGGCGAGGCCGGCCACCGGCGCCCGGTGGAGCAGCCGTTCATCGATCTTCACGTCCGGGTTGCGATCCGCGACCGGGGTGACCGTCGCGTGCAGAAGGTGTCCGGCGGCGCTTTCCGCGTCGGATTCCTCGCGTCCGGCGGTCGCTTCGAGCATTGCCGAGCGCCCGTCGATCGCCCAGGTGAGAACGGCGCGCACGCTTTCGTGGCGCAGCCGTGCTTCGCGGACCGCCCATTCCAGGGCGGTGACGGAGCACGGGGAGCCGTCGATTCCGACCACAATTTCTGACATGCCCTGTCCCTTCGCGGCGGTTCAACAAAACCCGCGGTGTGTGTGCCTCCAGACTTCCGAAGCGAGGGGAGCGGGGTAAGAGACGTTCCGCCCGCTCCCGACGGGACCTCCGTCGTGTTCCACCCGGGCCGCCGGCTCCGGAAAGCGTCCCGGCCCGGACCAAGGTCCCAGCGGTCGGGGCCGTAACGCCCCTGCCGGACCGGCCGCGGTCCGGAGACGCTGGCCGGGTAGCCGACCCGACGAAAGCGGTGACCGCGATGACCATTCCCACCACCTCCACAGCGCCAGCCACCACCACCTCCACGGTGCGGGCTCTGTCGCCGGATCAGGCCCGCACGGTGGTGGCGGCCGCCTCGCTCGCCCCGTCGATCCACAACACCCAGCCCTGGCGGTGGGTGGCCGTCGACGGTGGTCTCGACCTCTACGCCGACCCGACCCGCCAGTTGGCCGTCGCCGACCCGGCCGGCCGGCAGCTGCTGGTCAGCTGCGGCGCGGCCCTGCTGAACGCGCGGCTGGCGGTCCGCCGGCTGGGGCTGGCGCCCGAGGTGACGATCGGTCCGCTGGGCGACGGGGACCTGATGACCGGCCGCCCCCCGGTGGCCGCCCTGCGGATCGTCGGCGCGGCGCCGGCCACGAAGGACGAGGTCGCCCTGGCCGAGATGATGGAGCGGCGGCGCACCGACCGCCGACCCTTCGACGGCCGACCCGTTCCCACGGCCGTGCTGGACGGGCTGCGGCGGGCGGCGGAGGCGGAGGGCGCCTGGCTCGTCACCGTGGCCGACCCCGACCTGCGGATCGACACGGCCGTCCTGACCGCGCGGGCGGACTGGCTGGAGACCCAGGACCCGGCTTACCGCGCGGAACTGGCCCACTGGAGCCGGACCGACCCGGCCGCGGTCGACGGCATCCCCCGCGCCGCGGTGGTCCCGTCGACCGGGAACCGGACCGCGGAGTTCGTCATGCGGGACTTCGACGTCGCGGGCGACGCGGGCCTGCGGGTGGGCGGGACTGACGTCGAACGGCCCGCCGTCTTGATCATCGGAACCGATTCCGACCGGGCCACCGATCAGCTCGCCGCCGGCCAGGCTCTCGAGCGGGTCCTGCTGGCGGCGACCGGGCGTGGCCTGGCCGCGTCCCCGCTCGGGCAGGCCATCGACGTCGACTCGACCCGCGCGCTGCTCGCCGGAGCCGCCGGCGGGATGGGGCACATCCAGATGCTCGTCCGGGTCGGCTATCCCCCGGCCGGGGCGCGACCCCTGGCCGCCACCCCGCGGCGCCCCGTCGAGGAGTTCTTCACCGGCGCCACAGAGTCCCGGTAAAAGCGCTGAGTCCCGGTAACAGCCGAGGAGCCCCGGTAGAGGGACTCGCCCGCCCCCCGGAAGTTCCGGGAGGCGGGATTTCGATCACCTGCCGGGGCGGCGTGGCCGGGTCCATCGCCAGCCCTCGATGCTTTCCAACGCGACGCGGCGGTTTTCCGACAGGCGGTCTTCCAGATGGCACAGGCGCTGTTCGGCCAGCCAGGCGCTGAGCGGGTGATCCGGCGGTCCGTTCGGATCGTCCAACCCGCCGACCCCGCCGTTGCGCCGGGCGTAGTCCCGGGCGCCAGTGAGCCCCTGCTCGAACTCCCGATCGGCCGCCCGGACCCCGGTGGCGTTCAGGTGACCGACGGCGTGCGCGTCGATCACATGGGGAATGTGGGTCTTACCTGCGGAGTCGGTCATCATGGGTCTCCCACCTTGGAAAACGGTCCCCTCGAGCGTGCGCCCGCGGAGGCGGTCCGGCACGGGGTCGCCCGGCCCCTGCGAGCAGGCCGATATACCCAACCGGCTCCGGAGGTGTCCGGGGTCAGGTCGTGATCTTGGTGGAGAGGATGGCGGCCTGGGTGCGGCTGGAAAGGCCGAGTTTCTCCAGCAGCGACGACACGTAGTTCTTGACCGTTTTTTCCGAGAGGTGCAGCTGGGCGGCGATCTGGCGGTTGGTCAGGCCGTCGCCGATCAGGGCCAGGATTTCCCGTTCCCGGGGGCCGAGGCCGGCGAGCCGTTTGTCTTCGGCCGGACCCTCCCGCAGCCGGGTCAGGACCCGCTGGGTCACAGCCGGATCGAGGGTCGACTGGCCGGCCGCGACGGTCCGGATGGCGGCGACGAGATCGGAACCCTTGCTCTGCTTGAGCAGGGAACCGGCCGCGCCGGCCATGATCGCCGCGAACAGCGCGTCGTCATCGTCGTACGAGGTCAGGATCAGGCACGCCACCTCGGGATGGCTGGACCGGATGTCGCGGCAGACGTCGATGCCGCTGCCGTCGGCCAGCCGACCGTCCAGGATCGCCACGTCCGGGCGGGCCGCCGGGATCCGCCGCCGGGCCTCGGCGGCGGTCCCCGCCTCACCGACCACCGCGAACTCGCCGACGTCCTCGAGCATCTCCCGCAGGCCCCGGCGCACGATCTCGTGGTCATCCAGCAGGAAGACGCCGATCTTGGCCATGCTGTGAGCCTACGCAGCCGACCCCCGGTCGGGGGCCCGGTCGACGTCCGGGTGACCCGGCGGTGACCGGCTCGCCGAGAGGGGGCCGAAGGGCGGGTCGTCGTGGGACCCTCGACCTGTTCACCGGTGCGCAATGCCTCTGGGTCAGGGCTTCTGATTCGACCAGCATCGACGGTGACGACCGATGCGACGGGCATCGATGGTGATGACCGCGCCTATCGAAGGGTTCGAGTGTGACGACGATCGACCGGAGCGACGTTCTGCGTGATGAGGCACCGCGGGATGAGGGGCCGCGGGGCACGGTCCCGCGGGACGGGATCCTGTCCGATCTTGACGACGCGACGCTGGAAAAGATGCTGGCCTACTGGGCGGCGGCGAACTACCTGACGGTCGCGCAGATCTACCTGCGCGACAATCCGCTGCTGCGTCGGCCGTTGACCGTGGCGGACGTCAAGCCGCGCCTGCTCGGGCACTGGGGCACCTCGCCGGCGCTGAGCCTGATCTACGTGCACCTCAACCGGCTGGTGCGGGAGACCGACCAGGATGTCCTGTACGTGGCGGGCCCCGGTCACGGCGGCCCGGCGCTGGTCGCCAACACCTATCTCGAGGGCACCTACGCGGAGATCTATCCGGAGGTGTCCGAGGACCTGGCCGGCCTCAGCCGGCTGGTGCGGCAGTTCTCGACCCCGGGCGGCATCCCGAGCCATGTGAGCGTGCCGACCCCGGGCTCGATCCACGAGGGTGGCGAGCTGGGCTATTCGCTCGTCCACGCCTTCGGCGCGGCGTTCGACAACCCGGATCTGCTGGTCGCGGCGGTGGTCGGCGACGGTGAGGCGGAGACCGGGCCGCTGGAGGGCAGTTGGAAGGGCATCCGGTTCCTCAACCCGGCCCGCGACGGGGCGGTGCTGCCGATCCTCCAGCTCAACCAGTACAAGATCGCCAACCCGACGGTGCTGGGTCGGCGGGACCAGGCCGGCGTCGAGGCGTTCCTGGGTGGCCACGGCTACGACGTGCTGTGGGTCGAGGGCACCGAGCCGCCTGCCGTGCACCGGGCGTTCGCGGCGGCGCTGGCCGAAGCCCACGCCCGGATCCGGGCGATCCAGCGGGAAGCGCGGGCCGAGGGCGCGGTGGTGACCGACGCGCCGCGCTGGCCGGCCATCGTGCTGCGGACGCCGAAGGGCTGGACCGGGCCGAAGGTCGTGGACGGCGTCCCCATCGAGGGCACCTTCCGGGCCCACCAGGTGCCGCTCGACGGGGTGCGGACCAATCCCGACCATCTGCGGATGTTGGAGGACTGGCTGCGGTCCTACCAGCCGGACCGGCTCTTCGACGAGGCCGGCCGGTTCGCCGCCGACCTGGCCGCCCTGGCCCCGCGCGGCGACCAGCGACTGGGCTCGGGCTCGTATGCGAACGGCGGCCGGCGGATGGTGCCGCTCGACGTTCCGGACTGGCGCGACTACGCCCTCGACATCCCCCCGGAGCGGCGCGGGGCGGTGGTCCACGAGACCACCCGGCCGCTCGGCGAACTGCTGCGCGACGTGTACCGGAACAACCCGGAGAATTTCCGGGTGTTCAGCCCGGACGAGCTGATCAGCAACCGGCTCGGCGCGATCCTGGACGCGACCGACCGCTGCCTGGTCGCCCCGATCGACCCCCACGACGACCGGGTCTCAGCGTCCGGGCGGGTGATGGAGGTGCTGTCCGAGCATCTGTGTTCGGGCTGGCTGGAGGCCTACAACCTCACCGGTCGGCACGGCCTGTTCGCCACCTACGAGGCGTTCGCCATGGTGTCGGCCTCGATGCTGGTGCAGCACACCAAGTGGTTGCAGGAATCGGCCCGGCTGGCCTGGCGCGAGCCGGTCCCCAGCCTGAACGTGCTGCTCACCAGCACCTGCTGGCGCAACGACCACAACGGGTTCTCCCATCAGGGGCCCGGGTTGATCGACACGGTGGTGCCCTTGTCGCCGGGCGTGGCCCGGATCTGGTTGCCGGCCGACTCGAACACCCTGCTGTCGGTGGCCGACCACTGTCTGCGCAGCACCGACCACGTCAACCTGCTGGTCGTCGACAAGCAGCCCCACCTGCAGTACCTGTCGGCCGACGACGCCGCCGAGCACGCCGAGCGGGGCGGCTCGGTGTGGGAGTGGGCCGGCACCGAGACCGGCGCGAAACCCGACGTCGTGCTGGCCGGCATCGGGGACGTCCCGACGTTGGAGATCCTGGGCGCGGCCGATCTGCTGCGGCGCTTCGTCCCCGAGCTGTCGGTGCGGATGGTCAACATCGTCGACCTGATGGCGCTGCTGCGCGCCGACCTGCACCCGCACGGGTTCAGCCCGTCGATGTTCCGGGCCCTGTTCACCGACGACACCGACGTGGTGGTCGGCTTCCACGGCTACAGCCGGGCGGTGCACCAGTTGCTGCACGGTCGTCCCCACCCGGAGCGGTTCCACGTGCGGGGGTTCATGGAGCAGGGCACCACCACCACGCCGTTCGACATGGTCGTGCGCAACGGCATGAGCCGTTACCACCTGGCCCGGCTGGCCGTCGAGTTCGCCCGGGCCGCGCCGCGGGGCGCCGACCGGCTCGTCACCTACTGCGAACGTCAGCTGGCCCGGCACGACGGCTACATCCGCGAGCACCTGGAGGACCTGCCCGAGGTTCGCGACTGGACCTGGCCGGTCGGATAGGGCCGGTCGGATAGGGCCGGTCGGGGTGGGCAGTGCGGCGGAGGAGGTGCGGCGGTGAACGTGCTGGTCGTCAACGCGGGCTCGTCGAGCGTCAAGCTGCGGCTGGTGGACGGGTCGGACCAGGTGCGCTGGTCGGCCGACCGGCCCGCCGGGCTGCCGGACCTGGCCGCGACCCTCGACGAGGCCGGCGCCCACGGCGGGGTCGACGCGGTCGGTCACCGGTTCGTCCACGGCGCGACGGTGCACACCGAACCGGTGGTCCTCGACGGGCGGGTCGAAGCCGAGCTGCGCGATCTGACCTCACTCGCGCCGTTGCATCAGCCCGAGGCTCTGGCCGGGGTGGCCGCGGTCCGGGCCGCCCGGCCCCGGCTCCCGCAGGTGGCGTGCTTCGACACGGCCTTCCACGCGACCCTCCCGCCGGCGGCCGCGACGTACGCCGTGCCGGCCGCCTGGCGGGACCGGTACGGCGTACGGCGCTACGGCTTCCACGGGCTCTCCCATGCCTGGGCGACCCGGCGGGCGGCGGCCATGACCGGTCGCCCGGTCGGTGAGCTGCGGCTGGTGACCTGCCACCTCGGTGCCGGGGCGTCGCTGGCCGCCGTCCGGGCGGGGCGCAGCGTCGATACGACGATGGGGTTCACGCCGCTGGAAGGGCTGGTGATGGCGACCCGGGCCGGCACCGTCGACCCCGGTCTGATCATCTGGCTGCAGGAGAACGCCGGGCTGTCCGCGACCGAGATCGGCGATGCGCTCGAGCGGCGGTCGGGTCTCACCGCGCTCGCCGGTACCGGGGACATGCGCGAGGTCACGGCGGGCGTGGCGCGTGGGGAACCGGACGCGACGCTGGCCTTCGCGGTGTACGCGCACCGGTTGCGGGCGCTGATCGGATCGATGGTCGTCGCGGCGGGT
Source organism: Frankia alni (assembly GCA_026225295.1). GTDB lineage: Bacteria > Actinomycetota > Actinomycetes > Frankiales > Frankiaceae > JAMFSN01. Next base: position 33,151 of record JAMFSN010000339.1, read on the forward strand.
GGGGTGGATGTGCTGGTGTTCACCGGGGGAGTGGGTGAGGGCTCCGCGCCGCTCCGGGCGGCCGCGGTGGACGGGCTGGGTTTTCTGGGTCTGAGCCTGGACCCGGCCCGCAACGCCGCTGCCACCCCGGACGTGGAACTCACCGGCGCCGGGGCGAGTGCCCGGATTCTCGTGATCGCGGCCCGTGAGGATCTGGAAATCGCCCGTGGTACCCGCGCGGCATTGAACGGTTAAAGCAGGCTTTACCTTCCTTCGGGCATCGCGCAACAATGGGCAACTTTATCGGGATCCGGCTCGACGCGCTGTTTTTGGGTAAAAGCCGGGGCCGCTCGAACGGTGATGCAACTGTCTGGAGGTCGTTCCCGAGGTCCGGTGACCTTAACCCGGTTCGCAACGGTCTTGGGCGAGCGTCTCGCCTTGGAAAATACGTTGCCCCGGAGGGAAATTGTGACACCCGCGGTCCGGTCGAAACCCGTACGCCAGGTGCGCCAGTGGCTCACCGTCGTGTCCCCGCTCGCCATCGGTGCGGTCGTCGTGATCGCGGTCGGGATGGCCGGGACGTCGGCCTCGTCGGCGGCCCAGCCCGCGGTGGGGCTGGGCACGGCCACGTCGTTCGCGGTGCTGGCCGGCACGACCGTCACCAACACGGGACCTTCGATCGTCTCCGGGGACCTGGGCGTCAGCCCGGGCAGCGCCGTCACCGGGTTCCCGCCGGGGACGGTCAACAACGGGACCCAGCACGTCGCGGATACCGCCGCGACCCAGGCGGAGACGGACCTGACCACCGCCTACAACGACGCGGCGGGCCGGACCCCGGCCACCCCGGTGTCCAGCGACCTGAGCGGACAGACGCTGGCCCCGGGGGTGTACAGCCAGGCGACGGCGCTCGGCCTGACCGGCACCGTCACCCTGGACGCCGCCGGCGACCCGAACGCCGTCTTCGTGTTCCAGGCCGGATCCACCCTCATCACCGCGTCGAACAGCACGGTCGCACTGATCAACGGGGCGCAGGCGTGCAACGTCTTCTGGCAGGTCGGGAGCTCGGCCACCTTGGGCACGGGCACCATTTTCGCCGGGAGCATCCTGGCCCTGACGTCGGCGACCGTCCAGACCGGAACAACCGTGGAGGGCCGGGTCCTGGCCCGCAACGGCCAGGTCAGCCTCGATTCCAACACCATCACCACCCCGACCTGCGCGACGCCGACCCCCACGCCGACCCCCACGCCGACGACCACCGTGACTCCTACGGTGACGCCCACCGTGACTCCCACGGTGACTCCCACGGTGACTCCGACCGTGACCCCCACGGTCACGGTGACGCCCACTCCGACCACGACCGTCGGCCCTACCCCCACTCCCACTCCGACGACGACCGTGGGACCGCGGCCCCGACCGACGGCTACGACGACCGGCGGCCCGGGTGGTGGCGGGTCGGGTGGCGGTAGCGGCAGTGGGTCCGGTGGTGGAACCGGGTCCGGTGGTGGAACCGGGTCCGGTGGTGGAACCGGGTCCGGTAGCGGAACCGGGTCCGGTGGCGGGGCCGGCAGTGGCCAGGTGATCCCCCGCGGGCACCCGGCGACGGGCGCCGGCGGAGCGGCTCCCGCGCACGTCAACAGCGGGGCGATGGCGCTGGGTGGGGTCGGCCTGGGTGGGGCGGTCGCCGCGGCCGGGTTGGCGACCCGTCGTCGGTCCCGGTTGATCCGTGGGAACGGATAACGACCTGCCGACCTGGGCGCCCGGGGCCGCCTCGTCCTCGCCGAACCGGGGGCGAAGCGGTCTGGCGTACCTCTGGTGGTTGGTGGCCGGCGTGCTGGTTCTGGTTGCCGCAGGCTGTTTCGCGGTCGGTCTGAGTGGCCAGTCCCGCCGGCTCGCTGGTCCAGCCGCCGCGGGCGGCCCGGCCGAATCCGGAGCCGGTCGGGTCGCCGCGCCGCTGGCCCGGCCGGCCGCGCTGGGCCGGTCAGTACCGCTCACCTTGCGGATCCCGGCGATCGGTCTGTCGGCTCCCCTGTCCGAACTCGGGCTCAATGCCGACGGCACGGTCGAGGTGCCGACCGACTTCGGCCAGCCCGGATGGTTCCGGCTGGGCCCGTCACCGGGGCAGCGCGGTTCGGCGGTCATCCTGGGACACGTCGATTCCTTCCGGGGGCCGGCGGTGTTCTTCCGGCTGCGGTCCCTGCGGGCCGGCGACCGCGTCGAGGTGGGTCGGGCCGACCGGATCGTCGCCGTCTTCACTGTCAACACGGTCACGATGTATCCGAAGGATCAGTTCCCCGCGCGGCTGGTCTACGGGCCGCACGGCTACAGCGCGTTGCAGCTGGTCACCTGCGGGGGCACCTTCGACCCGCGATCCCGCGGTTACCTGTCCAACCTCGTGGTGTCCACGTCGCTGACGGCAACCTCGACCACCCCGCCGTCGCGGTAGCGCCGGTCCCGCCGGCCTAGTGCTGTCCAGCGTCGGTGAGCGTGACGCAGACCGACGAGCCACCATCAATCAGGCCCGACCGGTCGCAGGGGGCCGCGTGCAGTACACCCGGGTCGGCTCGTCCGGCCTCGTCGTGTCCCGGCTCGGACTGGGCATGATGAGCTACGGCGACACCTCGCGTCGAGCCTGGCATCTGGACGAGGGTCAGGCGGAGCCGATCGTGCGGCACGCGGTCGAGGCCGGCATCACGTTCTTCGACACCGCCGATATGTAAGCCGGGCGCGCAACCCGCGACGGACGGCGCGCCACCCCCGGGGTGGGAACGATCCGCTGGCCGATTCGACCTACGCCGACGCGGACTTCGATGTTGTGGACGTCCTGCGCGAGGTGGCGGATTCCCGCGGCGTGCCACCGGCGCGGGTGGCACTCGCCTGGCTGCTCGGCCGGGCCGGGGTCACGGCCCCGATCGTCGGGGCGACGAAGCTGTCGCACATCCACGACGCCGTGGCGGCGGTCGACCTCCCCCTCACGTTGGCTGAGGTGGACCGCCTGGAGGCGCCTTACCAGCCGCACCGGGTGCTGGGCCACGACTGACCGGATCAGCGTTCCGCGTGAGCGATGAGTACGGCGTCCATGACCCGCTCCTCGTGAACGACGGCCCGGTGGGTGTCGAAGGCGGCGGCCAGGGCCGGATCCCACGGCGTCACCGGTGCGGGCGCGGGATCACTGGGCAGGTCGACGCCGCTCACGGCGGCCGCCCGGACCGCGCCCAGGTAGTCACCGACCGACATCTGGAACGGGGTGCATCCGACGGTGTGCGCCCGCGCCGTCATGGCCAGACCGTAGGCGTCGAAATCACCGTGATAGCGCAGCGGGGCCCCGGCCGCCCGGAGCCGGGCGATGAGTTCCGACGGCGCCGTGGTGGGGTTGCCGTTCGTGCAGATCACGGCAGCCGGCAGCCGGCGCTGGGCCGCGGCCTCGACCAGCCGCGGGTTCTCCACCACCAGGATCGGGGCCGGGTCGCCGAGCTCGACCGGCGTCTCGCGCACCGCCAGGGCCGACAGGTGCAGGGGCAGCCCGGCCGCGGTCAGCGCGCGGGCCGCGACCGCCCCGCCGGCGTTCCCGAGGAGCGGAAGGCCCCAGGTCAGCACAGGTGCGGACACGAGGTCGAGCGGCATACGGGCGCGTTCCCAGGCCGCCCGTTCACCGGCCTCGCCGTCGCGGGCCACGAGGGCCCGGGTCACCAGCGCGGTGAGCCGCGCCGAGCTGTCGAGAGCGTGGGCGTCGCCGCAGACCTGCGCCGCGACCTCCGTGCGGCTGCGCCCCGACCCGGTCTCGGCCAGCACGGCGGCGACCCCCGCGACCAGCGCCGCGATGTTCTCGGGCGAGCATTGCGCGAACAGCCCGCTGAGCCGGGCCGCCTCCCGCCAGCGCCCGACCCAGTCCGCGGTCCCGAGGCGTTCCCGCACGGATGCGTCGAGCGTTTCCTGCCGTCTGTGGGCCGCGTCGCGGCGGGACTGCGCGGCTTCGTGCCGACCTTTCGGAGCGCACCCCACGGCGGCCAGGAGGTCGACCAGATCCGCGCCGGTCAAGCGCCCCACCGCGGTCGCCACCGCGTCGAGCGGTACCGACCGGCGCTCCACGGGGATCGGACGGTCCAGCAGTACACCGAGCCGCCGCCGGCCCTCGGGCGCGAGCTCGGGCAGCATCAGCCGGCCCCGCCAGCCCAGACCGTTGCGGTCCAGCGCCGCCGCGACCGCCCGCCACAACGGGCCGAACGAGGGGTCGGCGAGGAACGGGTTGACGGCCCGGGCGGTGGTCCGGGTGGTCCCGGAGATCCCGGTGGTCAGAGCGTCCTGGGTCGTCACAGCAACGACTGCTGTCCGGGCGCCTCGGTCGGCTCCACGACCGTGACCAGGGGGGCGAACCGGGCCGCCGCCGGCCGGGGCCGCACCGTCCCGTCGGGCTCCCGGACGACCAGGCTCATCGCGGTGAGCAGAGTGATCACGTCCTCGCGCAGGCGCGCCGGCTCGGCGACGGCGTCCTTGCGCCAGTGCCGGCCGTAGCGGTCGAGCAGCAGGCCCAGCTCCTCGTCGAGGACGTCGATGGTGGCGCCCTCGCGGTGGCGGGTGGCCAGCGCGGACAGCAGCAGCAGCGCGGCGTGCGCGGTGGTGCCCCCGGCCGGGAACGCGACGTCGCTGCACCCGCCGTCGACGTCGATCGCGGCGACCCCTTCGGCCCGGGCCTCGACCCGGAGCCCGAACATCTCGTCGAGGTAACGGGTCTCCTCCCCGAAGCGGCGGCGCATCTCGGCCCAGTCCTCACCGGCGACGTCGTCCGCGTAGAGGACCGGGTCCTCCACCAGCCGCCGGCGCAGCGCGGCGCGCCCGGTGCCGTCGCCCGCGGCCCGGTCGAGCAGCTCGGCCGCGGACCGGGCGCCGACGAGGGCCGGCGCGGGCAGCATCGCGAGCCGGTCGTTGCGGACCTCCAGCAACGCGTCCGCCTCGGAGTCGGCTTCGTACCCGGCCACCGACCGGTCCAGCTCCCGCAGCACGCCGTGGCCGATCAGCCACTGCAACGCGGCCACCACCGCCCGCCGTTCGGCGCCGGAACCGTCGAGCTTGATCGACGCGTCGGCGGCGGACGACCGCACCCGCAGGATCAGGTCACGCAGGCTGATCCGGTCGGGTCCCGACGCGGTCGCCGCGAGGAGCAGGGCGAGCGCGACGTACTGGCGGCCCGTGAAGGGCTGGCCGGTGCGGCCGCGCAGCGGTCGGTCCGCCGGGACGTACCCCGATTTGACCAGGCGGGCCGTGTCCACCCCGACGACGAGCCGGTAGCCGAGCCGCTGGGTGAACCAGCGGTCGAGCGCCTCCGCGTGCCTGCGGATCAGGACGAACGTGGCCGGGTCGGCCTCCGCCCGCTGCCACGGGTGGGCCAGCAACGCCCGGCCCGCCGTCGTCAGCTCGCCCGGCCGCTGCGGGTCGTCGCGCATCACGGCTCCTCCGCCGGCTGCAGGGCCAGGGTCAGATCCTGCAGGCTCAGCGTGCCGGACGGGGTGTGCAGCCGGGTGATGGTGTCCGGGCGGCGTTCGACGACGCAGCGCAGCCCGTCGACCTCCGCTTCACCCTTCGCCCGCTGCGGGCCCATCTGCGCCACCGCCGGACCCAGCAGCCGTTGCAGCCGGACCAGCCCCGGGTCGGAGAGCTCGGCCCCGTCGGGCAGCGCGCCGTCCGTCGTCAGCGCGGCCAGCAGTTCCGCGCGGACCGCCGCCGCGTCCTGCTCGGCCGCCCGCCGCCGGGCGAGCAGATGCTCCCGTTCCCGGGACCGGTCGACGATTTTCGCGGAGCGCCCCCGGTTGGTGGTGTCGCCCCGCTCCCGCAGGCTCATCGCCACCCGCGCGGGCGGAGCATCCCACCACGACGTCACGGCCGGCACGGGGTCGGCGTCGTCGCCGGCCCCGGCGCCGAGATGGCGGCAGCCGAACAGCCCGAAGGCGGCCGCGGCCAGTCGGTGCGCCGCGCCGGGCCCGGCGCCGGCGGCCTCCTCGAACGAGGCGGCCAGCCGCAGGTAGTCGGTCCGGCGAGACGTCCCGCCCAGCCCCGACCGGGACAACCGGGTGAGGTTCTGGGTCAGCGTCCGGACGGCGTTCACGGCATCCCGGCCAAGGGTGGCCACCCGGCTGGGGGTGCCCGGGCGGCCCCGGAACCACGCGGTGAGGTTGTCCCAGTCGTCCGCGCGGGCGCCGTGGCCGGCGCGCACCCGCACCCCGACCAGCCCGGCGTCGGCGACCCGCGCCGCCAGCCCGTCCCGGCCGCGCGCGACGAGGACCGGTACCCGCGGGGCCAGTTCGCCGAGCAGCACCGCGATCGGCCGGGCACGCCGCTCGAGCGATTCGAGGCGCTCCCCGACGTACCCGACCAGCACCTCGGAGAAGAACGCGAACTCGGTCTCGTCGAGGTCGAACCGGGACTGCCACTGGTTGATCGCGGCGAAGAACTGGGTGATCTCGGCGGAGAAGGCCCGGTGCGGGTCGAAGACAGCGCGGACGTGATCCGCGATCACCGCCGGGTCGGCGTGGTCGGCGTCGAGGCGCAG
>JAMFSN010000048.1 GCA_026225295.1 Frankia alni
TGCCCTCGGTGCCGACCTCCTTGGCCACCCGCGTCACCTCATCGGCGAACGAACTGAGCTGATCCACCATCGTGTTGACGGTGTCCTTCAGCTCGGCGATCTCACCCTGGGCGGCCACCGTGATGCTCTGGGACAGGTCGCCGCGGGCGACGGCCGTCGCGACGTGGGCGATGTTGCGGACCTGACTGGTCAGGTTGCCGGCCATCGAGTTCACCGACTCGGTCAGATCCCGCCACACCCCGGAGACCCCGCGCACGTGGGCCTGGCCACCCAGGTTGCCCTCCGTGCCGACCTCCCAGGCGACCCGCGTGACCTCGTCGGCGAACGAACTGAGCTGGTCGACCATCAGGTTGATGGTGTGGGCCAGGCCGGCGACCTCGCCGCGGGCGTCGACGGTGATCTGGCGGGTCAGGTCACCGCGGGCGACCGCCGCCGCCACTTCGGCGATGCTGCGGACCTGACCGGTCAGGTTCCCGGCCATCACGTTGACCGAGTCGGTGAGATCCCGCCAGGTGCCCGACACGCCCTTGACCTGGGCCTGGCCGCCGAGCTTGCCCTCGGTGCCGACCTCCTTGGCGACCCGCGTCACCTCGTCGGCGAACGAACTGAGCTGATCCACCATCGTGTTGACGGTGTCCTTGAGTTCCAGGATCTCACCCTGGGCGGCGACCGTGATCTTCTGCGAGAGGTCGCCCTGGGCCACCGCGGTGGTCACCTGGGCGATGTTGCGGACCTGGCTGGTGAGGTTGGAGCCCATCGAGTTGACCGACTCGGTGAGATCCCGCCACACTCCGGACACGCCCTTGACCTGGGCCAACCCGCCGAGCTTGCCTTCCGTGCCGACCTCCCGGGCGACCCGGGTGACCTCATCGGCGAAGGCCGAGAGCTGCTCCACCATCGTGTTCACGGCCGTGCCGATGCGCAGGAACTCGCCCCGCAACGGCTGCCCGTCGATCTCCAGCGGCATGTGCTGCGACAGGTCGCCGTCGGCGACCGCCTCGATGACCCGCGCGATCGCGTGGGTGGGCCGGGCCAGCTCGTCGATGAGCGAGTTCACCGCGTCGGTGGACGACTGCCATCCGCCCCCGCCGGCCAGGTCGGCCATCCGCTCGGTCATCCGACCCTCACGGCTGACGGTGCGACTGACCCGCGACAGCTCGGCGGCCTGACGTTCCTGTAGCGTCGCCACCTCATCGAACAGGGTCGCGACGGTCCCGGCCGGTCCCGGTCGGGAACCGAGCCGGACGCTGAAATCGCCGTCGCGCAGGGCTGACAACGCGGAGACCAGGTCATCGAACAGTGCGGTGTCGTCTGCGGTGAGCGTGCCCTCGACGGTCATCAGCCGTTACCCCTAACGTCGCCTCTGCCCCAAACGCCGCCCGTACCCCGGGCGTCGCCTCGCCCGGTCGGGACAGCCCGGGTGCGGCCAGTATCAATCCAACCCGGTCCCGACAGGAGAGACTCGCGACCATGAATATGGCGGTACCGGGCCCGCCGACCGGGCCCCGCACCGGGGCCGGCGCCGGACCGGGCCCGGTGGGTCAGCCCGCCCGCACCGTCACGCTGCCCCCGACCGCCGAAGCGCCGCGGGCCGCCCGCCGGTTCCTGCTCGGCGAGCTGACCAGGGACGACGCGCGGGCCGGGGACGACGCGCGGGCCGCCCGGGAAGCCGGGGGTGCGCCCGCGGACCTCGACGAGGACCTGATCGACACGGTGCTGCTGCTGGCCACCGAGCTGGTCACCAACGCCGTCGTGCACGCCGGCACCACCACCGTGGTGGCTCTGGAACGCCGCGCAGACCAGGTCACCGTCCGCGTCACCGACCGACACCCGGCCCCGCTGGTGGTCCGGCCGGGGCCGGGTGGCGACGAGGCGCTCAGCGAGAGCGGGCGCGGGCTGGAACTCGTGGCGGCGCTCGCCGCCGTCTGGGGCACCGAGCACACCCCGGCCGGCAAGACGGTCTGGTTCCGGCTCGATACCGCTGGCCCGACCGATGATAGCGGCCCCATTTCCGGTGGCGAACCGATTGCTGATGGTCTCAAAGATACCGGCCCGATCGGGCCGCTCCCACCGGCGGCGGCCGGGCGCGGGACCAGCGGGGGGCCGCCCCGGCTGCTCAGCGCCGACCTGCTGCGCGTCCTGTCGGCCCCGGACGAGGTCGGCGAGCTGGCCGCCCGTCTGCTCGACGCGGTGGGGTTCGACGCGGCGGCGGTCCGCCGGGCCCCGGAGCGGATCGGGCCCGGGCCGATCGGGGCAGGCAACGACGTCGGGGCGCCGGGCGAAGCGGTCGTGGTGGTGGCGACCGGCCCGACCGGTGACCCGGCGCAGGCCCGGATCATCGCCCTGGAGGCCCCGGACCGGCAGCTCGGCGAGCTGCTGCTCTGGCCGCGCGACCTGGAGCTGGACGACGAGGGACGGGCCCGGGTCCATCTCACCGCGCGCTGGATGGCGCTCGCGCTGCGCAGCGCCGACCTGCGGCGGGCCGAGGAACGCCGGATCGGCATGCTGTCGTTCCTGGCCGAGACCAGCGACCTGTTGGCCGGCAGTCTCGACGTCGGCGCGAGCCTGGCCCTGCTCGCCCAGCTGCCGGTCCCCCAGCTGGCTGCCTGGACCTGCGTCCACCTGCTCGACGCCGACGGGGCGCCGCGGCTGGCCGCCTCCGCCCACACCGACGAGCACGAGTCGAGTGCGCTCGCCGAGCGGGCCGAGGACCCGGCCGGGCCGGAGATCGCCCGGGTCCGGGCGGCCCTGCGTCAGGACGACGTCCTGTCCGTGTCGACCGCGCAGGGACCGGCCCTGCTGCTCGTCCTCAAGGCCCGCCACCGCCGGCTCGGGACCCTCACGATCGGCCGCCGGCCGGGCGGCCGGTTCGCCCCGGACGAACTGGAGCTGTTCGCCGACCTGGGCCACCGGGCGTCGTTCGCCCTCGACAACGCCCGCCTGTTCGGCCAGCAGCTGGCCGTGTCCGGGGCTCTGCAGGCCGGACTGCGACCGCCCGCGCTGCCGCCGATCCCCGGTCTCGAACTGGGCGCCGCCTACCGGCCGGCCCGCGCGGGCCTCGACGTCGGGGGCGACTTCTTCGACCTGGTCGAGGCGGCCACTGACGGCACCGGGGCCGACGCCGGGCCGGCCGGCGGCACCGGGGCCGGCGGGGTCGGGCCGGCCGGCGGGTCCGGGATCTGGACGGTCACCATCGGCGACGTCTGTGGCAAGGGAGCCGAGGCCGCCGCCGTGACCGGCGTCGCCCGGTCGGTCCTGCGCCTGCTGGCCGGGCAGGGCCGGGGGGTCGGCGACAGCCTGGTCGAACTCAACCGGACGCTGCGGGACGCCAGCCAACCCGGTACCCCGGGACGGTTCTGCACGGCGGCCGTCGTCCGGCTCGAGGCCGGTCGCGGACCGAGGGGCCGCCCGGGTGATGACGCCCGGGACGCCGGACCGGGTCGGATGGTCCTGGCCCTGCACCTGGCCGGGCATCCGCCGCCCGTCCGGTTGACCGCGGCCGGCGCCGCCACGCTGGTCGGGACGCCGGGCACCCTGCTCGGAATCCTCGACGACGCCGAGGTCACGTTCCCGGAAACGGTGATCGAGCTGGACCCCGGCGACGCCCTGGTGCTCTACACCGACGGCGTGGTCGAGGCGGGGCGGGGCGGCGCCATGATGGGCGAGACCGGGCTGCTCCAGGTCGCGCGGGGCTGCGCCGGGCTGTCGGCCCAGGGCATCGCCGATCGTGTGCGGGCCGCCGCGGACCGCTTCGCGGTCGGGCCGCCCCGCGACGATCTCGCCGTTCTGGTGCTGCGGGTTCCGAGCCCGGTCGCGGTGCCACCCCCGGGAACACGGCCGTCATCGGGAACACGGCCGTCTTCGGTAACAGCGCCGTCATCGGTAACACTGGAGCAGTCATGGGACCTGTGAACCGGACGGACGCCGCCGGGCCGCCCGACGACCGACCCGGCCGGTCCGACGACGTCCCGGTCAGCAGCCCGCCCACCGGGTCGGTCGGCGGGGCGACCGGCCGTCCGACCACCGAACACTTCTTCGTCGAACTGCCGTACCTGCCCCGGGCGGTACCGGAGGCCCGCCGGGCGCTCCGGGCCCTGCTGGCCGCCCGGGACCTGCCCGAGGAGTCCGTCGGAGTGGCGGAGCTCCTGGTCAGCGAGCTGGTGACCAACGCCGTCAAGTACGGCGATCCGCCGATCTGGCTGCTGCTGGAGCTGCGGCCCGGGCTGGTCCACGCGTCGGTGTCCGACACCTCGACGGCCCTGCCCTACCGCCGGGACGTCACCCCGGCATCCGAGGGCGGCCGGGGGCTGCTCGTGCTCGACGCGCTGGCCGGAGCCTGGGGCGCCGCGGCGGTGAACTCGGGCAAGTACCTGTGGTTCGACCTGCCGGTTCCGATCGCCGAACCGGCCTGACCCGGCGGGAACCGCGGGCCTACTGGCCCTCGACCTCGATCACGGTCCGCAGGTTGGTGATCTCCAGGAGCCGCATCGTCTCGGCCCGGGCGTTACGGAGCACGAGGGCCCCGCCCGCGGACCGTTGCCGCTGATGGGCGTAAAGGATCACGGCCAGCCCCTGGGAGTCCAGGAACGTGACGTCGGCCAGGTCGACAACCACATGGTCGACCCCCGCCACCCGGGCGTCCAACAGCGCCTCGCGCAGCGGTTCCAGCGAGGAGTAGTCGATCTCCCCCGCCGGATGGACCACGATCGACTGAGGGTTGGTGACCTCGACCCGTACGCTGCTCAACGCTTACTCCCGCCGGCCCTGCCTCCGTCAACGAACCGCGGGAGGGAGACGGCCGGTCACCTCCCGCGGCGGTCCGCGCCGATCAGACGCGTCCTGCCTGCGCTCGTACCCTCGGTGACGACGTTCACACGAATACCCGGCCCGGGGTCAGGCCGAGGTGGTCCGGAGGGCGGCGAGATCAGCGTAGTCGGAACACCAGAACGGACCCTCGTCGACCACGACGTCGGTGAGGATGACGTGGTGGCGGCCCGCGTGGCCGGCCGGCAGCAGACAGGTCATGCCGTCGGCGCGACAGCCCCGGCCCGACCAGACCGACGGCTCCGACCAGACCAGCCACTCCTCCTGCTCACCCCAGGCCTGCAGCAGGGACATGTGGTTGCCCGCGTGGCCGGCCTCCAGCGCGCACGAGACGTCTTCCGGCAGTTCGTAGGCCCCGCCCGGTACTTCGGCGACCCGCCCGGCGGCCTCGTCGGGCACCTCCCGGACCTGCCCGCAGGCCACGTCGGTGCGACCGCCCGACCCGGTCACCTGGTCGACGGCCCCGGTCATCCCGACATCGCCGTGGTCGCTGTTGTGGTCGCGTATCCCGCCCATGGCGCCCCTCTCGCAGCCCGCCCGATCCCTCGGAACCGGTCAGATCAAAGCACGCCGGTCGATACGTGGAGCCAGCGCCCCACTACTTTGTGTTTTCATCCGGTTTCGCCGCATCGTCCGTCCCGGCGCGCCCCGCGGCGGACGTCGGACCCGGTCAGGAGCGGCCGTCAACCAGCGAAGGTTTCGGTGTGGATCTGGCTGGGCGGAACCCGGGCGGCGAGCAGGGACGCGCGGGCCAGGGCGACCATGCCCGGCGGCCCGCAGACGAACACGTCGTGGTCGACCAGCCGCGGCACCAGCTCGACGAGAGCTTCCGGAGCGAGCGGATCGGGCCGGCCGGAACCGCCGCGCGGGCCCAGCAGGTAGTGGACCGGCGCGCCCCCGCGCCGCGACAGTTCAGCGAGCTCGGCGGTGAAGATGAGGTCGGCCTCCCGGTCGGCCCGGTAGATCAGCGTCACCTCCGCCTCGGCCGGCCCGACGTACCCGACCAGGCTCTCCATCAGCGCCCGCAGCGGCGTGACACCTACCCCGCCGGCCAGCAGGAGGACCCGGCGCCGGGTCCGCAGCTGTTCGGTGAACGCGCCGTAGGGACCCTCGATGGCGATCCGGCGGCCGGGCGCCAGGGAGCGCAGCTCGTCGCCCAGGGCCCCGGTGACCTTGGCGGTGAAGCGCAGCCCGTCCCCGGCGCCGGCCGACAGCGAGAACGGTCGGGCCCGCCACCACGACCGGGGCGCGAGCACCCGCCAGCGCAGGTACTGGCCGGGCAGGGCACCCAGCGCCTCCAGGTCGCGCCCGACGATCCGGACCGAGACGACGTCGGGCGCCTCCTCGACCACCGCCGCCACCCGCGGCTGGTGCCGGCGGGTGACCCGGACCGGCACCACCACCCGGAACCAGAACACGGTGCCACCGGCCGCCAGGAACAAGCCCGACCAGACGATCCGGGCGCCGGTCGCGGTGAAGTCGGCGCCCAGCAGTTCGTGCAGGAACGCCAGCGGCACCGCCAGGTAGGTGCCCACGTGCACCAGGTACCAGCGCACGTAGCCGAGCCGGGCCCGGACCGGCCGGACCGAGGTGAGCGCGGCGGCCAGCATCAGGAGCAGGCCGACGACGGCCAGCGCGACGAACCGGAGGTCGACCACCATGCTGAGCCCGGCGCCGGCGAACGACCGCCGGACCCCCGCCGACTGGGACGCGATCGCGAAACCGGCGTGCACCACCGACAGCAGCAGGACCGCTCCGCCGCCCCAGGCGTGCCACAGCCGCATCACCTGGCCGGACACCGAGCGTTCGATCCACGGCAGGCGCCCGACCAGCAGCACCTGCACGGCGCTCAGGTAGGCGGCGGTGATCCCGGTCAGCCGGGCGCCGGCCCCCAGTCGGGCCGCGTGGGTCAGCGGCGGCATCACCACCAGACCTCGGACGCACCACATCAGCACGACGATGGCCCCGCCCACGACGGCGAGCGGGACGACGATTTCGGGGTCGGCGCCGCGGCGGGGCGGCACCGGAACCCGGCGGCGGTCCGAGACCGGCGGGACGACCGTCATGCCCACCTCCGCCCCGCCGGTGACCGCTTCCTGCGGTTTCTCCGCGTTCCTGTGCTTGCGCCCTGCGAACGTACGACGGGCGCCGGGGGTGCCCGGAGCCCGCCCGCCGCCCGACCGGGCCGCGCTCGGGTGGTGGTCGAACGGTGGTCGGGAGAATGACCCACCCGGTCCCCGGGCCGGCGGAAACTCCTACACTGCGTAGCCATGGAGACTCCGTAGCCATGGAGGGCACAGCGGCACGAGCGGGCCGCCCGCTGCGCGCGCTGGTCTTCGCGGCCGCCGGGGTCGGGATCGCCGCAGCCGCCCACCGGATCGCTCACGGTGCGCCACCCTCCCCGGTCGTGCTGACGGTGGCGACACTGGCCGTCGCCGGGCTCGTGGCACCCTTCGCCGGGCCGGCCCGGTCCGGTCCGGCGGTCGGGGCCACCATGGTCGCCGCGCAGGGCGCCCTCCACCTCACCTTCACCCACACGGCCGGCGGCGGCGCGGGCGGTCTGCGGGCCGTTCTGTGGGAGCTGCTCTGCGTGTCGCCGGGGATGGCCACGCCGGCCCCCAGCCCCGGCATCACCAGCCCCGGCATCGTCGTCCACGCCGCGGCGATGGGGATGGGCGCGACCGGGTCGGCGAGCGGCGGCCTGACCGGTGGCGGGATGGCCGCCTTCCGCTGGGAGGCCGCGGCCGGCATGACGCTCGCCCACCTCACTGCCGCCCTGCTCACCGCGGTCCTGCTCCGGCACTGCGACGAGGCGCTCGTGGCCCTCGGCATCCTCGCGGCCGTGGCCGCCACCGCCGTGGCGAGGGTCGTGACCCTCCCCGCCCGGCGGCCCCGGCCGACGACCCGGCTGCGGGCCCGTTCCTGCCCGCGGACGGCGGACCGACGCCCGCCCCGCCCCCGACCCCGCGATCCGGGGCGCACCGCGATCGTGCACCGGGGTCCACCGGCGGGTCGTCCCGTCACCGCGTGAGCCGGTGGGCGCCGTCCGGCGCCTGCGGGCGACGTTCTTCCGGCGGAGCCGTCGACCACGTCCGTACCGCCCCGCACCGGTCCACCGTCCGCTTTTCCGGGGCGGTGGCGCCGGGCGGACCGGCCGGGCGCTGGGCACGCCCCCGGAGACCGGGTGACCCCGACCACCGACCCGTCGTTCCCGCCCGCCGTCATCCGACCCGGGCCGGATCCCCGCTCCGAGCCGCGCGCACCCCGCCGGCCACCGAAAGGCCACCCCGTATGTCTGCCCGCGTCCCCACCCGGTCGCGCTGGTCCCGGCGCGTCGCGCTGACCGGCCTGACCACCGCCCTGCTCACCGGGGCGCTGGCCGCCCCGGCGCTCGCCCATGTCACGGTCGGCGCCGACAACCTCGCCCGCGGCGCCGACGGCACGACCATCACGTTCAAGGTGCCCACCGAATCCGACACCGCGACCACGACGAAGCTCCAGGTCGAGCTGCCGACCGCCACGCCGCTGATCGGCGTCACACCGGAGGAACGGCCGGGCTGGAAGATCGATCTGAAGACCAGCCCGCTCAATCCGCCGGTGAAGTCGGGCGACGACACGATCACCGACACCGTCACCGAAATCACCTGGACCGCGGACGGTGCTGCCGACGCGATCCCGTCCGACACCTTCTCGACGTTCGCGATCTCGGTCGGGACGATGCCCGACACCGCCGCGGTCACCTTCAAGGCCCTCCAGACCTACAGCAACGGGCAGCTGGTCCGGTGGATCGGTCTCCAGCAGCCCGGACAGCCGGAGCCGGACAACCCGGCTCCGGTGCTCACGCTGACCGCGGCCGGCGCGGGTACCGCGTCCGCCACCGCGGGGCCGAGCGTCTCGTCGGCACCCACCACCGCGGCGGCGACTGCGCGGACCACCGGATCGGACACCACCGCCCGGGTCCTGGCCATCGTCGCGATCGTGCTGGCGGTGCTGTTCGGCGCGGGCGGATTCCTGCTCGGGCGACGAAAGCCGCGCGCGATGTAAGTAGCTCACAAGCTGGATGAACCGGTCGTGAGCCGGTGCCGTGGAGGACGATGGGACCCCTGGCAACGGATCACAACCGCGACCGGCGATTGGCGGGTCGACACACAGGCAGAGCACTCGACACA
>JAMFSN010000049.1 GCA_026225295.1 Frankia alni
CGGCTCGGGGGTGTCCTGAGCGTCCTGTACGTGATCTTCACCGAGGGCTCGACGGCGACGACCGGGGACCACCTGCTGCGTCCCGATCTGGCCTTCGAGGCGATCC
Organism: Frankia alni; assembly: GCA_026225295.1. Classification (GTDB taxonomy): domain Bacteria; phylum Actinomycetota; class Actinomycetes; order Frankiales; family Frankiaceae; genus JAMFSN01. The sequence goes on from JAMFSN010000049.1 coordinate 107, forward strand.
GCCTGGTCCGGATGCTGACGGCGCTGCTGCCCGACGAGCCCGAGGTGCACGGGCTGCTCGCCCTGTGTGAGCTGACTGCCGCGCGCTTTCCCGCCCGGACCGGGCCCGACGGCGAAGCCGTTCTGCTGGAGGACCAGGACCGGCGCCGGTGGAACCGGTCGGCGATCCGGCGCGGGCGGGCCGCGCTCGACCAGGCCCTGGCCCTCGGACGGGGCCTCGGGCCGTACGGGCTACAGGCCGCGATCGCCGCCACCCACGCGTCGGCGGCCTCGGTCGCCCAGACCGACTGGGATCGGATCGTGCTCCTCTACGAGGCGCTCGGCCGGGTGGCGCCCTCCCCCGTCGTCGAGCTCAACCGGGCCGTCGCCGTGGCCATGGCGACCGGGCCGCGGGAGGCGCTGGTGCTGGTCGACGAACTGGTCGCCACCGACCGTCTGTCGGGGTCGTACCTGCTGCCGAGCGTGCGCGGCGAGCTGCTGCGCCGGCTCGGCCGGACCGCGCAGGCGCGATCCGAACTGGAACTGGCCGCCCGGCTGTGCCGCAACGACCGGGAGCGGTCGGTGCTCCTGCGCAAGGCGGCGGCGCTGGAGTGATCCGGCCCCGGCAGGCCGCCCGGCACGGCGTGCAGGCCGACGTCGGCTGGCCGCTGCTGGTTAGTCAGGGCTCGAACAGTTGCCATTGGCCTTCGGAGATGACTTGGGTGACGCCGTCTACCACGCTGATAGCGGTGTGATCGTCGATCGCATACGTCGGCCTGGGGATGCGGCTTGCCCACCTTGTCGCGTTGGCAAGGGAGGCGTCTGGGTGGTCCGGGTGTTCGAAGTGCGGGATGACCGCGAAGTCGACGAGGCCTGCTCCTTGGCCGGTGACGAGGGTTCTTTGGAGGTCACCTTCGGGGGTGGTGAAGACGATGTTTTCTGATTTCACCGGTGCGTAGTCGGCGCGAGGCGGTTGGTCATAGGTTTCGGCGAAGGTGGAGGTTGCGGCGATGCTGCCGGCGCTGACTCCTACGTAGACCGCCTCTTCGCGCAGGGTTGGCAGGAGGCCGGTCAGGCCGGAGCGGCGCATCCAGTTGGAGAGGAACAGCGGGTCACCACCCCAGACCAGCAAGGCGTCAGCGTCACGTAGTGCCGGCACCCAGGCAGCCTCGTCGATGCTGGACAGCGCGGTCAGTTCCAGGATCCCCAACGATTTCCAACCCAGTTCGGCCAGCGGCGATGCTGCCTTACCGCAGACCGCCCGCCAGGCCATGTCCGGTCCGCCTGGAAACGGGTAGACGGCGGTAGGTATGAAGAGGGCGGTCGACTCGGCGATCGGCTTGCCGAGCAACTCGACGAGCGCCTGGTGGATGCTGCTGTTCTTGATCCCGCCTGATGTCAGCAGAGTCCTCATGTTCGTACCTCTCGACCAGGATCGGAGATCCACGGCCGCCCGATCTGCTCGCGGCCCGGGATCATGCGCTGGCCGCCAGCTTCCGCCGAGGCCGTCGATAGGATCTTGGATCTGCCGTTGTTATGGCTACGTTGCTGACCTGGGAGGCGGCAGATGGGTCTGTTCAAGCGGTCCGCCGGCCGGATGACGGGTCGGACCACCCTGTTGCTGGCCGCCGATCCCGGCCGCGCACTCCTGGACGCGGCGCGGCTGTACGACCCGAACGTGTCTACCTGGCCCGGCCGGCTGGTCTTCCGCAACGGGGTGCTGCTGTTCGGCCCGGTAGCGGTTACTTCGGAGCTCGAGCAGCAAGCCGGATTACCGCCCGGGATGGCCGTTGCCTATTACACCGGGGCAGCCCAGCAGACAACCCGGAACCGGCGCCCTCACGAGGCGAAGCACCGTGACGGTGACGGGCTGGTCCAGGGCCTGGCCGCCCGGCTCGGCGGAACCATCAAGTATGACGAGCCGCCGCTGGACCGGGCGCTGCTCCCGTCCGTCTACGGCGAGCAGGCCGTGCCCGTCGACCAGGTGATCGAGCTGCTGAGTCCGTACGGCGGAAACCTCAGGGTCGAGGATCAGACCGGGGAGTCGTACTCCCTCAGTGGTCCGGACATCTCCTTCATGGTCGCTTACTGGCCGCCGCGGTGGTACCGGGAAAAGGACGCGCCGCCGGCCCTCGGCGCGCTGCGCTCCAGGCCGCTCCATCAATGGGACCTGCAGGCGGCCTACCGCAGAAATGACCTCGCGCGCGAACTGGTCGACCGGGTCGAGCAGGCAGCGCTCGCGCTCGCCGCTCGCTGCGGCGGCGTCGCCCTCGACGAGTACGGATTCCCCATCACCGGCCCGGACGACCTTCCGCACCGTTGAGGGACACCATCGGCCCTGCCGTATCAGCCAGGACCCATGTTTTGAGAGCCTCGCGACGGGACAGGGGTGACAGGTCGTTGCCGCGGGCGGTGACGAAGCGGCGGACCTCTGCCGGGTCCGTCCAGGCGTACTGGCGCAGCGCCCAGCCGATCGCCTTGCGGATGAAGAAGTCACGGTCGCCGAGGTTGGCGTCGATGCGGGCGTACAACAGATCCAGATCGGTCACGGTTTTGAACGACAGCTGGCAGACGATCGACGTGCGTCGCCGCCAAAGGTTGCCGTCGCCGCTCCAGCGCAGCATTACCGGACGGATGGCGGTGGGATCGGCGGCGAGCAGCGGCCCGACGCGGCGGGCGGCGATCTCGTCCACATAGTCCCACCAGGCGCCGGTGACGATCATTTCCTCATACAGATCCAGGGTCTCCGTCCGCTGGTAGGGGCGATAGGCGCGGTGACCGGTCAGGTCGATCGCGGCGTAACGCTCCTCCCGGTACGCCGCGTCCCGCCACAGCGTGAGCACGGTCGCCGTCCAGCGCGCCTCGTCCGGCAAAGTCCGCGCGGCGAAGACGGGCCGCAGTACCCGGTCCCGTGTCGGCTTCGGCACTCCCCGGTACGGCAGGTCCGACTTCATGTACGCCTGCATGCCCGGCGCCTTCGCCGGGCCGGCGGCGTCGGCGAGCGCCGCCCGCACCGCCGCCACCAGACCGCCGTCGGCCGCCTCGTCGAGCTTCGTCTCCACGCCCCAGGATTCTGCCCCGCGGTGGCGACCGGCCCTCCGTGGCTGCGTCGTGCCTACCACCTCGAGCAGGTGATGACGGCGGCCCCGTCGGGGTCGGGCGCCTCGACGCGGGGACGTTCGCGTCGTTCAGCCGCTCAGGCCAGCAGCCGGAAGATGGGCTGCGCGACGCAGACCGGCTTGTCGTGGCCGTCGCGCTCGATGACCGCGTCGATGGTCAGCTGGACCCCGCCGGGGATCGGGTCCACAGCGGCGAGGGTCGCCGTCAGGCGCAGCTTCGACCCGACCGGAACGGGCGCGGGGAACCGCACCTTGCCGAGGCCGTAGTTCACCGCGGCGGTGATCTCGCGGACCGTCAGCAGCTCCGACCACAGCGGGACCAGGAGCGACAAGGTGAGGTAGCCGTGCGCGATCGTGGTGCCGAACGGGCCGGCGGCGGCCCGCTCGGGGTCGGTGTGGATCCACTGGTGATCGCCGGTCGCGTCCGCGAACGTGTCGATGCGGTGCTGGTCGACCTCGATCCAGGAACTGGATCCGAGGCTCTGGCCGACCAGGGGTTCCAGATCGGCCAGGGTGTCGACGACGGTGCCCATGTACTCGCTCCAGCTCTCGGGAGACCCGGTATCCCCCCGGTGCCTCGGCGGCCCGGC
>JAMFSN010000050.1 GCA_026225295.1 Frankia alni
GGGTCACGTCCAACACCCACACCCCTTCCGACGCACCCGACTCCAACCGTGTCATCAGCCGTTCCCACTGCTTACGGACCTCCTTCGGGTTCCACTCCGACTTACTGTTATCCGGGAACACCAGCCCGACCCGGCCCCGGCGCCGGACGATGTCCTCCAAACCCATCTCGACCTGCTCATCCACGTTGATCGTGGAACCATCCTCCGCATAGGACAGCCGCGCGTAAATGTCGATCAGCGGGCCAACGTCACCCCCACCATCACCGGGTCCGGCCTGCCCATATCCCTCGATGCCACGTCCCATGCCACTAATGGTAAAAAAGACACCCCCGCCCAGTTGGGCGGCCGGTCGCAGCCCGGGAACGAACACATTTGATCTCGGGCGACGACCGCCGCGCGGATCGGGGCGTTCACGGTGCGTTGGGTGCGGCCGACGTTGAGAGGTTCCCCGGCCGGTCCGAACACGATCCGCCGGACGCTCGCGTCGCACACGATCCGGTCGACGACGCCTTTGGGGAGGGGGCGGCCGCCGTGGGTGGTGTAGGCGGGTCCCCCGTCGGCCATGGTCACCCGGCCCGACGCGTCGTCCGGCCGGCCGGGTTCCCGGCCCGTTCCGCCGAAGGCACCCGGGCCGCCCCCTGCTCCGAACGCTCCCAACGGTCCGAACGGTTCACCGCCGGCCGCGCCGCCCGGGTGGTCGGCGCGGCCGCCGAAGCCGAACGGTCCGAACGGTTCCAGGCCGGTCCCGGTCAAGGTGGAGAACGGGACGAGTACCGACACGTGGGGCCGTTCCCCGCCCGTGGTGGGCAGATCCCCGTCGTTCATCACCTGGCGGCACAGCTCGATCAACGCCTCACAGCGCCGCCGTCCCGCCGGCCGCGGATCCCGCGCCCCGTCCATGGACGGTTTCGGTGCGGCCAGCGGGTCCAACGCGGCGGCCACGACCGCGGCGCCTTCCGGGTCCAGGACGGCGGTCATGCCGTCGTCGCGTTCGTGCATCGACAACGTGCGCCGGCCCCGTTTGGCGGTGTCGTCGTCCCCGTCGTCGGGGTCCAGCATCACCAGCAGGGCCCGGCCGGCTTTCGCCAGCTCCCCGGGGTCCAGGGTGCGGGCCAGGTCCACCAGCATCTCTTCGACCCGGCCGCGTAGCTCGACCGTGGCGACGTGGCTGGGGATCCGCCGGACCACCGACACCACGATCCCGGCATGATCGGCGGAGATGAGGGCGTCGGTGAGGGCCTGGCGGGTAGCGGGGCACTGGCCATCCAACGCCGCGGCCAACCGGACCCGGGCGTGGGCCTGCCCGGGACGGATCTGGAGCCGGTCCCGCAGCAGCATCGCGGTGCTGGCCGCGCCGTCGCGCCCGGCCACGTCCCGGCCGTCCACCTCCCCCACCAACGCCACATCGAACGTGTCCAGGCAGCGGACCAACGCCTCCCGCGACTCGACCGCTTCCAACACCTGCCCGTCGGTCATCCCGAACAACGCCGCGTCCCGGTGCGTAGCGAACAACGCGTGCGCCGCGTCGAAGGCCGCCAGGATCTCCGGCCGGGGCGGGCCCCCACCGGCAGCCGAGGAACACGTCGAACACATGTTCTAATCTTACGCTCGACGATCACACCTGTCGCGCCAATATCGGGCCGGACAGAACCATCCGTGACCTGCGGAAACATGAGCCGTCGACGGTGACCATCCGGCCCCGCTAGTGGGCCGGATCAGTCGGGCTCGGTGGGGGTCGGACCGGCGGCGGTCGGTTCGGTCCCGGACGAACGCGCGGCGGCGATCGCCCGGTGCGCGTCGTACCGGATGAACGACGGCACCGCGGCAGTCGCGGCGAGGACCCCACCCACGCAGATGAGACCCCCGCTGACCACCGAGAAGGTTGGCGAAACGAGGGACGCCACCGAACCGGACTCGAGGTCGCCGAGTCGCGGTCCGCCCGCCACCACCACGATGAACACACCCTGCAACCGCCCCTGCAGGTCATCCGGGGTCGCGGTCTGCAGGATCGAGGTGCGGAAGACGGCGCTGACCATGTCGGCCGCTCCCGCGGTGGCCAGCAGTACCAGCCCGACGACCAGCGAGTGGGTCAGCCCGAACGCGGCGATGGCCACGCCCCAGATGACGATGGCCCCGATCACCGCCACCCCCTGGCGGCGTACCCGTCCGAACCAGCCGCCCATCGCCGCGCCGAGCAGGGCGCCGGCCGCGATCGCCGAATACAGCAGGCCGGCCGTCTGGGTACCGCCCCCGAACTGGGTGTGGGCGATTTCCGGGAACAGGGCCCGGGGCATGCCGAAGATCATGGCGATGATGTCGACCAGGAACGTCATCAGCACCACCGGCTGGCGGGCCAGGAAGCTGAACCCGTCGCCCACGCTGCGCAGGGTCGGCCGGGTCTGGCCGCCCAGCGGGGCCATCGGGGGGAGCCGGACGACGCCGTAGAGCGCGGCGATGAAGGTCGCCGCGTCCAGGCTGTACGCGAGGCCGTAGCCGGACGCCGCGATGGCCACCCCGGCCAGCAGCGGACCGGCGGTCTGGGCGATGTTCCACCCGACCTGGCCGAGCGCGCTCGCGGCCGGCAACTGCTCGAGGGGGACCAGCCGACGGGTCATCGCCCGTCGGGTCGGCTGATCAACCGCAATGAAGGCCGACTGGACCCCGACCACCACGTAGAGCGGCCACACCGTGGTCAGGTGGGACCGGGCCAGCACCAGCAGAATCACCGGGATGATCATCAGGGCGGACGAGGTGCCCAGGACCAACCGGCGGCGGTCCACCGCGTCCGCCACCGCCCCGCCGAGCAGGCCGAAGGTCACGAGCGGGATGAGGGCCACCAGCCCGGTCAGGCCGACCGCGAAGGACGAGTGGGTGATCGCGTAGACCTGCAGGGGTATGGCGGTCACGGTCAGCTGGGAGCCGAGCGCGGAGATCGTCTCGCCGGCCCAGATCCGCCGGAACGCCGGATGGTCCCGGATCGGCGTCACGTCCGTGACCATCGCGCCGAGCAGGTCACCCAGGCCGCGCCGGACCCGGGGCGGGCGCGGCGACAACGCCAGGTCGGCCGGCTCCAGCGGTCCGGGCTGGTCGGGCAGTTCGTCCGGGGCGGGGGCCGCGGTGGCGCTGGGTTCCGGGGTCGGTGAACTCACCGGTGACCCGTCACGGGGCCAGCCGTTCGACGATCCACACACCGTCCGGGAGGCGGCGGAACCGGAGCCGGTCGTGCAACCGGTCGGGCCGGCCGGCCCAGAACTCGACGGTCCGGGGAATCACCCGCAGGCCGCCCCAGAAGTCCGGTGCCGGGACCGGGCCCGGCCAGCGGGCCGCCACTGCGTCCCGCCGGGCGGTCAGCTCCTCGCGTCCGGCGATGACGCTCGACTGGTGACTGGACCAGGCCCCGAGCTGGGAACCACGTGGTCGGCTGGCGAAGTACGCCGCGTTTTCAGCGGCCGTCAACCGCTCGACCGTCCCGACCACGCAGACCTGCCGGTCCAGCGGATACCACGGGAACAGCAGCGAGGCGTGCGGGTTGGCCGCCACCTCCCGGGCCTTGCGGGAGGTGTAGTTGGTGAACAACACGAACCCGGCCGCGTCGACCGCCTTCAACAGGACGGTGCGGGTACTGGGCCGACCGTCGCCGTCGGCCGTGGCGAGCACCATGGCGTTGGGTTCGGCCAGCCCGCCCGCGTCCTCGAACCAGCGTGCGAACTGCTCGTCCCAGGTCGGAGCGAGATCGCCGCGATCGAACCGGCCCGCGTCGTACTCGCGTCGCAGCGCGCCCAGGCGGCCCGGCGCACGCTCCCCGGCGGGTGACCTGGACCCCCCGGTCCGGCGCGCGGACGACTCGAACTCGGAGGGCATGTCACCGATCCTGCCATCGCGACCGGTCCAAGCGTCGTCGCCGACGCGCGCCCCAACCTGCGCTGGCCCCGCCAACCCGGGTCACAGCCCCGAGTACGGGCCCCGCGAGGAGTGCCGTCCGCGGGTTGGTTCGCCGAGGCGTGTGACGGAGTCCGGCTCGCGGTGGATAATCGGGACCCTGGGTCGGCCCGAGGCTTCATCCACCGACGCCGGCAGCATTGGGGCTGGGCGCTCGGGGACCGTCCTGCCGGACACCGGAAGCGGAGACCTTCATGGCCGAGCAGACGAGCGACTTCAAGCCAGGGCTCGAGGGCGTCATCGCCTTCGAGACCGAGATCGCGGAACCGGACAAGGAAGGCAGCGCCCTGCGGTACCGGGGCGTGGACATCGAGGATCTGGTCGGCAAGGTCGACTACGGCCACGTGTGGGGCCTGCTGGTCGACGGTTCGTTCGACCCGGGGCTGCCCCCGGCCGAGCCCTACCCGCTGCCCGTGCACTCGGGCGACATCCGGGTCGACGTCCAGAGCGCGCTGGCCATGATCACGCCCTACTGGGGTTTCGGTCAGCTCATCGACATCACCGACGACGAGGCCCGGGACGATCTGGCCCGGGCTTCGGTGGTGGCGTTGTCGTTCGTCGCGCAGGCGGCCCGCGGCCTCGGTCAGCCGGCCGTTCCGCAGCGGGAGATCGACAAGGCCCGGACGATCACCGAGCGGTTCATGATCCGGTGGCGCGGTGAGCCGGACCCCAGGCATGTCGAAGCGATCGACGCTTACTGGGTGTCGGCCGCCGAGCACGGGATGAACGCCTCGACGTTCACCGCCCGGGTCGTCGCGTCGACCGGTGCCGACGTCGGTGCTTCGCTGTCGGCGGCCGTCGGTGCGCTGTCCGGTCCGCTGCACGGCGGCGCGCCGGCCCGGGTGCTGGCCATGCTCGACGAAGTGGAACGCAGCGGTGACCCGAAAGCCTGGGTGAGCGCGGCGCTCGACCGCAAGGAGCGGCTGATGGGCTTCGGGCACCGGGTCTACCGGGCCGAGGACCCCCGCGCCCGGGTGCTGCGCCGCACGGCCCGCGACCTGAACTCCCCCCGCTACGAGGTCGCCGAGGCGCTCGAGAAGGCGGCCATCGAGGAGCTGACCAACCGCTACCCCGACCGTCCCCTGCGCACCAACGTCGAGTTCTGGTCGGCGGTCGTCCTGGACTTCGCCGAAGTCCCGGCCCATATGTTCACCTCGATGTTCACCTGCGCCCGGACCGCCGGGTGGAGCGCGCACATCATGGAGCAGAAGCAGACCGGACGGCTGATCCGGCCGTCGGCCCGCTACGTCGGGCCCGCGCCGCGCGGCCTGGGGGACGTCCGTGGCTGACCCGACCGCCAACCCGGCCGGCGACCCGGCCGGCATCGTCATTCCGCCCAGCCTGCGCCCCGCCGACGGCCGGTTCGGGTCCGGTCCGTCCAAGGTCCGTCCGGAGGCGGTCAGCGCCCTGGCCGCCACCGGCCGGGCGCTGCTGGGGACATCCCACCGGCAGAAGCCGGTCCGCGCGCTGGTCGGGCAGGTCCGGGCCGGCCTGGCCGACCTGTTCAGCCTGCCCGACGGCTACGAGGTGGTGCTGGGCCTGGGCGGAGCGACGGCCTTCTGGGACATCGCCGCGTTCGGGCTGGTCCGGCAGCGGTCCCAGCACCTGGTCTTCGGGGAGTTCGGAAGCAAGTTCGCGGAAACCACCAAGGGGGCGCCGTTCCTGGCCGTGCCCTCGGTGATCTCCGCTGAGCCCGGGTCCCACCCGGACTGGGCCCCCGAGCCCGGGATCGACGCGTACGCGACGCCCCACAACGAGACCTCGACCGGGGTGGCCCGGCCGGTGCGCCGTCCGGTGGCCGGCGACCCGGGGGCGTTGCACCTGGTCGACGCCACGTCCGGCGCCGGCGGGCTGCCGGTCGACGTCGGCGAGACCGACGTCTACTACTTCGCGCCGCAGAAGAACTTCGCCGCCGACGGCGGGCTCTGGCTGGCCCTGATGTCCCCGGCCGCCCTGGCCCGGGTGGACGAGATCGCCGCCGGGGACCGGTGGATCCCGCCGTTCTTCGACCTGCCGACGGCCGTCGACAACAGCCGGAAGGACCAGACCTACAACACGCCGGCCCTGTCGACCTTGTTCCTGCTGGCCGACCAGCTCGACTGGATGCTGGGCCGGGGCGGCCTGCCGTGGTGCGTGGCCCGGACCGCCGAGTCGTCGTCGATCCTCTACACATGGGCCGAGAAGACGACCGGCACGACGCCGTTCGTGGCCGATCCGGCCCAGCGGTCCCAGGTGGTCGTCACCATCGACTTCGACGGCGTCGACGCGGCCGCGGTCGCGAAGGCGCTGCGGGCCAACGGGATCGTCGACACCGAGCCGTACCGCAAGCTGGGTCGCAACCAGCTGCGGGTGGCCTGCTTCCCAGCGGTGGACCCGGCGGACGTCGAGGCGCTGACCGCCTCCATCGACTACATCGTCGAGCGGCTCTGACCGACCCCGCCCGCGGGCCGACCCCGCCCGCCGGGTCGACCGACCCCGTCAGCGGGGCCGGGCCGCCCGGCGCGAGCCGGGGTGGTCCCGGCCGCGGCGTTCAGCGCAGCGGACGGGCCGGCGCCGCCTGGGCGGCCTGGGCGGCGATCGGTTCGACGTCGTCGTCGGCGACCGGGGACCGGTTCTCCATCGGGGTGTAGGGGCGCTCGCCGTACCCGATGTAGAGCTGGCGCGGGCGGGCGATCTTCTGCTCGGAGTCGAGCAGGCCCTCTTCCCACTGGGCCAGCCAGCCCGGCATCCGGCCGATCGCGAACAGCACCGGGAACATCTCGACCGGAAAACCCATCGCCTGGTAAATGATCCCGGTGTAGAAGTCGACGTTCGGGTAGAGCCGGCGGCTGATGAAGTATTCGTCCGACAGCGCGATCCGCTCGAGTTCCATCGCGATATCGAGCATCGGGTTCGTCCCGGTGACCTTGAACACCTCGTCGGCCAGGCCCCGGACCAACTTGGCCCGCGGGTCATAGTTCTTGTAGATGCGGTGGCCGAAGCCCATCAGCTTCTTCTTGCCGTCCTTCACCGACGCGACGTAGCTCGGGATGTTCTCCACCGTGCCGATTTCGCTCAACATGCGCAGGACCTGCTCGTTGGCGCCGCCGTGCAGCGGGCCGTACAGCGCCGCGATCGCGGCGGCGGCCGCGGAGAACGGGTCGGCCTGCGAGCTTCCGATGGCCCGCATCGCACTGGTGGAGCAGTTCTGCTCGTGATCGGCGTGCAGGACGAACAGCACGTCCATCACGTGTTCGAGGATCGGATCGGGCTCGTACTTGAGCTCGGTGGCCTTCCACATCATGTTCAGGAAGTTGCCGGCGTAGGACAGATCATTGTCCGGGTACACGTACGGGAACCCGACCGAGTGCCGGTACAGGTACGCGGCCAGCGTCGTGATCTTGGCGATCAGGCGGACGATCTGCAGCCGGCGCAGGCCGGGGTCCGCGATTTCCTTGGCGTCCGGGTAAAAGGTCGACAACGCCCCGACCGTGCTTACCAGCATGCCCATCGGGTGGGCGTCGTGATGGAAACCGTCGACGAACTTCTTGATGGATTCGTGGACCAACGTGTGGTGGGTGATCTCGCTTTCCCACGTCTCGAGTTCCGCGGAGCCCGGCAGCTCACCGGCCAGCAGGAGATACGAGACTTCGAGGAAGCTGCTTTTCTCGGCCAGCTCGGTGATCGGATACCCGCGGTAGCGCAGAATCCCCGCGTCGCCGTCGATGAAGGTGATCGCGCTTCGACAGCTCGCCGTGTTGGTGAACGCCGGGTCGTAACTGAGCAGCCCGAAATCGTCGTTGTTGACCTTGATGTCGCGCAGCCCCGCGGCCCGCACGGCGCCGTCCGTGATCGGTAGTTCGTACGTACGGCCGGTGCGGTTGTCGGTGATGCTCAGGGTCTCGGCCTGCTCGGACACGCGGGCTCCTCTCGCTGGTGGCGACCTCCCCGTGGACGGGCCGGTCGCGTCCGGATGAAGGCCCGGGTGCGACCGGACGGGCCGGGTTGCGGCGGCCGTCCAACGGGCGATGGGGCTGACGGGGGCCCGGCTCTCGGACCCACGCTCGGGACTAGGACAACGAACAACCTGATTGCGTTGTGCCCAGTCTCGGCGCTTCAGCCACCACATGCGCGAAATCGCTGGTGGCGCAGATCACCATCAGCGGGTCGGAGCGGTCAGATCGGGCGGTACCGGTACCCGACCCGGCGAACCGTCTCGATCGTCGCCCGGTGTTCGGCCCCGAGTTTGCGCCGCAGGCGGGTGACGTGGACGTCCACCGTGCGTCCCCCGCCGGGGCCGGTCGGGTTGAGCTCGTACCCCCACACCTCGCGCAGCAGCGACGAGCGGGTGTGGACCCGCAGCGGATGGGACGCAAGGTAGGTGAGCAGTTCGAACTCGAGGTAGGTCAGGTCGAGGTGCTGTTCGTCGGCCAGTGCCACCCGCAGGTCGCGGTCGATCCACAGGCCGCGCGGCGGTCTCGGGGGCGGGACGGCGGTGCCGGGCGCGACGACGACCACGGTCGCCTGCGGAGCGACCGAAGAATAGGTGATCATTATGCGGATCCTCTGCTGGAATGCGGACGGCCGCGCCGGTCGGTAAAGAAATCCGGCCCAGCGGCCCGCGCCGGGCGGACCCGGCTGAAGAAAGGGATGCGGTCAGGCGCGGGGCGCGCTACACCGCTGGTCGAAGCAGTGCCCCCGCCGGCTCGACCAGAAAACATCCAGCATGATTCCTCGCATCGTCGGCAAATCTACCAGTGTTTGTCAGGTCAAAAGCCGCGCGGGGCGGACGCGTTGAGGGGCGCCGTTCCGGAGCGGTCAGGTTTCGGGGCCGGTCGTCCGTACGGGTCCGGCCCAGCGCAGATCAGGCAGGTTGATCACGACCGCTTCCTGGGTGCTGCGGGCGATGACGACCACCGCTTCCAGGTTCGGGTCGGGGTTCTCCTCGCGGTGCGGGACCCAGGGCGGGACGAAGATGTAGTCGCCGGGGGCGGTGCGGACCCGGACCTCCCGGGCCTGATCGCCTTCCCCTTCGAGGAAGACGAACTCCGGTCGACCGCTCACGATGTAGATGGCCGTCTCCGAGGCCCCGTGGTGGTGGTCGGCCGACGCCATCGACGGGGAGACCAGCGTCTGCCCCATCCACAGCCGGCGGGCACCGACGCTCTTGCCGCTGATCGCGGCGAGCCGCCGCATTCCGGAGCTCTGGGCGGTCTCCGGGTCGAGGCCGGCCGGGGCGACGTGGTGCAGGACCCGGTGGAACGGGTCGACGTCGCCGTAGGCCGGAACCCCGGGGCGGCCCCCGTCAGCCGGTCGGTCGTCCGCCGGGCCACTCATGCGACGGACCTGGGGGCATCGACGCCGAGCCGGCCGAGCAGGTCGGCCCGCAGGGCGAGGAAGGTCGGATCGCCGACGTCGCGGGGCCGGGACAGGTCGACGTCGACGCTGTGGGCGATGACGCCGTCCTTCATGACCAGGGCCCGGTCGGCGAGCAACAGCGCCTCCTCCACGTCGTGGGTGACCAGCAGCACGGCCGGCCGGTGCCGGCGCCACAACCGCCAGACCAGGTCCTGGGCCTTGAGGCGGGTCAGCGCGTCGAGGGCCCCGAACGGCTCGTCGAGCAGGAGGAGTTCGGGCTCCCGGACCAGGGCCCGGGCCAGCGAGGTGCGCTGGGCCTCACCACCGGACAGCGTCTTGGGCCACGCCTCGGCCCGGGCCTCGAGTCCGACCTCGGCCAGCGCCGCGGCGGCCCGGGCCCGGTCGGGGCGCCCCGGCAGCCCCAGCACGACGTTGCGCCAGACCCGCTTCCAGGGCAGCAGGCGCGGCGACTGGAACGCGACCGCGCGCCGGGCCGGGACCCGCACGTCACCCCCGATCTCGGTGTCGAGATCGGCGAGGATGCGCAGCAGGGTGCTCTTGCCGCAGCCACTGGCGCCCAGCAGCACCACGAACTGGCCGGCCGGAACGTCCAGGTCGAGCCGGTCGATGACGGTGTTGGACGCGAAGGCGCGGGTCAGCCCGCGCACGCTGACGGCCAGCCGGGGATCGGCGGGCGGCCGGTACCCGGACGCGGGCTCGAGGCCCGCCTCGGCGGCCGGGTCGATGCCCGGTTCCGGATCGAGGACCGGGGTCACGATCCGCTGAAGGCTGGACGCCACGACAGGAGGCCCCTTTCCAGAAGGCGGACGATGGCGTCGACCGCGAGACCGAGGAACGCGTACACCACCAGGCAGGCCAGAATCACGTCGGTGCGCTGGAACTCCTGTGCATCCATCATGAGCTGGCCGATCCCCCGGTTGGCGTTGATCTGCTCGGCGAAGACCAGCGCCAACCACGCGATGCCGAGCGAGTACCGCACGCCGACCAGCACGTTCGGTAGCGCGCCGGGCAGGATTACGTGGCGGATCAGCCCGAACCGGCTCAGCCCCAGGGTGCGGGCCGCTTCGACCAGTCCGGCGTCGACGTTGCGGACCCCGGCGTAGGTGTTGAGGTAGAGCGGGAACGCCACCCCGAGAGCGACCAGGGCGACCTTCGGGGTCTCGCCGATGCCGAACCAGATGATGAACAGCGGGATGAGACCGACGAACGGCACCGTGCGCAGCATCTGGACGCTGGCGTCGATGAGGTCCTCACCGGTGCGGAACAGGCCGGCCAGCAGGGCGAGCGAGATTCCGGCGATGCCGCCGATCAGGATGCCCTTGCCGACGCGTTCCAGCGAAACCGCGATCGCGCCGCCGAGTTCCCCGTCCGCGGTGAGGTGGCCCAGGGTTCGCACGACCGTGGCCGGCGAGGCCAGCAGGTCGGTGCCGGCGGTGCCGGTCCAGACCGCCACCTGCCACAGGAGCAGCAGGAGCAGCGGTCCGATCGGTCGGCGGACCCAGCGGGGAACCGTACGCCGCCGCGTCGACGAGGGAACCACCGGCACCAGGTGCGCAACGCCGGACCGGGCCTCCGGGAGCGCGGCCGGTCGCGCGACCGGCGGCCCGTCGACGACGGCCCGCTGTTCGGCGGGCGGTGCTTGAACAACTGCAGGGCTTGTCACAGAGTCTCCGCGAGGGTTTCCGGTTCGGTCACCTGGTTGACGGTGGCGCACCCCGGCCCCCGGCGCGGTTCGTGGTGCGGGCCGAGCGGTCAACTACGGCCCGACCCGTTGCCGGGCGGATCGTAGTGCGGCGCGAGGGCGGTGGCGGTCCGTCAGCGTGGTGGCCGTGCGTCAGCGCCAACCGGTCAACGGGCGGGCGCCGGGTCGGCGAATGCCGGTCAGCGCCCCGGACAGGCGGCGGAGTTCACCCGGAGGAGATCGATATGACCCCGGGTGACCAGGAACGCGGAGTGCAACACGGGATCAACGGAAACACACCGAGGTCGGGGCGTCAACGGCATTCGCGGTGTGACGTGGATCTCTTGTTCATAACTTGACTTGAAAAGGTGTGGAAGCCGCCCGCCGCGGGGTGGACCGGTTCGCGCCGCCGACCCGTTGGACCCGGTTACCGACCGGCGAGCCGCCCCTGCCGGCGGCGGCGGCCTGGTTGCGCTGCCGGGTCGAGCACCGGCTGTACCACGACGGTGGCTACGCCGGGTTGGTCACCGGCGAGCCGGCGAGCCGGCGTGACCCGGATCCGGCCGGGTCGGGGGCGGGTCGGCTGCGTTGTGCGGATACAAGGCGCGGCCCGGGGCCGGAGGGGAGCACCATCAGTGACGTGGTCACGGTTCCCGAACTCGTCGTCCCCGGGGTGCTCGCGGAGGCCATCGACTGGCGTGAACGTCGTCGCCGGGTCCGCCGGGCCAGCCCCGGCCTGCCGGTGACGATGGCGCTCGTCACCGACGGCCGGTTCACGAGCACCGCCGCCCTCCTGCGCGCCGCCGGAGTCGAGGTGGTCGGGCTGCTGGCTCCCGAGCCGCTCGAGTCGCTGGCCTGGGCGGCCGAGGCCGAGGTCCCCCGCGCGTACGCCGAGCTGGTCTCGCTGTTGTCGGACAAGGTCGAGTGCGTCTGCGTCGAGATGGAGCCGCCGGCGTCGGACGTCATCGCCCGGCACGCCAGTGAGGCCGGCCTGCACGTCCTGCTGGCCCGCCCGCACACCGCCGACCCGGAGGCGGTCCGGGCGGTCGCCGACGTGGCCGAGGACGCCGATCTCGCCCACGTGGTCGCGCTCGACAGCCGGGCCTGGCCGGCGGCTTCCCACGCGGTCGCGTCGGTGCCCACCCTGGGCGAGATCCGCCAGGTCACCCTGCTGGGCGCGCCGGCCGGGGAAACGGGTCGGGCCGAGGTCGTCGACCTGGCCATGCGCTGGTCCGGCGACGTCGTGGCGGTGTGCGCCGACCCGGCCTCCATGCCCGCCGACCGGCTGGCCCCCACGGCCCCGGTGACCCTGGCCCTGTTGATGTCGAGCGGCGCGACCGTCCTGGTGAACGAGCTGGCCGGGGGAGAGCTGGACACGGCGGTCATCACCCTGGCCGGTTCCCGGGCCCGGGTGGTGGTCGCCGGCCGAACGGTCCGCCGGCAGGACGAGGACGGCGTGCGCGAGTGGTCATTGGGTGAGCCGTCCGGACCCCGCCCGGGGCTGGTCGAGGCGACCCACGACGTGCTGCGGGCGACCGGGCCCGACGACGCCGGCCTGGTCCGGGGCGCGACGTTCCACGATCTGATCACGCTGGCCAAGGTGCTGGGGGCCGCCGAGCTGTCCCAGGCGGCCGGCGGCTGGATAGAACTCTGAGCACCGCCCACCGGAGCGGGGCCGCGCCGGGCCGCCCGGCCGGCGCGGGCGGTCAGGAATTGGCGATCTTGTCCAGGATGACGGCCGCGCGTTCCAGCACCGCGATCTCGTCCGGTTCGAGCTCCACCAGCCGTTCGGCCAGCCATTCGTCGCGTCGCCGCCGGTCGGACTCGAGCAGCTCCCGACCGGCCGGGGTGACCGACGCGATGACCTGGCGGCCGTCGGTCTTGTGGGGGCTGCGGGTGACCAGCCCGAGGTCGTCCAGGTGCATGATCACCCGGGTCATCGACGGCGGCTGTACCCGCTCCTGGGCGGCCAGTTCGCCGAGGGTCATCGGCCCGAGGCGTTCGAGCGTCGCGAGGGTCGCGATCTGGGTCGGCGAGAGCGAACTCGAGGGGGCCTGGCGCATCCGGCGCGACAGTCGCATGACCGAGATACGCAGCCCCGAAGCCAACCGTGGGCCGGTCACGCTCTCCATCTGGTGATGGTACTTCTTAGCCTCGCTAACCTAGCCACCCACTACGTGCTTACCTGCTGGTTCGCAGGCCCGGCGAATGCGGAACGATCTCACCAATCGGGACCGGAAAAGATCTCTAGGCGCCGGCCGGCGGCCGGCGCTCGGCGAACGCGGCGGTTTGGGACGACCAGTCGGTCTGCTCCGGGCCTGTCGCCGTGCTCAGGCCGATGCCGCCCCGTCGGTGGCGGCCACCTGGTCGCCGAGGTCGCGCACGGCGGCGAGCTTCGGCCACCGGCGGTTCATGTCCCGCCACATCTGGCCGGACGTCTGGACGACGCCGCGGGCCGCGTGCCCCTCGGTGACCGTCAGCGCCTCGGAGACGGCGGCGGCGGTGCCTTCGGGGTCCGGCGCCGGACGGCGGATGAGCGACCGGCCGAGGTTGTTCCAACTGTGGCCTATCTGGAGGAACTGGCCCGTTCCGTCGAGCATTTCCAGGGATTGCCGCGCGTGCGGTTCGGCCGCCTCGCCGTCGCTGAGCAGGCCGTGCACGGCGGCGGTGAAGTAGTGGCCGGCTTCCTCGTCGAGTACCGGGTCGTGCCCGCGGGCTTCGGCGTCCGCACCGACGCCGGGGCCGGGTCGCTACCGCTTCCGACCCTTTGACGGCCCCGCCCGTGGACCGCCCCAGCCGGGCGCGCAGTCGCGGGCGGGGCCGCACCCCACCAATGACCGGGAGATCCGATGGAACAGGCCAGCAGTAGCGAGGAATCGGAGCCAGGGGTGACGGTCCGCGTCCGCGAGGATCGGTACGAGGTCTACGCGGCATCGGGGACGCCGGCCGGGGAGCTGGCCGCGACGATCGCCCGGATCGTGCCCACCGACGCGGCTTTGTACGAGGCGTTCGGCGGCGGCGACTACGGCGAAATGCTGATCGTCTTCCGGCCGCCGGGCGCCGGGGCGGAAACCGTCCCACCCGAGTGACACCCGGCACCACAGCGCCCCGCACTCCCGGCCCGAGATCCCCGTAAATGGATCATCGCGGCCCGTTTCCCCTGGTAGGGAAGCGAACCGCGATGATGATCACCATCGTGCATCGGTGGACCTAACGCACCACAATAAGAACCGCTCGATCTTGGTTCAGGGTCCCGAAATCACCGTTCGTCCGGTCGCCACGCGGGATCTGACCAGCGACGATGGCCAGTGACCACCACGATGGGAACGTCATCCAGCGAGTCGAACGAGTGTTCCGTAGACCTGGTAGTTCCGGCACCTCCGCGGTCAGGTGACGGTGATCGTAAGAGTTATGGATCCGCAGCGGTCGACACCTATCTTGATCACCTTACCGTTATATCGGAGAAGGCTTCTGCTCGCGGCGGGGCGTGGGACTGTCAGCGCGCGGTGTAGGTGGTCATGGTGACCGGATCGTCTTCGCGTTGTTCCGATCAGGTGTCGCGGCGGGTCAGCAGCCATCCGCCGGTTCCGAGCGCCGCGGCGGCGTAGAGGCAGAGCAGGGCGAGGCCGGCCCACGGTGAAAGGTCGTCCGCCTTGGGCGTGACCACCGCGAGGGAGTTGCCGACGATCCCCAGCGGGACGTAGCGGGCGACCGACGGCGCGAACAGGAGGGCGAACTGCCCGCCGAGGAAGCCTGTGACCACGTACACGCCCAGGGCGATTGGCGAGTGTCGCAGGATGGCGCCCAGGCCCAGCCCGAGCAGGCTGACCAGACTCAGGCCCGCTCCGGACAGCACGACGGCGCGCAGCACGGCGGGCTGGTCGAGGGTGGGGACCCGCTGTCCGTCGGGCAGGGTGGCCGAGCCGGTGAGGAAGGCGAGAAACGCGGCGGCCTCGCCGACAGCGAGAGCGGCGAGGCCGAGCACGCTCGCCTTGGCGGCCAGCAGTCGGGCCCGGTTCGGGACCACCGCCAGGGTCGAGAGAATCATGCCGGAGCTGTATTCGCTCGTCATGGTCAGCACGCCGAGGATGCCCAGCATCAGGAGGCCCGGCGCGATGCCGGCCAGGATGTTGTTCGTCAGGTCGGAGGACCGGTCTCGGCTGTTAGCGCCAATCGCGACGGCGATCCCGACCGCTCCGGCGACGGTGGCCAGGAGCGTCCAGCGGGTGGACCGCAGCGTCCGTAGCTTGATCCACTCCATCCGGGCGGCGTGGGAGAATCCGTAGCTCTGGTCGTGGTCCGGGACGGCGCTCACGGGTTCCTCCTGGTAGGGACGCGGCGGCGGGTGACCGCGGCTAGGCTGGTGTCGTCGCGGCGGCGGTCAGGGGTGTGGTGGTCGGTCGCGCTCGGCCCGGCCACCGAGTTGCCGTCGAGGTCATCGTTCGCGGTGAGGGTGAGGAACGCGGTCTCGAGCGAGCCGTACTCGGCGGTCAGGGCGGCCAGGGACGCGTCGGAAAGCAGCCGGCCGTGGCCGATCACGACGAGGTGGTCGGCGGTGAGGGCCATCTCGCTGATCAGGTGGCTGGACACGAGGACGGTCCGTCCCTCGGCCGCCAGCGACCGCAGCAGCTCACGCAACCAGCGGATCCCTTCCGGGTCCAGGCCGTTGGAGGGCTCATCCAACAGCAGGACGCTCGGCTGGCCGAGCAGCGCGGCGGCGATGCCGAGCCGCTGGGCCATGCCGAGCGAGAACGTGCCGGCCCGGCGGTCGGCCACGTCGGTCAGGCCGACGAGGTCGAGGGACTCCTCGACCCGTTGACGTGGGATTCCGCCGCCGGCCGCCAACGCCTCCAGGTGCCCGCGGGCTGACCGTCCCGGGTGGAACGCCTTCGTTTCCAGCAGCGCCCCGACCTCACGCACGGGCCACCGCAACTGGCGGTAGGGCACTCCGTTGATCCGCGTCTCACCGGCGTCCGGCCGGTCCAGACCGAGGACCAGGCGCATGGTCGTGGATTTACCGGCACCGTTCGGGCCGAGAAATCCGGTTACCCGGCCGGCTTGTACGTCGAAGCTGAGTGCGTCGACGGCGAGGACGCGGCCGTGGCGCTTGGTCAGGCCGTGCACCTCGATCGGAGGTGGTGTGCGATCCACAGTGGGGTTCCTTTGGTGAGGGTGAGTGGATGGGTCCGATACTCCTGACCGGCGCCGGCTGGGTACATCGAGCCTGTACGAGACTTCAGGGTTCGGTTTCCCGACCATCAACCCGCCGGGGACGAGCACGCTGGACGGCCCAGCGTGGGCTGAGAGGCGGCTCAGCGATCGGGCTTAGTCGGTGGTGGTTCGGATATCCGTATCCCGGGTTCGGGTGCTACCGGTATGGGCGCAACGGCGGCCTCGCGTAAGCATGGGACGTCCGACTCCATCCACTTGGGCGAGGCGATGAATGATCGAGCGGCAGATGCCGCGGTCGGCGCGGGCCGGCCGGGCCCTGCGCGTCACCGTCTGCGCCCCCTTTTCCGCCCGGGCCTGGGCCGAGGTCCTCTACTCCGTCGCCGGATTGCCGCTCGCCCTTCTCGGCGCCGTTTATGTCGTGGGGACGTTCGTCCTCGGCGCCGGCCTGCTGATCACCGTCGTCGGCCTGCCGCTGATCGCCGCGTTCTCCGCCGGTGCCCGCGGCCTCGGCGCGGTGCGCCGGGCGCTGGCCCGCGGTCTGCTTCACCTCGCCGTGGAGGCGCCCGAGCGACCTCGCAGGGCGACCGGATTCCTGGGGTGGGTCGGCGCGGGCGTCGGCGACGGCGCCGCCTGGCGGGCGCGGGTCTACCTGCTGATCTCGCTCCCACTGTCGATGGTGGCCTTCGTGGCCACGATCGTCTTCCGGGCCTACGCGCTGGCCTTCATCGCGTCGCCGATCCTGTGGAACCTCGGCGCCGTGGGCAGCTACCGCGACGCCCACGGGCACCTGCGCCCGACCGCCCTGGACTACGGCGACTTCCACTTCGACACCTTGCCGAAGATGCTGTTGCTCGTCCTGCAGGGCATTCTCATGTGGCTGGCCGCACCGTGGCTGCTGCGCGGAGTGCTGGCGGTCGACACTGGACTGATCCGTGGCCTGCTCGGGCCGTCCCGCACCGCCCTTCGGGTTCGGGACCTGCAACGGACCCGCACCCTCGCCGTCGAGGACGCCGCGGCCCAACTACGTCGCATCGAACGCGACCTGCACGACGGCACCCAGGCCCAGCTCGTCGCCCTGGCCATGAAACTAGGGCTGGCCTCGGAGAAACTCGACGCCGCAGCCGACGCGCCCGGCGAGGTCGACCTCCCCCGGCTGCGGGAGCTGGTGGGCTCCGCGCACCGCAGCGCCACGGACACCATCACCGAGCTGCGAGACCTCGCCCGCGGAATCCACCCCCCCGTCCTGGATACCGGGCTGGGTCCCGCGCTGACCACCCTCGCGGCACGCAGCTCCGTACCGGTCGACCTCCACGTCGACGCGCCGACAGGCGGCCCGGACCGCCCGTCGGCAGCCATCGAGGCCATCGCCTACTACTGTGCGGCTGAGCTGCTGACCAACGCCGTGAAGCACGCCGGGGCGGACCGGATCACCATCGACGCCAGCCAGCGGGGTGGGATGCTGCGACTGCGGGTCGGCGACGACGGCACCGGTGGCGTCGCCGTGGTGGTCGGCGGGGGCCTTGCCGGGCTGGCCGAGCGGGCCGCCACCGTCGACGGGCGCCTCCTCCTCGACAGCCCACCGGGCGGGCCGACCGTCGTCACGGTCGAGCTTCCGACCCGTGCCTGACCAGGCGCGGGACGGGGGACGCCTGGTGCGGGTAGTCATCGCCGAGGACTCGGTCATCCTGCGGGCCGGGCTCGTAGAGCTTGTCACCGACCGTGGGTATGAGGTGAGCGCCGCGGTCGGTGACGCCGCCCAGTTGCGCGCCGCCGTCGACGCCCACCGACCCGACGTCGCCATCGTCGACATCCGGATGCCCCCGACCCACACCGACGAAGGCATGCGGGCCGCGGTCGCGCTGCGCCAGGACCATCCCGAGCTCGGCGTCCTCGTCTTCTCCCAATACATCGAGACCAGCTACGCCACAGCCCTGCTCGGGCAGTCACCGCGTGGCGCGGCGGGTCTGGGCTACCTGCTCAAGGACCGGGTCGCCAACGTGGCTGAGTTCACCGATGCGCTCGCCCGCGTCGCCGCCGGCGGCACCGCCCTGGACCCCGAAGTGGTCACCCAGCTGCTAGGCGCCCACCACCACGACGCGCTCGACACCCTCACCCCGCGCGAACGCGAGGTTCTCGCCATGATGGCGCAAGGACGGTCGAACACCGCCATCGCGGCCGCGATGGTCGTCACCGAGCGGGCCGTGGAAAAACACATCAGCAACATCTTCACCAAACTCGACCTGCTGCCCTCCGACGCGAACAACCGCCGCGTCCTTGCCGTGCTGCGCTATTTCAACTCCTAATCCGGCCGCGAAACGCGAGGTCACACAACCCCAAACCGAGTCGTAGCGGCCGAACCCGTCGCCTGCGGCAAAGGTCTTCCTCGAGCAAGCGCACGCCCTTGCTCCCGAAGGGGTTGATCTGGCGCTGGACGTTGCCGGCGGCGGACCCCGCCACAGTCACACCTGCGGCCAGGACCACAGGGGAGGTTCAGCGGCGACGCCGACCAGGCGGTCCACATGCTCGCCGAGATCGCGCAGGTGCACCGCATCCGTGAAGACGGGCACAAGCCCTTTGCTCAGGTCCGCTCTCCCCGTGTGGGTCCCGGTGATGGACTCCGACACGACCACGGCGCGGTGGGCGAGCTCGTCGCCATCTGACCAACAAGATCCAATACGGGGCGCGCCTGGACGCGCGCGGCAGGATCGCCGCCGGACAGAGCCACCAACGACGCACGGCGGCAGGACCTGCTCCACCGGGCTCGCGCCGAAGATGTGCTGCACTGGCAGCAGTACCAGCGCCCGATCTCCGCCGACACCCTCCGGAAACGACTACACCTAGGCGCGGGCACCGCCCGCGGCCTCGTCGCACAACTCCGCGTAAACACCCACATCGCCCTCGACAGGCAAAGCGAGACCGCGACGTAGCACTGTGGCACCGCGCATCGGAAAGTGCTGTCCCGGCCAGGTCGAGATCGACCAGCGTCTTGGGTCAGTGCATCAGGCCCATGCTCCACTCCGTGAGAGGTCGACAGGCAACTTTGTAGTCGCTCAGAGCCACGTCATAGCCGGCTCCACCCTGGCGTGGCGGCATCGCTGTTAGTCCACCTAGCACGCGCTATGTTCGACTCGTCTGCGCGGGAGAGCCTTGACCGACCCGCATGGTGGTCCTGGTGCCGGTCCGAGTCAGATCGTCCACTCGATGGGATAGTTGATGATCGGGGTGAACTGCACGCCGACGGCCTCCGCCTCTCCGCGCGCGTCGACGATCATCTCCTTAAGGTGGTTCAGCTGTGCCGCATGCTCGTCGGAGTCCCAGACGCTGACGGCCACCATCGAGCCATCCGGCGAGACACCGGTGTAGTAGTGAATGAGGCCCGGCAGCCGTCCGATCGCGGGGACCAGGTACTCCGCTGTTCTGGTGTTCATGGCGTGGACCTCGGCGAACCGGGCCAGGTCGAAGTTGCCGCGCGAGACGCGGACGACAGCGGTAGCTGGTAGCGACTCAGCCATCGTGATCTCCTCGCCGTGGTGGCGACTTACGTTATGGCAGCCTATCGTAACGTAATGAGCAACATGCCCGCCAAGGCCGGACGGCCACGGAACCCGGCGCTGGACTCAGCGATCCTTACCGCCGCGGCCCGCCAGCTCGGCGAACGCGGCTATGCCCGCATGTCGCTGGAATCGGTGGCAGCCGGCGCGGGCACCA
>JAMFSN010000340.1 GCA_026225295.1 Frankia alni
CGAAGGCGCTGTCCGGCGGCCAGCGGCAGCGCGTCGCCATGGGCCGGGCCATCGTCCGGGAGCCGAGCGTGTTCCTGATGGACGAGCCGCTGTCCAACCTCGACGCCAAGCTGCGGGTGCAGACCCGCAGCCAGATCGCCGAGCTGCAGCGCCGCCTCGGCATCACCACGGTCTACGTGACGCACGACCAGGTCGAGGCGATGACCATGGGCCACCGGGTCGCCGTCCTGGCGAACGGCCAGCTGCAGCAGTGCGCCTCGCCCCGCGAGCTGTACGACAACCCGGTGAACCAGTTCGTGGCCGGCTTCATCGGCTCGCCCGCGATGAACCTGCTGAGCGCGACGCTGACCGACGGCGGGGCCAGCCTGGCCGGCAGCGTGATCCCGCTGCCGGCGCCGGTGCGCACCGCGGCGGCCCGGGACAAGCTCACCGAGCTCGTCATCGGCGTCCGGCCCGAGCACATGCACCTGACCGACGAGGCCTCCGGTCCTGGGACGCCTGCCGCCGGCCGCGCTGGCAGCCCGGGGGCTTCGGTATCCGGTGAGGTGCTGCTGGTGGAGGAGCTCGGCGCCGACGCCCTGCTGCACGTCCGGCTGGGCGCCCCCGGTCAGGCCAGCACCGAGACCGTCGGGACCGAGAGCGTCGGCGGCGGGACCGTCGTGGCCAGGACCGAAGGCCGCAAGTCGCCCGCCCCCGGCACCCGGGTCACGTTCCGCGTGCAGCCAGGAGACGTCTTCGCGTTCAACCCGGTCACCGGCGCGAGGTTGTGACCGCGCCCGATGGCATAGACCGCCATCTTATCGGGCGCGGTCAGGGCCGTACCTCCCGGGGGACGACCCCCGGACCCCCGATGCGCGCCCGACGGCACAAACCGCCATCGGGCGCGCGAGAGGTCCCCCGGGCTGCCCCTCCGTAATCCCCGGTGCGCGCCCGACGGCAAGCCAACCCACCAGGCCGCGAGAGTCCCCAGTCCCCAGCGCCCGATACCAAGCCACCCCCCGGGCGCCCTGGAGCCCGGCCCGATTCCAGTCACTTGAGTAACTTTGATCGATGGAGGACTAATGCGCGCCATCGTGCTCGACCGTCCCGGTAGTTTCCGGGTGGCCGAAGTGCCGGACCCCGCGCCCGGGGAAGGGCAGATCGTCGTCAAGGTGGATGCCTGCGGGGTCTGCGGTACCGATATCCACATCGTGGACGGCGAGTTCCCGCCGACCCCGTACCCGATCACGCCGGGCCACGAGTTCGCCGGCACGGTGGCGGCGGTGGCCAGCGACGTGCAGATGGACCTGCCCGTCGGCTCGCTGGTAGCGGTCGACCCGTCGCTCTACTGCGGCTACTGCCGCCGCTGCCGGTCCGGCCGGGGCAACCTGTGCGAAAACTGGAACGCCATCGGCGACACCGTCAGCGGCGCGTTCGCCGAGTACGTCGCGGTCCCCGCGGTCAACGCGTACCGGCTGCCGGAAGGGCTGGACGGCCAGCTCGGCGCCATGGTCGAGCCGACCGCCTGCGCGGTGCACGGCCTGCGCCGGCTCGGGCCGCTGTTCGGCGACTCGGTCGTGCTGGCCGGCGCGGGCACGATGGGCCTGCTCCTGCTGCAGCTCCTCGTCCACTCGGGGGCCGGGCCGGTCACCGTCGTCGACCGGGTCCCCGAGCGCCTTGAGGTGGCCCGCAAGGTCGGCGCCGCCCAGGTCGCGGGCAGCCTCGACGACCTGAAGGACGAGCGGTTCGAGATCGCGGTCGACGCGACCGGCGTCCCGGCCGTGGTCGACGGCGTGGCCGGGCTGCTCGACCGCGGCGGCCGGCTGCTCGTCTTCGGCGTGACCCCGGCCGAGGCGACGATGAGCCTCTCGCCGTTCCGCGTCTACAACGACGAGATCACCATCACCGGCTCGATGGCGATCCTGCGCAGCTTCGCCCCGGCGGTGGAGCTGATCGGCAGCGGCGCGGTCGACCCCCGCCCGCTGCTGGCCGAGCCGCTGCCGCTGGAGGAATGGGGTACCGCCCTCCAGCGGGTCCGCGGCGGCCAGGGCATCAAGTGGCACATCCGGCCGTAGCGCTCATCGTGGATCGCTGGCAACGTCCCCATGTTGCCAGCGATCCACCAGCACGCGGACGCCCTCGCCGACACGGTCCGGGAAATCCTCTTCCACCCCCAGGCAGCGGGTAAAACCGTTCGTGGTGAGGAACGAGAGACGGGGGAGACGTGACCGAGACGATCGCGGTGGCCGGCGAGGCGCTCATCGACCTGGTGGTGCGCCCGGACGGCCGGATTGACGCGCGCCCCGGCGGCGGCCCGTACAACGCGGCCCGCACCCTGGCCCGGCTCGGCGCGCCGGCCACGTTCCTCGGCCGCCTGGCCGCCGACGGGTTCGGCCGTCGGCTGCGCGACGAGCTGACCGCGGACGGTGTCACCCTTGGCTTCCCCGAGCCGTCGGACCGGCCGACCACGCTGGCCGTCGCCACCCTGGACCAGGCCGGAGCGGCGGGCTACGCCTTCTACCTCAATGGCACCTCGGCCGCCGACGTGACCTACGAGGCACTCGTCCCGGCCCTCCCGCCCGCCGCCACGGCGGTTCACGTGGGCACACTCGGCCTGATCATGGAGCCGTCCGGCAGTGCGATCGAGCGCCTGGTGCTGACCAGCGTGCCCGAAGAGACCCTCGTCCTGCTCGACCCCAACTGCCGCCCCGGCGCGGTCGCCGATCACCCGGCCTACCGGGCCCGCCTCGCCGCGATCGCCGCCCGGGCGGACATCGTGAAGGCGAGCACGGAAGACCTGGCTTACCTCTACCCCGGCACCGCGCCCGAAGAAGCGGCCAAGTCGCTGCTCGCGACGGGCTCGGCCCTCGTCCTCGTCACCGACGGCCCCGGCCCGGCCCGGGCGTTCCTGGCCAGTGCCGGCCAGCCCGGCGAGGTCCTGGCCCAGGCGCCCCCGCCGGTCACCGTGGCCGACACGATCGGCGCGGGCGACGCGTTCGGCGCCGGCTTCCTGGCCTGGTGGACGACCCGCGGCCTGGGCCGGGCCGACCTCGCCCAGCCGGACCTGGTCCGGCGGGCGCTGCGCGCCGCGGCGGCCGTCGCCGCCCTCACCTGCACCCGCCCGGGCGCGGATCCCCCGGACCTGGCCGAGGTCCAGGCCGGAAACTGGTGGTAACCCGCGCCGGGTTAGCCGGAGGTAACCGTGCCGCCCGGAGAGCTTGCCGCCCCGGAAGGGGCAGCGGTGGGAGTCGATGCCCCCGGCGGCAGCACGAACAGCGCGTGGTCAGCGAGGTACCAGGGCCACACCGCCGACCACGCGGTCGCGCCGGATGCCATCACCAGCACGTGGCTAGGGCCTAGCGTCCAGTAGAAGTCGGCTTTGCCGTTCGAGGCCAGGTAGCAGAACACGCGCCCTTCGGCCCTGGCCACGTCGATCGGCTGTGTCGCCATCTGCAAAGACGAGTACCCCATGACCGTGTTCTCCGTCGGGCTCCACGCGCTCTCGCCGGACCGCTGCTGCGACGGCGGGGTGCTGCCGCAGCCGTTACGGTTCATGGCCTCGGTCTTGAACCAGGTGTAGGCATGGCTTCCCGGCATGGCCCCGTGCCGTGCGAGGTTGGCGACGTTCTCGACGTACTTGTTGTACATCTCGTTCACGGTCGGGAACATCAGGAAGGTCACGTTGGCGATCGACGAGGTCACCCAGGCGCAGTTCACCTCATCCGGCCCTGCTTGCTGGCAACTGCCCAGGTTCATCTGGCCGGCCTTGGGGGCGTTGGCGTTTGCGTTCTCGATGGTCCTCATCAGTACGCTGGCCTGCGCCGCCACCGGGTGCTCGCGCGGCGTGCCGTGCGCCAGGGCGAGCACGATGGCCGCGACCGCGGCGACGCCGGCCACGAGCGAGCCGGTGGTGACCGCACGCACCTTCCGTCGGCGTCGGCGTCGGCGCGGCCGACTTCCCGCACCTGGTTCACCGGGCCCGAACAGCAAGGGGGTCCTCGGGCCGCCCGAGGCCCCCGGCCCGCCGCTGGCGGCGGCCACCGCG
This sequence comes from Frankia alni, assembly GCA_026225295.1. Taxonomy (GTDB): domain Bacteria; phylum Actinomycetota; class Actinomycetes; order Frankiales; family Frankiaceae; genus JAMFSN01. The sequence continues at coordinate 4,025 of JAMFSN010000340.1, forward strand.
TCGGCGGCGATGCCGGCGCCCAGGTACGCGGGGTCTACCGGCGCCGACAGGCCGCCGAACGGGAGGTCGGTGCTATTAGTCAGCGCATAGCCGATGCCCTCGTCGTCAGCGATCTCCTGATCCGGGCCGGGTGCGGGCGGCCTCATTTTAAGCGCGGTTCCTGACCGGGCCTCGATCATCCCGCTGGCCATCGGCCGGAGGGCGTCGTCGGCCGCCGCCATGAACTCGCGGCAGGACCCGTAGCGGGCGCCCGGGCTCTTGGCGAGGACGCGGGCGAACACGTCATTGATGGCCGGAGGCAGTTCGGGCCGCAGTCGCACCGCCGGCGGCGGGTCCTCCTTGACGTGCGCCCGCATTATCGTGGCTTCCGAGCCGGCGGCGAACGGCACCCGTCCGGTCAGGCACTGGAACAGGACACAGCCAAGCGCGTACTGGTCGGCGGCCCCGGTGACCTCAAGTTCCTCGATCTGCTCGGGCGCCAGGTAGGAAAGCGTACCGACGACGTGTCCGGCCGCGGTCAGCCCCGTGTGCCCCGACGTCTGCTTGGTGATGCCGAAGTCGGCCAGGTACACGTGGTCGGGCTCTCCGCCGCCGCCCGGTTGGATGAGCAGGTTCTCGGGCTTGACGTCCCGGTGCACGAGCGCCCTGCGATGTGCGAAGTCGAGCGCCCTAGCCGTCTGGCTGAGCAGTCGCACGGCGGTGCCGGGATCCAGCCAGCCCCGGTCGCCAAGCACCTTGCCCAGGTCCGGGCCTGGGACGTAGCGCATCGCGATGAAGAGATACCCGGTCTCGCTTGTGCCGAAGTCGTAGATCGGGATGATGTTGGGGTGATCGAGCGAGCTTGCGATGTGTGACTCGTTCATGAAGCGGGCGCGGTCGTCGTCGTTGTCGACCCGCTCGGGAGCCAGCACCTTCAGCGCGACCGTCCGCTGGAGCCGCGGGTCCTCCGCCTTGTACACCTGGCCCATGCCGCCCCGGCCGATTCTCCGGCGCAGCCGGTAGCCGGCGAAATCCTCGCCAACCCGCGGCAAACCGGGCATCCCTCTCCTATCCGGGGTTCCCGCTTACCCGGCCTTGGCTCCAGGTACTCTCTCCGCGGTTCTCCCCCGCCCGTTAGGGCTCTGCCCGATTCAGTTCACCACCTGTCGCGGCGAATGGTCAATTTTAGTTATCAACCTGGCCCAAGGGGCAAATGGGTCGGCCAGGGGATGAGCAGCCGCGCCCCGAGTACCAGCGCGCCGACCGCGACCAGGGCGAACAGGAAGACCCAGAGCCCGCGGGGCACGCCGGTGAGCGAGGCGAGCTGGTCAGCGTCGGACGATCCCGCCGCGGCCCGGGGTCCGAGGCGAGCCGGGGCGGGCGGGCGCTGCCCCGGCGCGAGGCGTTGCCCGGGCGGCGGTCCCAGCCGGGCCGCCCGGGCCCGGCTGCGCGCGAGCTCTATAACCGGCCGCACTCCGCCGAACAGCAGGAACCAGGCCACTCCGGACGCGAACGCCGCCCGCAGGGCCAGCGGCGCTAGCCAGGTCACCGCGAGCAGCGCCCCCGCGGTCGTGAGCACGGCGAGGACCCCGTACCAGTTGCGGATCAGCAGCAGCGTGGCCGCGAGCAGGATCAGCAGCAGGGAGAGCAGCAGCGTGACCCGGTGGGTGGCGAGGACCGCCGCCGCGGCGGCGCCGAGCAGCGGGGGCGTCATGTACCCGGCGAGCGCGGTCAGCACGATGCCCGGCCCGCTGCGCCGCCCCCGGGAAACCGTCTCGCCCGACGTGTCCGCGTGCAGCCGGATCCCCTCAAGCCGCCGGCCGGACAGCAGCGAGGCGGCCGCGTGCCCGCTCTCGTGCGCGATCGTGATCGCGATCCGGCTCCGCCGCCACAGCCGGGGACTGGCCACAGCCAGCAGCGCGATCAGGGCGCTGACGGCGATCGCCCATCCGGGCGGGGCGCCCTGAATGCCCGTTAGCCGATCCCAGAACACCGCCACGGGGTCCAGAGTATGGCAACCCGCGACAGTGTCGATGTGATAACCCTTGGTGTCCGGGCAGGTGCTAGCGAGTCACTGACAGCCGGAAACGATGGGAGTGATGGCATGACGAGCGCGGGCAGGCATGCGGCCGACCCCGTGTGGCGCCTCAGCCTGACGGCCGGGGTGGCCGCCACGATAGCCGTGACCGGGATCTTCACCGCCATCATGGCGGCTAAGTCGGCCTCAACCCCGGGGCCGCCGGACGTCGCGGTCAAGTCAGCCGCCGGCCAGCTCCCGGCGGTGGCTCCCTCGGCGGTGGCGGCGTCAATCGCGATCGCCCGGCAGAACAGTGCCGCCCAGCACGGCGCCGGACCCTCGGGTAAGGGCGCCGTCTCACTGGCCCTCACCGCGGCCGACCGCAAGAGCTGCCCGGCCGGGGCGGCCGCGTGCGTCGACCTGGCCCGGCGCATCACCTGGCTGCAGGGCTCGGGCCAGGTTACGTTCGGCCCGGTCCAGCTGGAGCCGGGCAAGCCGGGGAGCAAGCACCAGACGCCGCGCGGCACGTTCCGGGTCTCCTGGAAGGCGGGCCCGGGTTACGTCAGCACCGAGTACAACGAGGCGATGCCGTGGGCGACGTTCTTCGCCCCCGGCGGCATCGCGTTCCACGGCGGCAGCCTGACCGAGTGGTCCCACGGCTGCGTGCACCTGACGGTCGCGAACGCGCACTACTACAACGAGCACCTGCCCGTCGGCGCGGAGGTCGTCGTCTTCTGACCGCGCGGCCCGCCCGGGACGGCGCCCGATCCGGGATAATCGTCTCGTGGGCTTCCTGATCACGCGCGACGAGTACGGGGTCCCGCAGGTGCGGGCGGAAACGACGGCGGACGCGTGGGCCGGGATGGGTTACGCCTGCGCCCAGGACCGGCTGTTCCAGATGGACTACGACCGGCGGCGGGCGTGCGGCCGCTGGGCGGAGATCGCCGGGTCCGCCGCATTCGGCGCGGACGTGCTCGCGCGCAGGCTCGGGCTCACGGCGGCGGCCGAGGCCGCCGTCGCCGCGATGTCGCCCGAGGTGAGCGCGGCGTTCGCCGCGTACGCGAGCGGCGTGAACCAGGCCATCGCCGCGGGGGCGGCGCCGCTGCCAGGTGATTACCCGGTGGAGCCCTGGCAACCCTGGCACTCGGTCGCGGCGTACCTGATCCGGCACGTGCTCATGGGGCAATGGCAGCACAAGCTGGCCAGCGCCGTGCTGCTCGCCCGGACCGGGCCCGGCGTGCTGAGCCTGCTCGAGGAACGCCCGGTGCCGGGGACGCCGCTCGCCGTGCCGCCGGGGGAGCGCTTGACGACCGCGGTGCCGGAATTGCTCGACGAGGCCCTGGCCGACATCGAGGGCCACCTCGGGTTCCTCGCGGAGGTCGAGCCCGGCTCCAACGCGTGGGCCGTCAGCGGGCGGCGCACCGCGCACGGCGGCGCGGTGCTCTGCAACGACTCGCACCGGGCCCTCGACACTCCCAGCGTCTACTGGCAGTGCCGCCTCACCGGCCCCGGCTTCGATGTCTCCGGGGCCACGTTCCCCGGGCTGCCCGGTTTTCCGCACTTCGGGTTCAACGGGTCGGTCGCGTGGGCGATCACCCACGGGGACGCCGACACGCAGGACCTGTACCTGGAGCAGTTCTCCGGCACGCGGTACCGCACGCCGGCAGGCTGGGCTGAGGCCGAGGTCCGGTACGAGCGGATCGCGGTGCGCGGCGGTTCCCCCGTCACCGTCCCGGTCTGGGTGACCCGGCACGGGCCGGTAGTGCACGGGGACCCGGAGTCCGGGATCGCGCTCGCGCTGAAGTGGACCAGCACCCACCGGCCGAACCGGGGCTTCGAGTGCCTGGCGCCGATGCTCACCGCGCGGAGCGCGGCCGAACTGGCCGCCGTCCAGGACGGCTGGGTCGACCCGGTCAACAACCTGGTCTGCGCCGACACCAGCGGTTCGATCGCCTACCAGTGCCGGGGCGAGCTGCCGGTACGGTCGTCGGACGCGGGACGCCGGCTGCCGGTCCCCGGCTGGACCGACGCGTGCGAGTGGACCGGCGTCGTCCCGTTCGACCAGCTGCCGCGGATCACCGACCCGGGCTGCGGCTTCGTGATGACGGCCAACAACGTGATCACCGACGCGGACGAGCCGTATATCTCGCACACGTTCTCCCAGCCCTGGCGGGCCGAGCGGCTCCGCTCGCTGCTCGCCGAGCCGGGGACGTTCACCACCGCCGAGCTGGCCGGGATGCAGGCGGACAGTGTCTCCCTGCTGGCCCGCGGCTGGGGCCGGCTGCTAGCGGAGCTCGGCCCGTTCCCGGACCGGCGCGCAGAGGAGGCCCGGGCCCTGCTCGCCGGCTTCGACGGTGACCTCGCGGCCGGCGCGGCGGCCCCGCTGCTGTACGCGTGCTTCCTGCGGGCGCTCGCCGAGACGCTGTACCGCCCGGCGCTCGGCGCGCAGACCTGGGCCTGGGTCGCCTCGGCCGTGCTGCCGCCCACCGCGGGCATGGTGCGGCGCTGGCTCGGCAATGACACCTGGGAGCTGCTCGGCGGCCCCGTTCCCCCCGGCGGCGACCCGGAGGCCAGCGAAGCGCGGCGGCTGCGCGTACTCGCGGCGGTGCCGGCCGCGCTGGCCGCAGGCTGGGCGGCGGCGGTCCGCGAGGGCGGCCCCGACCCGGCCCAGTGGCGCTGGGGCGACCAGCACCGCGCGGTCCGCGTCCACCCGCTGTCCGGGGCCGGGGTCGCGTTCGAGCTCGCCCCGGATGCCGCGTCACATAGCGCGCCGATGAGCGGCGACGCCGACACAATCCAGGCGGCCGGCTACGGCTGGCGGGCGAATAGCCCGTTCACCGTGACCTCGCTGTCGGTGTACCGCCAGGTGGTGGACCTCGGCCAGCCCGCCTCGGCCAGCTCGGTGATCCCCGGCGGGGCTTCCGGCGACCCGGCGAGCCCGCATTACGCCGACCAGTTCGCCCGCTGGGCCGCCCACCAGCGCATCCCGATGCACGTAATGCCGGATGAGTCAGCCGCACCCGTTCGGGATGAACTCGGTGAGGCGCGGAAAACTTGACTATTCCGGCCGGCGAAGGCGGGTATTAGTGTTGCTGTCATGTCATCCGCCGTCGCTCTCAGCAGGCAGAAACACGGCCGCCCGGCCCTGCCGGACGACGAGTTGACGGCCTCGCTCATCGCCGACGACCGGGTCCTGCTCGTCTTCACCCCGTCCGGGCCGCCGTCCGGCTGGACCACTCGCGGTCTCGGCTAGGGGATCTCCGCCGCCGTCTGGCCATTTTGTTACCGGACTAGGCAACGTTGCCGTTACATTTCCGTGTCTTCCTCGAAACTGAACGTTGACATGGCGGCCGGGCGGTTCGTAAATTACATAATGTCGGTCAATTTAGTAGACATTAGGAGCCGCCGTGACCGCCGTGACCGAGCCCGAAGTCCAGGACGCAACGCTCACCATCCGCCCGCTCCAGCCCACCATCGGCGCTGAGATCAGCGGCGTCGACCTGCGCCAGCCGCTTGATGGCGCCCAGCGCGACCAGGTCAGGGCCGCGCTCCTGGAGTACAAGGTCGTGTTCTTCCGCGACCAGTTCCTTGACCAGGACCAGCATGCCGCGTTCGCCCGGCAGTTCGGCCCGCTCTACACCCACCCGTCCACCACCAAGGCCAACGCGGACAAGGCGCCCGCGATCCACAACATCTCCGCCCCCGAGGAGAAGAAGTACGCGCAGTACCTGGCCCGGCAGCAGGCCGAGGGCTGGGACCCGTACCACAGCGACACGAGCTGGCGGCTCGTCCCCACCTGGGGCGCGGTGCTCCGCGCGGTGAACCTGCCCGACGTCGGCGGTGACACCATCTGGGTCGATGCCGGGCTGGCCTACGACCGGCTGCCCGACGAGGTAAAGAAGAGCCTCGAGGGCCTGCACGTCACCCACGACTACCGCGACGCCCTAACCGGCGCCGGGCACGACTACCCGATCGTGGCGCACCCGGTCGTCCGCACGCACCGTGAGACCGGCAAGAAGATCCTCTGGGTCAACTTCAGCCAGCACCCGTGGATCGTGGGCCTGGACCGCGACGAGAGCCGGGATCTGCTGTCGATCGTGCACGACCAGTACCGCAAGCCGGAGTTCCAGGTCCGGTTCAGCTGGCGTCCCGGCTCGATCGCGTTCTGGGACAACCGGGCGGCCGTGCACTACGCGGTGCGCAACTACGGCGACTTCCCCCGCCTGCTCGAGCGCATCCTGATCGCGGACGAGCCGCAGTACGCCGACCTCTGATCCGCGGGCGCTGACCGCCGCGGCTAGCAGACCGAGCGCGGGCTGGACGAGCCAGCCCGCGCTCAGTGCTGTCCGGGTGCTGTCCGGCCAGCCCGTAGGACAGAGCGGGGCCGATAGGATCACGGGGTCGCCAGGATCACTGGCAAACCGCATGTCGCGCGAACCCCGAGCTGAGGATGCCGAACGAGGACCAGGTGGCCGCACCGGAAGAGGCTTCGCCGTCGCCCGCGTCGCCCGCGCCCCGGCTGAACCGCCCGTTCGCCGCCACGCTGATGCTGTCGTACTTCGGCGCGAACGTGGCCCTGGTCGCGCCCATCCAGAACGTCCTGCCCCGGATGGTCGAGTCCGCGACCGGCTCCGCGGGCAAGGCGCTCGGCCTCGGCGTGGTGACCGGGATCGGCGCGCTGGCCGCGCTGATCGTCAACCCGGTGGCCGGGCACTACTCCGACCACTGGGTCGCCCGGGACAACCGGTGGGTCGCCGTGCTCATCGGCCTGCTGACCGGCGGCGTGTCCCTGGAGTTCCTCGGCCTGTCGCGCTCCCTGGTCGCCATCGCCATCTGGTGGACCCTCTGCCAGGCCACGATCAACATCGCGTACTCGCCGATGTCGGCGATCGTGGTCGACCACGTGGACCGGCGGTCCTGGGGCCTGGCCTGGGGGCTGATCTCGGTGGCGCAGGCGGTCGGTCTCATCGTCGGCTTCGCGCTCGTCGTCGACGTGTTCCCGTCCGCCGCCGGCGGTATGGCCGCCGTCGCCTGCGTGTACGCGGCCTGCCTGGCCCCGCTCGTTTACGTCCTGTACCGGCTGCCCCGGGTGAGCTACCCGCCAAGCGGGCGGCGCCTCCGGGCGGCCATGGGCGCGCTGCTGTCCACCGGGCAGGGGTTCGGCCTGGTGTGGCTAGGCAAGTTCCTCGTCATGCTGGCCGAGACGATCGCGCTCCTCTACCTCTTCTATTACCTCCAGGACGTCGTGCACTACAGCAACCCGGGCCAGGGGCAGCTGATTCTCGTCCTGATCGCGACGGTGGCGGTCATCATCGCGACCGTCGCCGTCGGCCGGATCGCCGACAGAACGGGCGGTTACCGCCGGTTCGCGGTGTTCGCCGCGGCCCTGATGGCGCTCACCGGGTTCGCCCTCGCCGGGTTCAGCTCGTGGAGTTCGGTGATCGTCTGCGCGTTCGCGCTCGGAGCCGGCTACGGCGCGTTCCAGTCGGTCAGCCAGGCACTGTCGATCGTGGTACTGCCCGACCCGGCCAGCGCAGGCCGCGACCTGGGCATCATCAACATCGCCTCCGCGATCCCGGCGGTCATCGGAGCCCCGATCGCGGGCCTGGTAGTAGACCACGTGGGCGGCTACCGCGGCCTGTTCGTCTTCGCCGGCCTGCTGGCGGTGGTCGCCGCCGTCGTCTTCGCCCGCGTCCCCGACACCCCGCGATCCCCCTCGGCCTAGGTCCCCCTCGGCCTAGGTCCCCCTCGGCCTAGGCCAACCGATTCGAGCGTCCGATACGATGGCGCCTTTTGCCATCGGACGCGCGCCGGGGGGTACGGGGGGTCGTCCCCCCGGGGATAACTACTCGTCCCCCCGGGGGATAACTACCACGAAGTGGTGTCGTCCCGCAGCGCCCCGTACTGCGCCCGGACTTCCGGTGCGGCGGCCGCCTCGTAGACCGACGCGGGCGCGGCGGTCCACTCCGGCGGCGCGGCCAGCCCGGACAGCGCCCACGCCGCCTGCCGCGCGGCCCCCAGGGCCACGTACTCGGCCGGCGACGGCACCACCACCGGCAACCCGAAGATCGCGGGCGCGATCATGCGGACCGCCTCCGATTTCGCCGCGCCGCCGGTGAGCAGTACCCGGCGCGGCGCGATGCCGCACGGCCGCAGGCAGTCGATCGCGTCGGCCAGGGAGCAGAGCACCGCCTCGACCGCCGCCCGGGCCAGGTTCTCCGGCGTCGCGTTCGCCGTCGTCAGACCGCGCAGCACCCCGTTCGCCCGCGGCCGGTTCGGCGTCCGCTCACCGTCCAGGTAGGGGAGCAGCACCACCCCGGAAGCGCCCGGCGGCGCCTTGAGGGCGAGGTCGGACAGCCCGGCCGCGTCCACCCCGAGCAGCCGCGCGGTGACGTCGAGGACCCGTGACGCGTTCAGCGTGCAGGCCAGCGGCAGGAACCGGCCGGTCGCGTCGGCGAACCCGGACACCAGCCCGGCCGGGTCGGCGGCCGGCCGCGGGGTCACCGCGAACGCGGTACCCGACGTGCCGATCGACACCGCGACATCGCCCCCGGCCAGCCCCAGGCCCAGGGCCGCGCCCATGTTGTCCCCGGTCCCCGCCGACAGCGCCGCCCCCCACCCGGTCTGCCCGACGACCTCGGCCGGGCCCGCCACCCGGGGCAGGTCCACCGGGTGCCCGAGCGCCTGCCTCGCCATCTCCGGCCGCCACGCGCCCGAAGCGGGGGAGAAATACCCGGTCCCCGACGCGTCCCCCCGGTCGGTGACCGGAAGAATGTCCTTTCTTCCCGCCGGCCCGCCCCCTCCAGACCCACCGGCCGGCCCGCCCCCTCCAGACCCACCGGCCGGCCCGCCCCCTCCAGACCCACCGGCCGGCCCGCCCCCTCCAGACCCACCGGCCGGCCCGCCCCCGGCC
>JAMFSN010000341.1 GCA_026225295.1 Frankia alni
CCAGCGGATCGGGCTCGTCGCCGATGGCGCCGGGATCGAGGATGCGGTCCCGGAAGGCGGCGACCGCCGCGTCGTGCCCCTTGTCCTGGGCGCCCCGCCAGACCGGCGAACCGCCGACCAGCACCGCCCGAAAGTCGTCGAGCACCAGATGCAGATCTCCGGCCAGCGCCTCGACGCGTTCCTTGCGGATCGACCGGGGGCGGGCCGACGAGTAGACGATCACCGAGGTCGAGCCGTCGGCGTGGGTGAGCACCACCGTCACGTCGTCGCTCAGCAGTGATTCGCGTCGCCCGGACCGGCCGGCCCGCGCGGCGACGTCGACGACCGGCGAAGGGCTCAGGTAGCAGCAGGTGTCGATGAAGTGGCAGACCTCGCCGAGCAGGCGCCCACCCTGACGCCGGTCGGCGTACCAGTGGCCGGCCGCCACTTGGCCGGCCGCCACCCGGTAGATCAGGGTCAACGGATCCGACCGGGTGGCGAGGTGTTCGCGGGCGACGCGGGCAGCCGGGGCGAACCGGCGGTTGAGCCCGATCGCCAGGACCCGCCCGGAGTCCGCGACGGCGCCCGCGACCTCGTCGAGCTCGGACAGGCTCAGGGCGACCGGCTTTTCGCACCAGACGTCCCGGCCGGCGGTCAGCGCGGCGACGGTCAGCGCGGCGTGGCTGTCGTGCGGGGTGGCGATCACGACCACGTCGACGTCCGGCTCGGTGGCCACGGCCGCACCGTCCGGCAGCACCTTTTCGAAGCCGGCCCGTTCGCCGAACCGGCGGGCCGACAGACCGCCGGCCGAGGCGACGGCGGCGAACCGGGTGAAGCCGGCGGTGCGCATCGCCGGGTGCAGTACGGCGGCGGAGAACGCGCCGGCCCCGATCCAGCCGACGGCCAGATCCGCGACCCCCGACCGGCCTTCCCGGGGTCGGCGGGGAGTCGGCAGCTTCCGGGCCGGGTGCAACGTGATCGCGGTCGGCAGCTCGCGGGCCGGGTCATAGTCGAAACGGATCGCCAGGAAGGGCTCGGTCCGTTGCTCGACCAGCTGGTAGGCGGCGGCCGCCTCGGCGACCGGGAATGTGTGGGTGACCAGATCGTCGACGTCGACCCGGCCGGAGACCAGCAGATCGCAGAGCGCCTCCATGTTGCGCCCCTCGGTCCAGCGGACCTGGCCGGCCGGGTAGTCGACGGCCCAGTCCTCGTAGGCCTGCTCGTAGCGCCCCGGGCCGTACGAGCGGGCGAACCGGACCGACAGCTCCTTCTCGTAGAACGGCGTCCGGTCGAGATCGAGCCCGACGTCGCCGACGACGACCACGGGCGCCCGGTCCCGGGCCCGGGCCGGCACCCGGCCCATCACCTCCGAGGTTCTGGTCGCCGCGCAGACCAGGACGGCGTCCGCGCCCCGGCCCCGGCTCCAGGCCCGGATCCGTTCGGTGGTCGCGTCGCCCGTTTCGGCCAGGGCCAGCGCACCGGCCCGTTTCGCGGCCCGCAGCGGCAGGTCGGCGACGTCGACGCCGGCCACCTCGCAGCCGGCGGCCAGCGCGATCCGCGCGGCGAGCTGGCCGACCAGGCCCAAGCCGACGACCACCACCTTGGCCCCCGGTCCGACCTCGGCCAGTCGGAGGCCGTGCAGCGCGATCGAGCCGACCGTGGCGAAGGCCGCCCGCCCGGCCGTCAGCCCGCTGGGGACCGGCACGCACAGCAGGCCCGGCACCGCCTGCAGCTCCGCGTGGTTGGCGAAGCCCGCGCCGCCCGTCGCGACCAGTTGTCCGGGCGCTATCCCGGCCACCATCGCGCCCACTTCGACGACCGTCCCGGCCGCGCTGTAGCCCAATGGCACGTCGCCGCCGAGCCGGGTCCGCACCGCCCGGGCCGCCGCGGTCGGGCCGTCCTCGCGGGCCCGCCGCAACACCTGGCGGACCAGGTCGGGCCGGGCCCGCGCCTTGTGCAGCAGGCTCGAGCGGGCCAGCGCCGTGACCGCCCGTTCGGTGCCGGGCGACACGATGCTGGCCGCGGTGCGGACCAGCACCTGGGTCGGGTCGATGGTCGGCGACGGCACGTCCAGCACCTGGACCGGACCGCCGCGCGCGGCCTGCACCACCTGCTTCATGCGGGCCTCACCGGGGTCGGGGACGGCTCGGGGGCCGGGTCCGGCCGGTGGTCGAGCGCGCCGGGCTGCGACGGGACCGCCGGCACGGCCGCCCGGCTGATCTCGCTGTGGATGGTGAAGGGCAGCTCGGTGCGGACCAGGAAGCAGGCCGTCGGCGCGGGTGCGGTGCGGTGCCAGCCGGTGGCCCGGGTGCCCGGCCGGACCTGCCAGCGGCCGAGCCGCCCCGACGAGGTGCGCAGCGTGAGCTGGAGGGCGTCCCGCTCCGCGGCCGAGCGGGGCGCCACGGTGACCAGGAGCCCGCCGCGGCCGTCCGGTTCGGCGTGCGCGCCCGGCGGGAGGGTGAAGAACACCTCGACCCGGTGGGCGCCGGTCCCGCTGACCTGGTCGGTCAGCGTCACCCCGGCCGTCGTGACCCGCCAGGAGCGCTGGTGGGTGGGCCGCCCGGGCCGGTGCCGGTACCCGTCGTGGGCGGCGGTCAGCTCGACCGACCCGGCACTCGCACCGGCCGCGACGATCGTCGGTCGGGCCCGCCGGCCGGCCCGGAACGCTCCCCACACCTCGGTCGAGTCGACGTCGTCGATGCGGACGGTCGAATGGGCCGCGGTCGAGCGTTCGGCGGTCCGCTGGGGTCCGGCCTCGTACGTGGACGTCGCGCTGTCGACCAGGATCGGGCGGTCGCCGTACCAGAGCAGGAAGGCCAGCGTGTCGGCGTGGGCATGGGCCGGCAGGTCGTCCGGGCCCGGCCGGCCGACGTCGGCCAGCACCCGCCACGGCCCGGCGCCCAGGACCGCGAGCCCGCTGTCGGTCAGCAGCCGCAGGGCCGGCCCGCCGGCGGCCGGGTCGGGGTCGGCCGGCCCGTTGGTCGCGGTTGCGGCCGGGCACAGCGTGTCGACCACCCGGGGCGGCACCGGGTAGCCGTCGTTGAGCGGCGGGACGGACCGGCCGGGTCCCAGCACCGCCGCGAGCCAGCCCGTCATCGCGTCGGCCGCCCCGGTCAGAGTGGTCGGCACCGGTTCGCCGGCTGCCCGGGCCAGCCCCACCACGTCGAGCACGTCGCCGAGCACCTGGCAGTGGTAGGCCGGCGAGCGCTCGACGTGGCCGCCGTCCGGCAGCACCTGCCGGTCGATCTCAGCGGCGAAGGCCGCCAGCCGGTCGGCCGCCCGGGGCCGACCGGTTTCCGCGATCGCCAACCCGACCAGGGCCTTGAGGTTCTTGACGAGGTGGTTGCCGCCCACGTCGCGCTCGAGGTGGGTCCGCAGGAAGGCCTGATGCAGCCCGAGGTCGGCGCGCAGCCCGAGGCCGGTCACGTCCGGATGACCGGCCCGTTCCAGCGGCTCGAGCAGGCCGCACAATGTCCATGCCCGCAGCGCGACCACGTAGGGCGACCAGGCCGGCCCGCGCCCGAACGGGGTCGCGGCCCGCCAGGAGGCGTAGAGCCGGCCGAGTGTCGCCGGCCGGTCGGCCGGATGCCCGGCCGGATATCCGGCCAACGGCCACAGCCAGTCGAGGTAGTGCAGGTGGTAGCGCCACAACAACGCGGCGCCGGCCTGGTCCCAGTCGAGCGGGCGCTCGCCGGG
>JAMFSN010000051.1 GCA_026225295.1 Frankia alni
CGGATCCCGACCAGCCATCGCCCCCTGGCCAGGCCGCCACGGACCCGGCGGAACCGGTCGCCTGGGTCCTGTCCGGCGCGACCCGGGCGGCGCTCCGGGAGGCGGCGACCCGTCTGCACGACGCCGAGGCCGCGCGGCCCGACCGCCGTCCGGGCGACGTCGGCTACTCGCTGGCCACCACCCGGACCCCGTTGGCCCACCGCGCGGTCGTCGTCGGCGCCGACCGCCGGGCGCTCCTGAACGGGTTGCGGGCCCTGGCGGCCGGGGACCCGGCGCCGGGCGTCGTCACCGGCGAGGGCCGGCCGGCCGGCGGCGCGGCCGCGTCCGGACCGTCCCCGCGGCCCGGCGGGACCGTCCTCGTCTTCCCGGGACAGGGTTCCCAGTGGCCGGGAATGGCCGCCGAGCTGCTCGAGCGCTCCCCCATCTTCGCCGCATCCGTCGCCGCCTGCGGCGACGCGCTCGCCCCCCACACCGACTGGTCGCTGCTCGAGGTACTGCGGGGCGGCGCGGGAGCCCCGACCCTCGACCGGGTCGACGTGGTGCAGCCGGCCCTGTTCGCCGTCATGGTCTCGCTCGCGCGGGTCTGGGAATCCTGGGGCGTGCGCCCCGACGCGGTCATCGGGCATTCCCAGGCCGAGATCGCCGCCGCGCACATCGCCGGGGCCCTCACGCTGGCCGACGCGGCCCGCACCGTCGCGCTCCGGGCCCGCGCCATCCGGGCCCTGACCGGTCGGGGCGGGATGGTGTCGGTGCCGCTGCCGGCGGCCGACGTCGAGACCGATCTGGCCGCCTGGGCGGCGGACGGTCGGCTGGCCGGCGCCGGGGTCGGGGTCGCGGCCGTGAACGGACCGGCCGCGACCGTCGTGTCGGGCGACGGGCCGGCGCTGGCCGCGCTGGTGGAGCTGTACCAGGCCCGGGAGATCGGGGCCCGCCGGGTGCCGGTCGACTACGCCTCGCACTCCCCCCAGGTCGAGGAGATCCGCGACCAGGTTCTCGAGCTGCTCGCGGACATCCGGCCGCGGGCCACGGACGTCGCCTTCTACTCGACGGTGACCGGCGGCCGGCTCGACCCGGCCGGCCTGACCGCCGACTACTGGTACCGCAACCTGCGCCAGCCGGTCCGGCTGGACGCGGCGGTCCGGGCCGCCCTGGCCGACGGCCACCGCACCTTTCTGGAGGCCAGCCCGCACCCGGTGCTGACGATCGGCATCCAACAGACTGTCGACGACACCCCGGACGCCGGCCCGGTCCTGGTCACCGGAACGTTGCGGCGCGACGACGGCGGACCGGACCGGCTGCTGCGGTCGCTCGCGGAGCTGCACGTCCACGGTTTGCGCCCCGACTGGCGGGCGGTGTACGGCGCGGGCGCCCGCCCGGTCGACCTGCCGACCTACCCGTTCCAGCGCGAACGCTTCTGGCTGAGCGGACCGGCCGCCGCCGACCCCCCGACCACCGGGGGCCATCCGCTGCTCGCGGCGGCGGTTCCGGTCGCCGGCGCGGACACCCTGCTGCTGACCGCCCGGTTGTCCACCGCGACGACCCCCTGGCTGGCCGATCATGCGGTCGCCGGCGCCACCGTGGTGCCGGGGACGGCCCTGGTCGAGCTGGCCGGGCACGCCGGGCGCCGGCTGGGGGCCACCCACCTGCGCGAACTGACGCTGCACGCGCCGGTCCCGGTCGGACCGGACGGCACCCAGCTCCAGGTCACGGTGGGGCCGCCGGAGGGCGACGACGGGCCCCGACCGGTATCGGTGCACTCCCGCCCGGAGGGCGACGACCAGGCCCCCTGGATCCGGCACGCGACCGGCCTGGTCCACCGCGACGAGCCGACCGGGCCGCCGACGGCGGAGGCCCGGGACCTGGCCGGGCCGTGGCCGCCGACCGGCGCCGACCCCATCGACCTGGCCGGCTTCTACGACTCGCTCGCTGCCGACGGGTACGGCTACGGGCCGGTCTTCCAGGGTCTACAGGCCGCCTGGCGGCGCGGTGACGATCTCTTCGCCGAGGTCCGGCTGCCGGCCGGGACCGGCGTCGAGGGCTTCGGCGTGCACCCGGCGCTCCTCGACGCGGCCCTGCACGTGGCCATCGCGCGGGCCCCCGGCGAGGACCGGGCGCTGTGGTTGCCCTTCGCGTGGACGGGTGTGTCGGTGACCGCGACCGGCGCCACCGCCCTGCGGGTCCAGGTCAGCCCCGTGGCGCCGGGCCCGTCCGCGGGGACGGCCGGGGCGGGCGGGATCCGCACGGTGCGGGTGCGGGTTTCCGACCCGGCCGGCACGCCGGTCGCCGCCATCGACGCGTTGGCCCTGCGGGCGGTCGAGCCGGGCGCGTTCCCGGGTTCGTCGCCCGACCACGGCCATCGCCTCGTCTGGTCGGCCGCCCCGGCCCCGCGGGCCGGCGGCGGTCCGGAGGCCGTCGAGCTCGTGACCGAACTGCCGACCGGCGGCCCCGTGCCGGCCACCGTCGCCCTGGCCGTGACCCCGGCTTCCCCGACCCCGGGCGGCGGCCCGCCGGAAGCCGTGGCGCTCACCACCGGCCGGGTGCTCGCGACCCTCCAGGCCTGGCTCGCCGACGACCGGTTCGCGGCGGCCCGCCTGGTCCTGGTGACCAGCGGCGCGGTCGCCACCCGGGCCGGCGAGGACGTCCCGGATCTGGCCGGCGCGGCCGTCTGGGGGCTGGTCCGATCGGCCCAGGCCGAACATCCGGGCCGGTTCGCCCTGCTCGATCTCGAATCCGACGGGGTCGCGGGGCGACCCGCCGACCCGGCCGCCGTGGCCGCCGGCGAAGACCAGGCCGCGGTCCGCGGCGGCGCCCTGCTCCTCCCCCGGTTGGTCCGCTGGCCGGCGACCGGGACGGAAGCCGCCGGCGAGCTGGTGTTTCCCGCCGACCCGGCCGGCGGACCGTGGCGCCTCGACGTCCCCGAGCCCGGTGACCTGGACGCCCTGGCCCTGGTGGCCGACCCGGACGGGGCCGCCCCGCTGGCCACCGGCCAGATCCGCGTCGCCCCCCGGGCGTTGGGGGTGAACTTCCGTGACGTGCTGATCGCCCTGGACGTCTATCCCGGCCGGGCCCGGATCGGCGCCGAAGGGGCGGGTGTCGTCACCGAGGTCGCGCCGGACATCACCGATCTGCGCCCCGGCGACCGGGTGATGGGCCTGCTGCCGGGGGCGGCCGCCTCGCTCGCCCGCGTCGACCGCCGGCTGGTCACCCGGGTCCCGCCCGGTTGGTCGTTTGCCCAGGCCGCGACCGCGCCGGTCGCGTTCCTCACCGCCTACCACGGCTTGTTCGACCTCGCGGCCCTCCAGCCCGGCGAACGGGTCCTGGTCCACGCGGCCACCGGCGGCGTCGGGGCGGCCGCCGTCCAGCTGGCCCGGCACCGGGGCGCGGAGGTGTTCGCGACGGCGAGCCCGCCGAAGTGGGCCGCGCTGCGGGCCCAGGGCGTACCCGACGACCACCTCGCGTCGTCGCGGGACCTGCACCCCACCGACGGGTTCGAGGCCCGCTTCGGCCCGGTCGACGTCGTTCTGAACGCGCTGGCCCACGAGTTCACCGACGCCTCACTGCGGATGCTGGGCCCGGGCGGCCGGTTCGTCGAGCTGGGCAAGACCGACCAACGGGACCCGGGCGCGGTCGCCGCCCGCCACCCGGGCGTCGTCTACCAGCCGTTCGACCTGCTCACCGACGTTCCGCCCGACCAGATCGCGCGGTTGCTGGCCACGCTGTCCGAGCTGTTCACGGCCGGCGCGCTGGCGCCGCTGCCGGTGGCGGCCTGGGATGTCCGCCAGGCCCCGCAGGCCCTGCGGCACCTGGCCCAGGCCCGTCACCTCGGCAAACTGGCGCTCACGGGTCCGGTGCCACTTGACCCGGACGGCACCGCGCTGGTGACCGGTGGGACCGGAACGCTCGGCCGGCTCGCCGCCCGGCGGCTCGTCACCCACCACGGCCTGCGCCACCTGTTGCTGGTCAGCCGGAGCGGTCCGGCGGCGCCCGACGCGGCGGACCTCGTCACCGAGCTGGCCGGGCTGGGTGCCGAGGTGACCCTGCGGGCGGCCGACGTGGCCGACCGGGACGCCCTGGCGGCCCTGCTGGGCACGGTGCCGTCCGACCACCCGCTGACCGCGGTGATCCACACGGCCGGGATCCTCGACGACGCGGTCCTGACCGCGCTGACGCCCGGGACGCTGCGCTCGGTGGCCCGGCCCAAGGTCGACGCCGCCTGGAACCTGCACGATCTGACCCGGGACGCGGACCTGGCCGCCTTCGTCCTCTACTCCTCGGCGGCCGGCGTGCTCGGCACCCCCGGGCAGGCCAACTACGCCGCCGCCAACGCCTTCCTCGACGGCCTGGCTGCCCACCGGCGGGCCCACGGCCGGCCGGCCACGTCCCTGGCCTGGGGGTATTGGGAGCAGGCCAGCGGCCTGACCGGTCACCTGGACCGGGCCGACCGCGCGCGCCTGCGGCGCGGCGGGCTGCTGCCGCTTTCCACCGGGACAGCGCTCGCCCTGTTCGACGCCGCACTCACCGCGCCGCACGCGGCAGTGGTCCCGGCCCGCCTCGCGCCGCTCGCGGCCGGCCGGTCCGGCGCCGGCGACCGGCCGTCCGGACCGGCTCCCTCCGGAGCCGGGGATGATCTCCTCACCGACCGGCTGACCGGACTGGCCCCGGACGAACGCCGCCGCGCGGTGCTGCGGCTGGTGCGGGTGACGGCGGCGACCGTCCTCGGGCACGCCGACGCGGGAGCGATCGAGGCCGACCGCGGGTTCCTCGCGTCCGGCTTCGACTCGCTGACCGCCGTCGAGTTCCGCAACCGGCTGGCCACCTCGGCCGGATTGCGGCTGCCGACCACGCTGCTGTTCGACCATCCGACCCCCGCCGCGCTGACCACCCATCTGGACGCCCTGCTGGCCCCGCCGCCGGGACCCGACCCGCACACCGCGGTCGGGTCGACGGACACGTTGGCCGGGGAGCTGGACCGGCTCGGAACCGTCCTGTCGACGGTCACCGGACCCGACCCGGACACCCACGCCCGCGTCGCCGACCGGCTCCAGGAACTGCTCGGGCGGTGGGCCGACCGTCGACCGGTCGATCCCCGGCCCGGTCCGGCGACCGGTCCCGCCCGCGATGACCACCCCGACCTGGGGTTCGCCACCGACGACGAACTCTTCGACGTGCTCGACCACGAGCTGACCACGCCGCACGGAGGCTGAGCCCACGTGTCCCTGAACCCGACCTCACCGCCCAACACCCCGGCCAGCCAGACCCCGGCCACCCCGAACCCGGCCGGCGCCCGGGAGGAGAAGCTGCGCGACTACCTGCGCCGGGCCACCACGGACCTGCGGACCGCCCGCACGCGGACCCAGGAGCTGGAGGATGCCCGGTCCGAACCGATCGCCATCGTCGGGACCGGCGCCCGGTACCCGGGCGACGTGCAATCGGCGGATGACCTGTGGCGGCTGGTGAGCGACGAGCGGGACGCGATCGCGGAGCCGCCCGCCGACCGCGGCTGGAACCTCGACCGGCGGTACGACCCGGACCCCACCCGACCCGGCTCGACCTACGCCCGGGAGGGTGGTTTCCTGCGCGACGCGGGGGATTTCGACGCCGCGTTCTTCGGCATCTCCCCCCGGGAGGCGCTGGCCGCCGACCCGCAGCAGCGCCTGCTGCTCGAGGTCACCTGGGAAACCCTCGAACACGCCGGCATCGACCCGACCACGCTGCGGGGCTCCGACACCGGCGTCTTCGCCGGGGTCATCGCCCAGGACTACGGGGCCGGGGCGGGGGCCGAGGCGACCGGTCCGCTCGAGGGCTACGTCCTGACCGGCGGGACGACCAGCATCGCTTCGGGCCGGGTCGCCTACTCCTTCGGCTTCGAGGGCCCGGCCGTCACCGTCGACACGGCCTGCTCCTCGTCGCTGGTCGCGCTGCACCTGGCCGTCCAGGCGCTGCGGGCCGGCGAGTGCGGACTGGCGCTGGCCGGCGGGGTCACCGTCATGCCGACCCCCCGGTCGTTCGTCGAGTTCAGCCGGCAGCGGGCCCTGTCGGCCGACGGGCGCTGCAAGCCGTTCGCCGCCGCGGCGGACGGCTTCGGCCTGGCCGAGGGGGCCGGGCTGCTGCTGCTGGAACGGCTGTCGGACGCGCGCCGCCACGGCCACCGGGTCCTCGCGGTCGTCCGCGGATCGGCGGTCAACTCCGACGGGACCAGCAGCCAGCTCACCGCGCCGAGTGGCCCGGCCCAGCAACGGGTGATCCGGACGGCCCTCGCCAACGCCCGGGTCGACCCGCTCGAGGTGGACGCCGTGGAGGCTCACGGCACCGGTACCGCGCTCGGCGACCCGATCGAGGCCCAGGCGCTGCTGGCCGTCTACGGCCCCGGGCGGCCCGTGGCGCGGCCCCTGCTGCTCGGCTCGGTCAAGTCCAACATCGGGCACACCCAGGCCGCCGCCGGGGTGGCCGGCGTCATCAAGATCGTGGAAGCCCTGCGGCGGGGCACCCTCCCGCGCAGCCTGCACGTCGACGCGCCGTCGCCGCACGTCGACTGGTCGCCGGGCACCGTCGAACTGCTCACCGCGACCCGGCCCTGGCCGACCACCGACCGGCCGCGCCGGGCCGCCGTCTCCTCGTTCGGGATCAGCGGCACGAACGCCCACGTGATCATCGAGCAGGCTCCGACCGGGACCGACCGGCCGACGGCCGACCCGGTCGCTCCGGCCGCGGGCCCGGCGCGGCCGGTGGCCTGGCTGCTGTCGGCCCGGACCCGGGAGGCTCTCCAGGACCAGGCCGGGCAACTGGCCGAGCGGCTGGCGGGTGACCCGTCCGCCCGCCCGGTGGACACCGCGGCGGCCCTGGCCCACGGCCGGGCCGCGTTCACGCACCGGGCGGCGGTCATCGGCCGCGACCAGGAGACCCTGCTGGCCGGCCTGCACGGGCTCGCGGCCGGCCAACCACCGGACACCGGGCGGCGGGCCGCCGCCCGGACCGACCGCCGGGTCGTCTTCGTTTTTCCCGGGCAGGGCTCGCAGTGGCCGGGGATGGCCGCCGACCTGCTCGACCGGGAGCCGGTCTTCGCCGCGGCCGTCGAGGCCGCCGCGGCCGCGCTCGCCCCGCACGTCGACTGGTCGCTGCCGGACGTCCTGCGCGGGAGCGGTGCCGCGCCGGGCCTGGACCGCGTCGACGTGGTCCAGCCGGCCCTGTTCGCGGTCATGGTCGGGCTGGCCCGACTGTGGGAGTCCCGCGGGGTCCGGCCGCACGCCGTCCTCGGGCACAGCCAGGGCGAGATCGCGGCCGCCCACGTGGCCGGGGCCCTGACCCTCGCCGACGCGGCCCGGATCGTGGCGCTGCGCTCGCGGGCCATCACCGACCTGGCCGGACACGGCGGCATGGCATCCGTGGCCCTGCCGGCCGAAGAGGTCGAGCCGCGCCTGGCCCGCTGGGACGGCGCCCTGTCGCTGGCCGCCGTCAACAGCCCCCGGTCGACCGTCGTCGCCGGCCCCCCGGCCGCCCTCGCCGACCTGGTGGCCGGCTACCAGCGGGAGCTGGTGCGGGCCCGGCTCATCCCGGTCGACTACGCCTCCCACTCGGGACAGGTCGACGCCCTGCGGGACCGCCTGCTGGCCGACCTCGCCCCGATCACCCCCCGGACGGGAACCGTCCCGCTGCGCTCCAGCGTCACCGGCGACTGGATCGACGGGGCCACGCTGGACGCGGCGTACTGGTTCGCGAACCTGCGGGCCACCGTCCGGTTCGCCGCCGCCACCCGGGCGCTGATCGAGGCCGACCACGACACCTTCATCGAGATCAGCCCGCACCCGGTGCTGACGGCCGGCCTCAACGAGACCGCCGACGCGGTCGGCCGCCCGGGGATCGCCGTGCTCGCCACGTTGCGCCGGGCCGGCGACGGACCGCTCGACGTCACGACCGCGCTGGCCGAGGCGCACGTCCACGGGCTGCCGGTCGACTGGACCGCCACCGTCGCGGGTGGCGACCGGTACGCCGCCGACCTGCCGACCTACGCCTTCCAGCGCCAGCGGTACTGGCTGTCGGCCGCGACGGCGGACCCCCCGAGCTCCTACGCCACCCCCGCCGGCCCGGGCCCGGGGTTCGACGCGACGCCCGGGGCGGACGCCGGCGCGCCATCGACCCATCCACTCGCCGCGCTCCCCGCGCCCGAGCTGCGGGACCGGCTGGACGCACTGGTCCGGACGGCCGCGGCCGGCGTGCTGGGCCACCCCGATCCGGTGGTCCTCGACGCCGAGCAGACCTTCCGCGATCTGGGGTTCGACTCCCTGGCCGCGGTGCGGTTCCGCGACCGGCTGGCCGAGGCGACCGACCTGACCCTCCCGAGCACGGCGGTGTTCGACTTCCCGACCCCGGCCCGGCTCGTGGATCGGCTGGCCGCTCTGGTGACCGGGACGCCGGCCGCCCCCCGACGCGCCGGGCGGTTGCCCGGGGACCCGGACGAACCGATCGCGATCGTCGCGATCAGTGGCCGGTGGCCGGGCGGCGCCGACTCCCCCGAAGCGCTCTGGGATCTCGTCGCCACCGGTGGCGACGCGATCGGCGGGTTCCCCACCAACCGGGGCTGGGACCTCGACCGGCTGTACGACCCGGAGCCGGGCCGCCCGGGCCGGACCTACGCCCGCGAAGGGGGCTTCCTCTACGACGCCGACCGGTTCGACGCCGACTTCTTCGGGATCTCGCCCCGCGAGGCGGTCGCGATGGACCCCCAGCAACGGCTGTTGCTCGAGGCCGCCTGGGAGGCGCTGGAACGGGCCGGCCTCGACCCCCGCTCGCTGCGGGGCAGCCGGTCGGGGGTGTTCGTCGGGGCGACCCAGCAGGACTACGGCCCCCGGCTGGCCGACGCTCCGGCCGACGCCGAGGGGTACGTGCTGACCGGCAGCACGACCAGCGTCGCGTCCGGCCGGTTGGCCTACGCGCTGGGGCTGGAGGGCCCGGCGCTGACCATCGACACGGCCTGCTCATCGTCCCTGGTGGCGGCGCATCTGGCCGCCCGGTCGCTGCGTTCCGGCGAATGCGACCTGGCCCTGGCCGGCGGCGTCGCGGTCATGGCCACGCCGGGCCTGTTCACCGAGTTCTCCCGGCAGCGGGGGCTCGCCCCGGACGGCCGGTCGAAGGCGTTCGGGGCGGGCGCCGACGGCACCTCGTGGGCCGAAGGCGTCGGCTTCCTGCTGCTGGAGCGCCTGTCGGACGCCCAGCGGGCCGGCCATCCGGTCCTCGCGGTGATCCGCGGGAGCGCGGTCAACTCCGACGGCGCCTCGAACGGGCTGACCGCGCCCAACGGGCCGTCGCAACAGCGGGTCATCGTGGACGCGCTGGCCGCCGCCCGGCTCGCGCCGGCCGAGGTGGACACCGTGGAGGCCCACGGCACCGGCACCCGGCTCGGCGACCCGGTCGAGGCGGAGGCGCTGCTGGCCGTCTACGGGCGCGACCGCCCGGCCGACCGGCCGCTGTGGCTCGGGTCGGTCAAGTCCAACATCGGCCACACCCAGACCGCGGCCGGCATCGCCGGCATCACGAAGATGGTCTACGCGCTGCGCCACGGCCGGCTGCCCCGGACCCTGCACGCCGATGAGCCGTCGCCGTTCGTCGACTGGTCGTCGGGCGCGGTCGCCCTGCTGACCGAGGCCCGGGACTGGCCCGACGGCGACCGTCCCCGCCGGGCCGGGGTCTCGTCCTTCGGGATCAGCGGGACGAACGCCCACCTCATCCTGGAGCAGGCCCCCGATCCGGCGGACCCCGACCCGGCGGGCCCCGATCCCGCGGATTGCGCCGCGGCAGCTGCCGACCCGGCGATCCGGCTGCCGTGGGTCCTGTCGGCCGGCTCCCCCGCGGCGCTGCGGGGCCAGGCCGCCCGGCTGGCCGCCCACGTCACCGCGGAACCCGCCGCGCGGCCCGTCGACGTGGCGTTTTCCCTGGCCACCGGGCGCGCCGCGCTGCGTCACCGGGCCGTCGTGCTGGGCCGTGACCGGGCCGGGCAGCTGGCCGGGCTGGCCGCCCTGGCCGCCGGTCGGTCAGCCCCGGAGGTCGTCACCGGATCGGTGGCCCCCGGCAAGGTCGCGTTCCTGTTCACCGGCCAGGGCGCCCAACGGACCGGCATGGGTCGCGAACTCCACGCGATCTATCCGGTGTTCCGCGGCGCCTTCGACGAGGTCGTCGGGGCGCTGGACGCCGCGCTGGCCGGGTCGGTCGACCGGCCACTGCGGGACGTGATCTTCGATGCCGATCCCGCCGACCTGAACCGGACGATCTATACCCAGCCGGCCCTGTTCGCCCTCGAGACGGCGCTCTTCCGGCTCCTGACCGCCTGGGGCGTGCGGCCCGACTTCCTGGTCGGCCACTCGATCGGCGAACTGGCCGCCGCCCACGCCGCCGGCGTGCTGTCCCTGACCGATGCCGCCACTCTGGTCGCCGCCCGGGCCCGGCTCATCCAGTCGGTGGCCGCGGACGGGGCGATGATCTCCATCCGGGCTCCCGAAGCGCCGGTCCGCGCGGCGCTCGCCACCGAACCGGGCCTCGATGTGGCCGCCGTCAACGGACCGTCCTCGATCGTCATCTCCGGGGACGCGGACGCCGCCGCCCGGGTCGCCGGCCACTTCGCCGATCAAGGTCACCAGACCCGCCGGCTGCGGACCAGCCACGCCTTCCACTCCCCCCACCTCGACCCGGTGCTCGCCCGGTTCCGCGAGGTCGCCGCCCACCTGACGTACGCACCGGCCCGGATCCCGGTCGTGTCCACGCTGACCGGACAGGTCGAGACCGAGGCGCTGACCGGTCCCGACCACTGGACCCGCCAGGTCCGGGGGACCGTCGACTACCACCGGGCGATCTCCACCCTGGCCGCGGCCGGGGTGGCCACCTACCTGGAGCTGGGCCCGGCGCCGGTCCTGACCGCGCTCACCCACGAAACGCTCGGCGAGCCCGGTCCGGCGGCCCCGGCGGTTCTGGTCGGGACGCTGCGCCGCGACGAGCCCGAGCCGGTCACGCTGGCCGCGGCGGTCGCCACCGCTTACGTGCACGGGACCGACCTGGACTGGCCGGCGATCTTCGCCGGTCAGGACGCGCGCACCGTCGCCCTGCCCACCTACGCCTTCCGGCGGACCCGCTACTGGCTCGAGCCGCCCGCCACCCCCGTGGCCGCGACGGCCCCGGCGACCGGCGACGCGGCCGGGGACGACGCCGAGCGGTTCTGGGCGGCGGTCACCGCGGGCCACCTCGAGGACCTGGCCGGCACGCTCGAACTGTCCGGGGTCGAGGAACGCGCGGCCCTCGGCACCGTCCTACCGGCGTTGACGGCCTGGTGGGACCGCCGCCGACCCGCCAACCCGGTGGACGACCCGCGCTACCGGGTCACCTGGCGGCCCGTCCACGACGAGGGCGAGGAAGCGGCCGAGGAACGGTGGCTGGTCCTGGTGCCGGCCGGCGGGCCGGACGACCCGTGGGTCGCCGCCCTGCGCACGGCGTTCCCGGACGGCTCGCGGCTGCTCCCGATCGGCCCCGAGGGGACCACCCGAGCGGCGCTGGCCGCCCAGTTGGCGACCGCGGCCGCCGACGGCCCGGTCGACGGCGTCCTGTCCCTACTGGCCACCGGCGAGGCGAACCTCGACGGTCCCGCCGACCCGGCCGGTCCCGCTGATCCCGCCGGCTCCGACGTCCCGGCCGGCTTCGCGGCCACCCTGGCCCTGGTCCAGGCCACGGACGACGCCGGGCTCGCGGTTCCGCTCTGGCTGGCCACCCGCGGCGCGGCGGCCGCCGCGCCGGGCGATGGCGTGACCCGCCCGTCCGGCGCGTTGGTGTGGGGCCTGGCCGGCATCGCCGGGGCCGAGAACCCGCACCGCCGGTTCGGCGTCGTCGACCTGCCCCCGTTCCCCGACCGGCGCCTGGTCGATCAGCTCCGCCAGGCGCTGGCCGGGGGCCACGGTGAACGCGAACTGGCCGTGCGGGCCTCGGGCCTGCTCGCCCGGCGCCTCACGCCCGCCCCGACCGGGCCCGAGCCGCGTCGCGACGGAACCCGGACCTGGACCCCCGGAACCGGGACCGTGCTGATCACCGGCGGCAGCGGCGCCCTGGCCGGTCACGTCGCGCGGTGGCTGGCCGGACGGGGCGCGGCCCATCTGCTCCTGCTCAGCCGGCGGGGCGGCGCCGCGCCGGGCTCCGCCGAGCTCGCGGCCGACCTGGCCGAACGGGGCACGGAGGTGACATTCGTGGCCGCCGATGTGGCCGACCGCGGGCAACTCGCGGGGGCCCTGGCCGCGATCCCGGCGGGCCGGCCGTTGACCGCGGTCGTGCACACCGCCGCCGTGCTGGACGACGGGCTGGTCGCGTCGCTCACCCCCGACCAGGTCGGCCGGGTGCTGCGGGTCAAGGCGGGCGGCGCCCGGAACCTGGACGTTCTGACCCGGGACGCAGACCTCACCGCGTTCGTGCTGTTCTCCTCGATCGCCGGCACCTACGGTCTGGCCGGGCAGGGCAACTACGCGCCGGCCAACGCCTACCTCGACGCCCTCGCGGACCAACGGCGCGCCCAGGGCCGGCCCGCGACGTCGATCGCGTGGGGTCTGTGGGCCGGCCCCGGCATCGCCGCCGCCGAGGTGGCCACCCACGCCGGCCAGCAGGGCTTCGCCCCGATCGCGACCGACGACGCGCTGGCCGAGCTCGGGACGGCCCTCGACCATGACGAGACCCGGTTGGTCGTGGCCCGGGCCGACTGGGCGGCCGTCGCCGGCCCGCGACCCCACCCGCTGCTGCGCGACCTGCCCGGGGTCGGGGCCGTCGACCCCGGCCCCGACGCGGCGGAAGCCCCCGAGGACGGCCCGGCCGCGCTGCTGCGGCGGCTGGCCGCGGCGACCGAGGGGAAACGCCGGCGCCTGGTGCTCGACCTGGTCCGGACCGAGGTCGCGGTCGTCGCCAAGCACGCGTCGCCCGACCGGGTCGACGTCACCCGCCAGTTCCGTGACCAGGGCTTCGACTCGCTGGCCGCCATCGAACTGCGCAACCGCCTGACCGCGAGCACCGGGCTCGTCCTGCCGGTGACGCTCGTGTTCGACCATCCCTCCCCGGCCGCGCTGGCCGATCACCTGCGGGGCGAACTCGGGCCGGTGGCCGGACCCGACGGCACCGGAACCACCAGCCCCGGAACCACCGAGCCCGCCCCGGCCGCGGGACCCAGCGGACCGGACACCCCGCCCCGGTTGCTGCCCGCGTCCGCATCCGACGACGAACTGATCGCCTTCATCGGCGACGAGCTCGGGATCTCGTGACCCATGCCCCGGAGAACCCGCGAGAAAGGCCGACTGTGAGCGACGACCAGATCCGCTACCTGCTGCGCCGCGTCACCGCCGAGCTGCAGGACACCCGCGAACGCCTCCGTGAGGAGCGCGCCGGACGCCTCGAGCCCGTCGCGATCGTGGGAACCGCCTGCCGTTTCCCGGGCGGCGCGACCTCGCCGGAGGCCTTCTGGCGCCTCCTGGAATCGGGCGGGGACGCGATCACCGACTTCCCCGACGACCGCGGCTGGGACCTGGACGGGCTCTACGACCCGGACCCCGACCACCTCGGCACCTCCTACACCCGCCACGGCGGCTTCCTGGCCGGCGTCGCCGACTTCGACGCCGAGTTCTTCGGGATCTCCCCCCGGGAGGCCCTGGCCACCGACCCGCAGCACCGGCTGCTGCTGGAAACCACCTGGGAACTGCTGGAACGGGCCGGCCTCGACCCGACCACCCTGCGCGGCAGCCGGACCGGGGTGTTCGCGGGGACGAACGTGGCCGACTACCCGGACCAGGCGGACGCCCCGCCCGACCTGGAGGGTTACCTCGGGCTGGGCAGCGCGGGCAGTGTGCTGTCGGGCCGGGTGTCCTACACGTTCGGGTTCGAGGGCCCAGCCGTCACCGTCGACACCGCCTGCTCGTCGTCGCTGGTCGCCCTGCACCTGGCCGCCCAGTCCCTGCGCAACGGCGAGTCGACCCTGGCCATCGCCGGCGGGGTCACGGTGATGGCCTCACCGACCGAATTCGTCGAGTTCTCCCGCCAGCGGGGGCTCGCGGCCGACGGGCGCTGCAAGCCGTTCGCGGCCGGCGCGGACGGGGTCGGGTGGTCGGAAGGCGTCGGGCTGCTGCTGGTCGAGCGCCTGTCGGACGCCCGCCGCAACGGGCACCCGGTCCTGGCTGTCGTCCGCGGCACCGCCATCAACCAGGACGGCGCCTCCAACGGCCTGACCGCCCCCAACGGTCCCGCGCAGCAGCGGGTGATCATGGACGCGCTGGCCGCCGCCCAGCTGACCCCGGCCGACGTGGACGCCATTGAGGCCCACGGCACCGGCACCCGCCTCGGCGACCCCATCGAAGCCCAGGCGCTGCTCGCCGCGTACGGACCGGACCGGCCGGCGGACCAGCCACTGTGGCTCGGCTCGGTGAAGTCCAACATCGGTCACACTCAGGCCGCCGCCGGGGTCGCGGGCATCATCAAGCTGGTCGAGGCGCTGCGGCGCGGGGTGCTGCCCCGGACGCTGCACGTGGACGAGCCGTCGCCGTTCGTGGACTGGTCGTCCGGCGCGCTGGCGCTGCTGACCGAGGCCCGGGACTGGCCCGACACCGGCCGGCCCCGCCGGGCCGCGGTGTCAGCCTTCGGCGTCAGCGGGACCAACGCCCACGTCATCCTCGAACAGGCCCCCGACCCCGCCGCCGACCCGACCACGGACGAGACCGCCGCCGACCCGACCGTCGCCGGTCCGGGCGCGGACGGGACCGGTGATCCGGCCGGCCCGCTGCCGTGGGTGCTGTCGGCCCGGTCGCCGGAGGCCCTGCGGGCCCAGGCGGCCCAGCTCGCGGAGCACGTCGCCCCGACGCACCTCGCCACCGCGCACCTCGCCCCGGAGCCCGGTCCGCGCCCGGCCGACGTCGCCTGGTCGTTGGCCACGACCCGGGCGGCCCTGTCCCACCGGGCCGTGGTCGTGGCCGACGACCAGGGCGGATTCCGGGCCGGACTGGACGCGGTCGCGGCCGGCGGCCCGGCGGTGAACATCGCGGTCGGGCTCCCCGACGGCGCGCCGACCGACGGGCAGCTGGCCTTCCTGTTCACCGGGCAGGGCGCCCAACGGGCCGGGATGGGCCACGAACTGTACGCGACCTACCCAACCTTCCGCGCCGCCTTCGACGAGGTCACCGACGCCCTGGACGCCGCCCTGACCGGAACCGTCACCCGACCCCTACGCGACGTGATCTTCGACGACGACCCGACCGACCTCAACCGCACGATCTACA
>JAMFSN010000052.1 GCA_026225295.1 Frankia alni
GATGGAGATGGCCGGCAACCTACGGGCGCCGGACCGCACGGGCGCCCCGCGTGACCCGGCCGGGCCGGGGGGTTACCGTCGGCCCCGGAAAGGAGCGCCCGATGCAGGTCGAGGTGGCGTACGGCGCCGGTCACATCAGCGTGGACGTGCCCGGCGACGCGCGGGTGATCCGCCCGGTCGACCGGCCCGGGGTGCTCGACCCGGCCCGGCTCATCACCGCCGGGCTGCGGCGGCCCCTGGTCGGTCGGGCGCTCCCGGAGCTGGTCTCGCCGGGAACCAGGGTCGTCGTCGTTTTCCCCGACATCACCCGGCCGATGCCGAATCCGGTCGTCCTCCCGCCCCTGTTGGCCGAGCTCGAGCGGCTCGGCGCCGGCCCCGGGCAGGTCACCCTGCTCTGCTCGACCGGCACGCACCGGCCGGCCACCCCCGCCGAGCTGGCCGACCTGGTCAGCCCGGACATCGCCGGGACCTACCGGATCCACCAGCACGACGCGACCGACGGCGACCACATCCAGGTCGGGGTGGTCGAGGGCACCCCGGTCCGGCTCGACCGCCGCTATGTCCAGGCCGACGTGCGGATCGTGACCGGTTTCGTCGAGCCACACTTCTTTGCGGGCTTCAGCGGGGGGCCGAAGGCGGTCTGTCCGGGGGTCGCGGCCCTGGAGACCATTCTGGCCGCCCACAGCCCGGCCCGGATCCTGGACCCGCGGGCCACCTGGACCGAGCTGGACGCCAACCCGGTGCATCGCTTCGTGACGCAGGCGACCGCCCTGTGCCCGCCCGATCTTTCCCTCGACGTGGCCATCAACGGCGCCCGGGAGGTGACCGCCGCGTTCATCGGCGCCCTGCCCGGTGCGCACCGGCAGGCCTGCGAATTCGTCCGGGCCACCGCGGTCCACGGCCTACCGGCCCGGTGCGACGTGGTGGTCAGCAGCAACGCCGGGCTGCCGCTGGACCGGAACCTGTACCAGGCGGTGAAGGGGATGGCCGCCGCCGAACGGGTGGTCCGGCCCGGCGGTGACATCGTGATGGTGGCGAGCTGCGTGGACGGCGTCCCGGCCGACGGCGCGTTCGCCCGGATCCTCGCCGCCGCTCCGACCGCGGCGACGCTCACCGATCCGCGGGTGGCCGCCTCCCTCGATACCTGGCAGGCCCAGGTCCTCGGCCGCATCCTGGCCACTGCGACCGTGCACCTGTTCAGCGACGGCCTGCGACCCGACCAGATCCGGGCCGCCCACCTGCGCCCGGTGGCCGATCCCTCGGTGACGGTGGCCGAGCTGCTGGCCGGGCGGGGTGGTCGGGGAACCGTGTGCGTGCTGCCGGACGGGCCGCTGACCGTGGCGACCGCCGACCACTGAGCGCCCACCACTGAGCGCCGGCCGCCGGCACCGCGGGGCGTCGGTCAGTCGTCGTCGACGCTGCGCTGATCGGCCGGGGCCGCGGCGCCGGCAGCGCCCGGTCCGGCCGATCGCCAGGGCGAGGCCGGCGGAGCGGGCTGGTCCGGGCCCGGTTGGTAGGACCGCAGACGACCCGGGTTGGCCAGCGCGGTGACCGAACAGAAGCCGAGCATCCCGGCCTCGTCGTACAGGGTCACCTGGGACACCGCGATCCCGGCCGCGCTGGTCCGGTCGAGAGCCTCCAACCCGAAGAACACCCCGACCGGCGGCCGCACCAGATGCAGGGCCACGTCGGTGTTGATGAACTGCAGACCCTCGGTGCCGTGGTTGACGACCGGGCTGGCGGCGTCGGCGACGAGCGCGACCCGGACGAGGGGCGTGAGCGGGATACCGGCCACCAGTTGGTGGGTGTCCCGGACCCACACCCGGCGCCGCTCGGCCCGGCCCGGCGCCGGCCGCGCCCCGTACGCCGGGCGCATGTCGACCAGCACCGCCGACGGCGTGAACGGATTCGGCACGGACGGGTCGGGGGCCGGCTCATCCCACTCCCGCTCGGCCGCCCAGACCTGCCCGGCCGGTTCGGTGGAGGGACGCAGGTAGACGGCGGCGACCCGGGCGACGATCTCCCCGTCGGCCCGGATCTCAGCGTCGGCCACCCGGATCCGGCCCCCTTTGCGGACCAGGTCGGTCGTGACCGTCAGCGGGGCGTAGGGGATCGCCTTGAACAGATCGATGGTCAGCCGGGCGACCTGGAACCCCGGTTCGGCCTGCTCCTGTTCCAGGACGTGCATGGCCAGCCCGCCCATCATCCGGCCGTTGATCGTGTTCGGCGCCCAGGGGCCGCGGGTCAGCTCCCCCGGCCGATAGGCGCCCGCCTCGAGCGTGAAGTAGGTCCCGGCCGGCTCCGGCGAATCGTCCTGCACCGTCACTGGGCCTCCCATCCGCGCGACCGACGTTCCGATTGTGCCGGCCGCGGAGGTCACGCGTCGCCCATCACGCGCCGACCGGACGTTTCCGGAGCCGGCGGGTCCGCGGACCGGAACAGCGCCGGGCGCGGGTCGGGGCCGGCCGGGCCGGGCGCTCGGGAGAACGACCACCCGTTTGTCTTTCTCCCGAGCGACCGACCCGCCGGCCGGTTCGAACCTGATCGGCCGCGGCCGCCTTTGCGGACCACGCCGACCGGGATCTTCCGTACTCACTATGGGCGGCTGGCCGTGCAGATGCAAGGCCCGGCTGCACGTGCAGAATCTAGCCCGACGGCACGCGCAAACTTTTGAGTCACCCCATTTCGCGGAAACGGGAGCGGGCCCGACCTCGGTTACCGGCTCGCGGGAACCGACCTGTTTTGCAAACGCCACCGTCCGATACCACACCCCGGAATGTGGGACACCCACTCCGAATCACGTTTTCCGAATGGTGAATGGTGAGGTGGGAGGGGCGGGGTCCGACCAGACCAGGTGGAGAAAAAATGCCCGATCTCGCACCCGAATCTCGGTCCGTTAGGTGTAAAGTTCGCGCTCACTTACAGACACCGCCCGTCCTGAAGGCAGGTCAGGGGCTGGGGAGGCATCCGTGACGGCACTTCCACCCAGCGCTCCAGGCAACGGGGCTCCAGGCAACGGGGCACCGGGCAACGGGGCTCCAGGTAACGGGGCTCCAGGTAACGGGGCCGGCCGGGGTCGGGACACCGGCCCGCCGGCCCAACCACTCCGGACGCCCCCGGCCATGTCCCCTGGCCCGAGCGCGATCACGCTGGGCACACCCGAGCTGCGGGGGATCCTGCGGATCGTGGAGGACTGCGAGCAGGCGCCGACGCTGCCGGTGTTCCGGCAGACCGCGCTTGAGGGCCTGAGCCGCTACCTCGGCTACCGCCACGCCGCGTTCTTCGTCGGTTCGTCCCTCGAAAGGGCGTTCCAGGACCGCGACCCGGCCGGTCACGGGATCGGGTTACGGATGGCGGACGCGTTCCAGGAGCGCTACCGCACGCTGGACTCGTTCGTCGAACCCGCCGACCTGAGCACGATGCGGGAGCGGGGCCTGCTGACGTTGGAGGAGTTCGGACCGCCGGGCCGCCCGGAGATCCGGCTGTACCTGCAGCGGTTCCTCAAGGCCCACGGGATCCGGGCCAAGATGCTGGTCCGGCTGACGACGCCGGCCGGGGTCGGCGGGTTCGTCTCACTCTCGGACCCGCGGCCGGGCGCGTTCGGCCCCCGCGACCGGGCCGTGTGCGCGGTGGTCGGCCGGCATCTGGGCAACCTGCTGCGCTTCCACACCGAGGCGCTGCCGGTCCCGTCGGTGACGACCAAGTTGTCGGTGCGCGAGCGCGACGTGGTCCGGCTGGTCGCCG
The DNA here is from genome assembly GCA_026225295.1 of Frankia alni. GTDB lineage: Bacteria > Actinomycetota > Actinomycetes > Frankiales > Frankiaceae > JAMFSN01. Next base: position 3,745 of record JAMFSN010000052.1, read on the forward strand.
AAGGCTGCTCGAACCGACAGGTCGCCGAATCCCTGTGCATCAGCGTCGACACCGTCAAGCACCACGTGCGACACGCGATGGAGGCGACCGGGTACGCCAACCGGACCCAGCTCGCGCTGGCCTGGCAACGCGAAGTCGGGGCCGCGACCGCCGGCGCACCACCTCCGGCCACCCCGGACTGACGGCCCGGTCGGAAAACTCCTCGCGGCGCCCGGACGATGTGACCGCCGTCCACCGCCGGCTCCGACCAGCCGTTCGCCCGCGCTCGGGAACAGCCGTCAGTCGGGCGGCTCGACCAGGCGGGCCCGCAGGGCCGCGGCCGTGTCGTCGGTAAGTCCGCACTCCTCGCGCAGGTAGGACTGGACGGATCCGGACCGCTCGCGCAGGGCGGCCAGCATCATGGCCATGGCGTCCCGCGACACCCCGAAGACGGCGTGGTAGCGATCCACGGCCAGGCCCGCGCCGGCCAGTTTCACGTGGAGGGTCGCCAGCTGGCGCTCGGTGTAGTGGACGGCGCTCAGTTCGTAGTCGTCGAGAATCGGCGCCTCGTCCACACCCGCCCGAGCGCGGCCACGATGCCCAGGTCGGCGGGGGTGAGCTGGTGCAGGGCCGGCGACCGGTACACCTGGCCCCACCGGACCCGGCCACCATCCGCGGTCAGGGTGCGTCGCGGCCGGTGATCGTGGAGATGACCAGCACCAGGACCGCCGCGACGGCGACCTGGAGCAGGAGGGTGAGCAGCCAGCCGGCGTCGGCGGCCCGCGCCACGACGAGGCCGAGAGCCGCGCCGAGCAACCCGATGAGGATGGTCAGCAAGCAGCCGATGGCCTGGCGGCCCGGAATGATGAGCCGTCCCAGTACCCCGATGACAAGACCGGTGAACAGGGCACTGATCAGGCCGGTTGGCGCGTCCACGCTCGGGAGTATCCCAGGACCGACGCCATCCTTTGGACACGTCACATCACCGAAGGAGTCGGTCTCGTCCAGGCCCGCGGCGGCGTCATCAACGTCATCGGGCCGGCGACACGATCTAGGGTCATCCAATCAGGTGCCCATCACCAGCAGATCACCGCCGAGCAGGAGCGCCCAGACGGCACCGGCGAACCAGATAGCCGCCCAGGCCAGCCGCGGGAGCGGCGTCAGCCGAGCCAGGATGGCAGCATCGCCCGCGTGCCGATTGTGCTTCACGACCGTCCGGAGGCCGTAGAGAAGCAGTAGCCAGGACAAGGCATAGGCGACCGTCACCTGAAATCCGATTCCGGCGTAGCGGACCGTCAGGTAGGTCAACCCACCGACCAGCAGAACCATCGAGGTACTGAACAGGTTCCTGACCGTCAGCGCCATCAACGCGAGCAGAAAAAAGCCCGCCCACAGCGCCGCGATCGGATGGCCCGTCGATATCAGCTTCGCCGCGCCCAGACCGAATCCGCTCGGTCCGAAGTAGCCGACGGTACCGGCCAGCAGGAAGCTCGGGCCGCGCCCGGGAGAAAACCACGTCGCCCCATCGCCGCCCGGCTCGAGGAGGATCTCTACAATCCCCTGCCCCAGGCCCCAGCCGACCAGAGCATGCGCACCTTCGTGGGCAATGGTGTCGACATACGTCAGGAGGGCGTTGGCACCCGAGAACACGAGCAGGAGGGCGATACATCCGATCAGGACGGCGGCGGACGCCGGCAGTGGTGCCTGCGTCCCGCTGATCCGACCGAATACGACGTCCAGATTCGGCCCATGCATGGAATCCCCCGCAGCAGGTCGTACCGCTCCCCTGGTGGACGGCCGCCAACGCCGGACCGAGGAACCCCACCCGGACCCCGCGCGTCCGAGGACAGCTGAACGCCGGTCCCGCCGCCCGAAAAAATGCTAACGCCCCACCGCGGCCCTGGTTATCGAAACAGCGAGATTCCCGGGGCGACCAACCCCGGGACATTCTGCGGGAACGGGCCGTGCCGCCGTCCGCACTGTCGCTGCTCGGGCTGGTCCGGCATCTGGCGGTGATCGAACGGGCCTGGTTCCGCAACGTCATGAACGGCGAGGACAGCGAGACGTTCCGGAGCCCCACGCCCGACGGCCGGGACGACTTCGACGTCGACGAGGCGGACGCTGACCAGGCGTTCACCGGCTGGTCAGACGAGTGCGCGCGGTCCCGCGCGATCGTGGCCGCGGCTGCCTCCCTCGACGTCACCGGGCGGCATCGCGACGAGGTCTTCTCGTTGCGGTATGTCCTGACCCACATGATCGAGGAGTACGCGCGCCACAACGGCCAGGCCGATCTGCTGCGCGAGTGCCTCGACGGGACCACCGGCGAGTAGCGGGCCGCCCGCGGGGGCAGCCGGCCGCGGTCAGCATTGCGTGCCGGCCAACCCGACGACGCTGCAGTAGCTGGCCCGCGTGACCTGCCACCCGGCCGCCGTTCGGATCGCCTTACCGGAGGTGGACAGCATGCTCCCGCCGTCGGAGCCCGGGCCGGGCTCGCTCGCGGGGAGGGACGGGTCGTTGTAGGTCAACGTGAAACTGACCGTGGCGTGGGATCCGTCCGTGAGAACGACGGAATCCACACTCACCTTCAAAGTGCTGCCCAGCGCGGGATGGGCAGCCAGCAGCGAGGCCCGCGCGGCGGCCACCGACGGACCGTCCTCGATCGCGGCCAGAGCTTGCGCCGACGGCGTGTTCCCTGTGAAGGCCAGCAGGAACGCCGCTCGGATGGCCTCGTCCGTGGGCGTCGGAACGGACGTCGGAGCGGGCGTCGGGCTGGACGTCGGGCTGGACGGCCCCCGGGGCCCGGCGCCCGGGGCGGGCCGGGCGGCCGTGATCTGCTGCCGACCCGCATCCGGGCGGGACGCCAGCCGAACCCCGCTGGGAACGGCGACGGCCACGGCCAGGGCGGCGACCGCCGCGGCGATCCGCCGGTTCCGGCGACGCCGCCGGAACCGGGCCCGCACGCTCTGCGCCAGATCCGCGGGCGCGACGGCGCCGGACGTCTGCGCGACCATCACGTCCCGAAGATCACGCTCGAAATCGGCGGTCACCGGACCCTCCTCGTCGCCGGCTGGACGTCGTCCAGGTGGGAGCTGGTCCGCAGCCGGGCCAGCCCGCGGGAGGCCTGGCTCTTGACCGTCCCGAGACTGCAGCCGAGGGTCAGGGCCACCTCCATCTCGGACATGTCCTCGAAGTAGCGAAGGACGAGTACCGCGCGTTGTCGGACCGGCAACGCCATGAGCGCGCGGGTCAGGCCGTCCCTCAGCGACAGTCGATCCGGGTCGTACGTGCGCCCGATGTCGTGCGCCGCTTCGAGGGGGACCTCGCGGATCCGGCGCCGCCGCCACCGGCTCGCCGCGGCATTCACCAGGACGCGGCGCACGTACGCCTCCGGATGCCCGGTGGAGACCTGCGACCAGTGCCGGTAGGTGCGTTCGAGCGCGCCCTGGAGCAGATCTTCGGCGACGCCCGGGTCGCCCACCAGAAGGATCGCGTTGCGTAACAGCCGGTTACCGCTCCGGCTGACAAACTCCTCGAACGCCCGCTCGTCGCGTTCCAGCACCCGCAACACCCCTTCGGTTGCCACCGCCACCACCAACGCCGCTGATCGCCGCCAGGTTGAGTGCTCCGCGCAACGTTGCGAAACGAATGTCGGGTCGCCGACCGACGGCGCGACCAACGACGGCGCGACCCACGACGACGCGACCACCGCGACGCCGCGATCCGTCGCGGTGCGTCCCGCCGTCGGGTAGTAAGAGCGGGACCGATCCGCACCGACCGCGTCGAGGTACTCACGGGCATGACAAGAACATCACGACTGATGGATCCGTTGACCAGCCGACTGCGGGGCTTCGGCACCACGATCTTCGCGGAGATGTCGGAACTCGCCGTGGCCACCGGGTCGATCAACCTGGGCCAGGGTTTTCCCGACACCGACGGCCCGACCGAAATGGTCGAAGCGGCGGTCGCGGCAATCCGCGACGGGCGGGGCAACCAGTACCCGCCGGGCCCCGGAATCGCTCCGCTGCGGGCCGCCATCGCCACCCATCAGTTCACGCACTACGGGCTGGCCTACGACCCGGACTCCGAAGTGCTGGTCACCGCGGGGGCGACCGAGGCGATCGCGGCGGCGCTGCTGGCGCTGATAGAGCCGGGCGACGAAGTGGTGGCGCTGGAGCCGTACTACGACTCCTACGCGGCCTGCATCGCGATGGCCGGCGGGGTGCGGGTGCCGGTCACGCTGCGACCGCCCGATTTCGCCCTCGACCTGGACGCCCTGCGGGCCGCCGTCACCCCGCGGACCACGGTTCTGCTGCTCAACAGCCCTCACAACCCGACCGGGATGGTGCTCTCGCGCGACGAGCTGACCGCCATCGCCACCCTGGCCCGCGAACGGGATCTCATTGTCGTCACCGACGAGGTGTACGAGCACCTCGTTTACGACGACCGGGTGCACATCCCGATCGCGACCCTCCCGGGAATGCGTGAGCGGACCGTCTCGATCAGTTCCGCCGGGAAAACCTTCTCGATGACCGGCTGGAAGATCGGGTGGGTGACGGGCCCGCCGGCGCTGGTGAGCGCGGTCCGCACCGCCAAGCAGTTTCTGACCTATGTTTCCGGCGGACCGTTCCAGTACGCGGTCGCCGCGGCGCTCGCGCTGCCCGGCACGTACTACGAGAACCTGAGCAGCTCGCTGGCCCGCAAACGCGACATCCTGTGCGCCGGACTCACCGAAGCCGGTTTCGAGGTGCACAAACCGCGCGGCACGTATTTCGTCACCACTGATATCCGCCCGCTGGGCGAAAGCGACGGGCTGGCCTTCTGCCGGTCGCTGCCGGCCCGCTGCGGCGTAGTGGCCGTGCCGGAAGTGGTGTTCTTCGACGACCGCGCGGTCGGCGCTCCGCTGGTGCGCTTCGCGTTCTGCAAACGCGACGAGGTTCTCACCGAAGCGGTGGCCCGCCTGCGGACCCTGCGGGACGGGGCGTGACGACGGCCGCGACGGTCAGGGCGTGGACAACCCTGGCCCGCGCCGGACCGGCGGCTGAGTCGACCACGGGAAGTTGATCCACCGATCGGTGCGCTTCCAGACGTATTCCGACAACACCGACGTCCGCGGCTTCTCGTAAATCACCGCGCAACGCACCTCGGCCACCGCGCCGGCGCAGAAATCGCGGACCAGCTTCAGCGTCGCCCCGGTGTCGGCCACATCATCGGCGATCAGCACCCGGGCCCCGGTCAGATCGACAACGTCGGGGGTGGGTGGAAGAACCACCGGAAGATCGAGCCGTTCGTCGACCCCCGTGTAGAACTCGACATTCATGAGGAAAACGTTCTTGATATCGAGGGCGTAGCCCAGCGCGCCGGCCACGAACAGCCCGCCGCGGGCGATCGACAAGATGATGTCCGGCTCGTACCCGCTGTCCGCCACCTGCTGGGCGAGTTCCCGGCCGGCCCGGCCGAACCCCTCGTAGGTCAACGTCTCCCGTTCGTCACTCACGCCGGCATCGTCCCAGACCCGGCCCGGCCGGGGCCGGATGCGGGGTCGGCCGCCGGAACCTGACTATCTGGAAGACCTCATGGCGATCGTTCGCGCCGCCCAGACGGTGGCCCCCGAGATGCACGGCAGCGTCAACGGGCTACCCCGCAGGCTGACGCGGCCGCCCCCGGAATCCGGACCAGGCCGGTTGCGCGGGTCTATGGGGTGACGAAGCAGAACTCGTTGCCCTCCGGGTCGGTCATGACCAGAAATCCGCCGCTCCCGTCGGTGACCACGTCGCCCTGCCGCGCGGCGCCCAACGCCTGCGCGTGCCGCGCCGCCCCGAGCAGGTCACCGTCCTCGATGTCGAGGTGCAGGCGGTTCTTGGCCGACTCCTTGCTCTCCGGGACCCGCTGGAACGCGAGCCGAACCGGCTCGGCGGCCACCGTCGCCCAGTCGTCGTCGCGGACGTCGGCGGGGGCGTCGAGCAGATCGGACCAGAACGCGGCCAGCCGGGCCGGGTCGACGCAGTCGATCACTATCTCCTGAATGCGGCGGCCCATCGTCCGAGCATCGCACGCCGTCCATCGGCGGCCCACCCCCGGATGACGCGGGCGACCGGCCGCCGATCGGAATGGGGAACCGGGGCCGGCGGGCCGCCCCGGGTCAGGAGCGATCGGGCAGGTCGACCGCGACCTTCCGGTCCGCGGAGACGTACACCGTCATCGAGAGATCGCGCCGCTCGTCGCGCAGGACGAGCGCGAGCCCGTCGGCCACCGGACGGGGCGGCCCCGCGACCGTGAGCCCCCGCCATTCGGGTAGTCGGTCGCCCGCGCCGAGCTGGTCCACCGTCGCCGTGGTCCGCACTGGCTTCTCCCCGCGCCCTTGAGGGCTGGGCGGCCGCCCGGCCGTCCAGGTGATGCGGCGGCCGGATGCCCGGATTGTTGGTCCGGTCACCGAACGTCAGGCTGCCTGGTCATCATTGTCACTGAACGTGGCAATGCGCGCTCAGTGAAACCGTCGACCA
>JAMFSN010000342.1 GCA_026225295.1 Frankia alni
CTGATCGGGGACCTTTCCCTACGCGACCCGGATTTCCGGCGGTGGTGGGCCGACCACGACGTTTTCGATCGCGAGCACGGCACCAAGGACTACCACCATCCGGTGGTCGGCGACCTCACCCTGCACTACGAAGCGCTCATCCCGACCGGCGACCCCGACCAGCGGCTCGGCCTCCATACCGCCGAGCCGGGCTCCCCGTCCGACCAGGCCCTGCGGCTTTTGGCCAGTTGGAGCTCGGCGGCCGTGGACCCCCGGCCGGAAGATCGGGATGATCCGGTTACGAACCGGTCGGCCCGCCCGCGGCCATGAGCATCGAAACGGTCGCGACGCTCGCCACCGTTTCCATGATCTTCGGGGGCGCGGTGATGCTCGTCCTCCACGAAGGGCAAATCCGACGACGATCCCGATCACCACGAGCTGATCGTGGGCTACCTCAGTCACGGCGGCCGGGCCCACCGGTCCGTTGCCCGCCGGGACCGGGACACCTCGTTTCCCGGCATCGGGGCCAGGTCGTCAACGTCGATGGCGGGACCGTGCTGCGGTAGTGAGACGCCGGTGACCCGCCTACGTCACTGGCCGGCGTACTCGTCGTGCCGGCGGAACCAGATGGGGGTCGTTTCATTGCGGCCCAGCGGCGCCCGGTCGAGCCACTGGTACATGCCCCAGAGGCCGTCCAACCCGCGCCCGTACGCCGAGTAGGTGTGGTAAACGACGCCGTCCTCGAGTACGAAGGCGCTCACGCCCGGGCCCTCCCGACGGTAGGTCGGCCAATCCGTTCCGGTGCGGGACGCGATCTCGGTGAGCACAGGAAGTTCCTGGCCGCCGGCCGGCGGCCGGACGTCCATCGAGCGGTAGTTGTAGTCGATGGATCCCGACTCCCACTCCTCCTGGGTGTGGGCGGTGTGGAAGTCGTAGTTGAAGTCGCTGCCGAATGAGGACGCCCAGGGGAAACTCCAACCCATCCGCTGCTTGTACGTGGTCAGCTTCTCCAGCGGAGCCCGCGAGACCGCGTAAAACGCAACATCATGGTTGGTGAGGTGGGCGACGGAGCCGTCGAACCCGTCGGCGATCGCCGAGCAGGACGGGCAGCCGGCCTGGTAGTCGGGCCCGAACATGAAGTGGTAGACCAGCAGCTGGGAGCGTCCCGCGAACAGCTCGGCCAGGGACGCCGGGCCGTCGTCGGTCTCGAAGCGGTAGTCCTTGTCGATCCGGACCCAGGGCAGTTCCTGCCGTCGGCGTGCCAATTCGTCGCTCTGGCGGGTCAGCGCCTTCTCCTCCTCGAGGAGCTCCAGCCGGGCAGCCAACCATTCCTCACGGGTTCCGGTCTTGTGGTCGATCATCTTGCTCTCCTTCCGGTCGTTTTCGGGGTCCACATCCAGCAGTGACGTTTCACCGCGGTGGCAGGAACCCGGGGACGGACGAGGGCGACACGACGATCAGGATTCCCAGACCGACAATCGCCACGGCCATGGCCAGGTCAACAGGGGTTTTCGCGGGTAGA
>JAMFSN010000343.1 GCA_026225295.1 Frankia alni
ATGACCAGGCGGGGGATGTCGAGCGGCCCGACCGGAGTCGGGATCCTCACCACTCGATCCCCCGTTGGCCCTTCTGTCCGGCGTCCATCGGGTGCTTGATCTTGGTCATCTCGGTGACCAGGTCAGCGGCGTCCAGCAACGCGGCCGGCGCCCGCCGGCCGGTGACGATCACATGTTGCCGGCCCGGCCGGGTCCGCAGCACCTCGACGACCTCGTCGGTGTCGATCCACCCCCACAGCAGGGGATAGGTCAGCTCGTCGAGCACGTAGAGGCCGTAGGTCTCGGCGGCCAGGTCGCGTCGGATCTGGGCCCAGCCTTCCCGGGCGGCCTGCTCGGGCTCGGCGGCCGGGTCGATCCGGCGCTGCACCCAGCTCCAGCCTTCGCCCATCTTGTGCCAGGTCACGGGCCCGCCCTCGCCGGTGGCAGCCAGGGTCCGCAGCGCCCGTTCCTCACCGATCCGCCATTTGGCCGACTTGACGAACTGGAAGACCCCGATCGGCCAGCCCTGGGCCCAGCCCCGCAGGGCCAGCCCGAAAGCCGCCGTCGACTTACCCTTCCCGTCCCCGGTGTGCACGATCAGCAACGCCCGATCGCGCCGTTGCCGGGTGGTCAAACCGTCCTCGGGAACGGACGTCGGCTGTCCCTGTGGCATCAGGCGGCCCGCCCCGCCGGGCGCGGTGACCCGGGGCGCGCCGGGCCAAAGGTCGGCGCCGTTCCAGCGGCCAGCTCGTCCAGCCCGATGGACGAGGCGCCGAGGGCCCCGGCCAGCCGGCCGGCCAGGCCGAGGCGGACGTGCCCGCTCTCGCAGTCGACGACCACGCTGGCGACGCCGGACCGGGCCAGGGCGTGGGCCGGACCGGACGGGTCCGGTCCGTGCGTCGATCGACCGTCGGTGACGACGACCAGGAGCGGCCGGCGGTCCGGGTCCCGGCGCCGCTCCGACCGCAGCACCCCGCTCGCGGCCACGAGACCGGCCGCGAGCGGGGTCCGGCCCCCGGTCGGCAGCGAAGCCAGCCGGGTCGCGGCCACATCGACGCTCGAGGTGGGGGGCAGGACAAGTTCGGCGCCGCCCCCCCGGAAGGTGATCAGGCCGACCCGGTCGCGCCGCTGGTAGGCGTCGAGCAGGAGCGACAGCACCGCGGTGGTGACGGTTCGCATCCGGGTCCGGGCGGCCATCGAGCCGCTGGCGTCGACGACGAACAGCACCAGGTTGCCTTCCCGGCCGACGCGCACCGGACCCCGGCGGTCACCGGGCCGCAGCACCGGCGCCCGACCTTGCCGGCCGCGGGCGGCCTGGTGCGGCGCGGCGGCACTCAAGGTTCCGGCCAGGTGCAGGCCGGGTGCCTCGCGGGACGCGCCGACCACCGCTCCCCGGGTACGACCTCGGGCCCGCCGCCCGGCCGGCCCGCCGCCCGGGCCCGGCACCTCGAGGCGCCGCGGCCGGAACGTCGGTCCAGGCGCGCCCGTCGGGCGTTCACCCGGAGCGGGCGCCCCCGGTTGGAAGGGCGGGTCCGGTTGGAAGGGCGGGTCCGCCGGCTGGGCGCCGGTCCCGTCGGCCCGGGGCCGGCCGGCGCCGGCCGGTTCGCTCGGATCACCCTGGTGGGGCACGTCGGTGGCCCCGGCGCGGTCGGTGGAACCGGACGGGCCGGGCGCCGGGTCGGTCGGCTGCCCGCCGCCCCCCCGCGGTGGCGGCGGGGCGTCCGGATCGTCGGGGCCGCCGTCACCGTCGGTTCCTCCGGTCTGGTCGGTACCCGACGCCTGGTCCAGGGCCTGGTCCAGCTCGGCTTCGTCCAGCCCGGGCGCGTCGAAGGGTCCACGCCGCCGCCGGTGGGGCAGGGCCAGGCGGGCGGCCCGGCGCACGTCCTCAGCATCGACCACCTCCCGGCCATCCCAGGCGGCGAGCGCGATGGAAGCCTTGGCCAGCACGACGTCGGCCCGCAGCCCGTCGACGTCGAAAGCCGCGCAGACCGCTGTGACCTGCCGCAATGCCGCGTCCGGGAGGCGCACAGAGGCGAGCCGGGCGCGGGCCGCCAGGATCCGGGCAGCCTGCTCCCGTTCGGTGGCCGCCCACCGACCGGCGAACGCCCGGGGATCGGCCTCGTAGGCCAGCCGGCGCCGCACGACCTCGGCCCGTAGCGCCGGATCGCGGGTCGCGGTGACCTCCACGGTCAGCCCGAACCGGTCGAGCAGCTGCGGCCGCAGCTCCCCTTCCTCGGGGTTCATCGTCCCGACGAGAAGGAACCGGGAGGCGTGGCGCAGCGACAGGCCGTCCCGCTCGACCTGGGTCTCGCCGAGGGCCGCCGCGTCGAGCAGCAGATCGACCAGATGGTCGTTGAGCAGGTTGACCTCGTCGACGTAGAGCAGACCCCGGTGGGCGGCGGCCAGCAGGCCCGGACGCAGGGCGGTGACCCCGTCCGCCAACGCCCGGTCGAGGTCGATCGATCCGGTGACCCGGTCCTCGGACGCACCCACCGGCAGCTCGACCAGCCGGGCCCGGCGGATCGTGGCGGTCGCGTCGGCCGGGTGGGGACCGTCCGGGCAGTCCGGCTCGGCCGCACCCGGTTCGCAGGCGAACCGGCAGCTGGCGATCACGGCCACCGGCGGTAGGAGGGCGGCCAGCCCACGGACGGCCGTCGACTTGGCGGTCCCCTTCTCGCCGCGGACAAGTACCCCACCGACCGCGGGCGACACGGCGTTGAGGACGAGCGCCAGACGCAGGTCGTCCATGCCGACCACGGCGGACAACGGATAGGGCGGGCGGGCCCGCGCGGCGCTCACGCGAGCGGCCGGTGGACGTGCGACAGGCATGGTGCAGCCCTCCCTCGGGAACCTCGCCCTCGGTAACCAGTCGGACGGCCGGAGTATCCTGGCTTCCGGATCATCGCGCGCCCTCGGCCTTCCAACCGCGTGGCGCGGCCGTGACCAGCAGGTGAGGGTCTGCTCCCCGGTTTCAGTGGCGGGACCGCGCCGGAATCACACCGGCTTCCTCCCGTACCGTCCCTTGCTCACAGCATCGCACACGGTCGCCCCCTGGGCGGCCCGTCGGACCCGACCGGACGGATGACCAACGGTGCTCCGCGGTGGGGGACGCCGCCCGGCCCCGCCGCGCGACGTCACCGGACCCGGGGCGGGTGGTCCGCGACCCCGGACCCCTCGGCCGACGGCTCGGCCAGCTGCTTCAACTGGTCGAGCCGGGCCCAATGATCAGCCACCCGCTGCCGACCGACCGGCGTGAGCGCGACGTCGGTGTGCGGTCGACGGCGGACGAAGCTCTTCTCGATGGTGATCAGCCCGGCCTCCTCCAGCCGGCTCAGGTGACTGGACAAGTTGCCCTTGGTCAGGCCGGTGGTGGTTTGCAGGAAGACGAAGTCGGCGGCCTGCACCGACGAGAGCACAGTCATGATCGCCAGTCGCGCCGGTTCGTGGATGAGCCGATCCAGGGACAAGGCGTCGTGGGACAGCGGGTGGCTAGGTTCCGACACGGTCGATCTCCCCGTCCGATGACCGGGCGAATGCGACCGCTCGGGCCAGAAGGTGCTGGTCGAGCAGTCCGGACCCGATCAAGGGCACGCCGAGGGCCACCATCGCCCACGCGTCCCGATCGACGCCCAGGCCCCCCCAGACCGGAAGCAGCCCGGCCACCAGGACCGTTCCCCAGATGAGAACGTGATGGGGCCGCAGACCAACCAGAATCACGTAGTAGGCAAGGGTGGCCAGGGCGAAGGCCACCGCGAAGATGCAGATCGACGAGGTGGGTGACCACAGCAGGTGCCGGTTCGCGCCGACGAAGAGCACCGCCACCCAGGCCCCGACCGCGACCACGTGGCGCACCTGCCGGCTCGGCGTGGGAGTCACGTTTCCGTAGCGGTCGCGGTAGTACCACCAGATGAGCAGGCCGGAGGCCGCGGCCAGGCCGACCAACCCGACGACGACCGCCAGCAGCCAGGCGCCGTGCGGGCCTCCCCGCAGATTGGTCACCCCCGCCAACGGGATGGTGAACCCCATGGGGATAGTCCACAGGCCCTGCAGATACGGGAAATGTGCCCCTGCGGATTCCAACGCTCGGCGGTCCATGCCCAACCTCCCGGCCAACTGGTCTGTGGCACAAACCTACATGGTCCTCTTCAAGTCTGCAAACTGGTCTGTAGCGCCAACCAATGGCTGGCCCACGACCCGACGTGACTCGCCGACGTCGGTGCGCACGGTCGCCACGGGGTGTCGCCGCCCGGCGTAACGTTCTGGTCATGGCCATCGATCTGGTTGGGCAAGCCTTCGCGACGACGGACGCCTCGAGCACCGATCCCGGAACCGGACCGGTGCTCGTCGAGGGGGGCATCACCGACGAGGAGCTGACCGCGCTCGCCCTGTCCGCCGACCCCGGCCAGCCGATCGACCCCGCGGCCCGGCCCGACCCGGCCATCCGCGATCACGGCCCGTTGCCGCTGACCTACATGCCGCCGTCGATGAGCGGGGCCGGCACCCGGACCACGGTGACCACGATCGTGGCCCTGCTGCTGGTGACCGCGTTCGTGGTCATCACCGCGCTGGGGTTTTGCATGACCTACGGCGCTCTGTCGTTCGCCTGACCGGCCCCGGCCCGACCAGGCTGATGGCGACCGACGGCCCGGTCACCGCCCTTCAAGCGGTGATCTTCGATCTTGACGGGGTGCTGGTCGACTCCGAGGGACGGTGGGACGAGGTCCGTCGGGGGCTGGCGCGAGCCGCCGACCGACCGTGGCCGGCCGACGCCACGACCGCCATGCAGGGCATGAGCACCCCCGAGTGGTCCCGCTACCTGGGCGACGTGGTCGGCGTCCCCGGCCCGGCGACCACCATCGCGACCACCGTGATCGACGGCATGGTGGCGGGCTATGAGCGTCAGCTCCCGTTGATCCCGGGGGTCGTCGCGGCCGTCGAGCGGTTCGCGGCGCGCTGGCCGCTCGGGTTGGCCTCATCCTCGCCGCGTCGGCTGATCGACGTGGTGCTGGCCGCGGCCGGACTCGCCGGCCGGTTCACGGTGACCGTCTCGACCGAGGAGGTTGAGGCGGGTAAACCGTCGCCGGCGGTGTACGTCGCCGCGGCCGCGGGACTGGGCGTGCAACCCCGCGACGCGCTGGCGGTGGAGGATTCGAGCAACGGGTTGCGCTCGGCGGCGGCCGCCGGATGCGTGGTCATCGCGATTCCGCACGCGGCCTTCCCGCCGGCCGCCGACGCCCTGGCGCTCGCCGCGGCCCGGATCGACCGGCTCGACGAGCTGACGGTCGAGCGCGCCGAGCAGGTCTTCACCGTCCGCGTCCGGTAACCGCCCGCCCGGGCGGGCGGGCGGTTAAAATTGTCGGTAGCCGCGACTGGCGAAGGTGGACCAACCACCGGGGAGCGGTCCGTGAGGACGTCGGCGCCGACCGCCTGGGCGCCTGTCCGCAGACCCTTCTGCGGCAGGAGATCCAGGGATGCGACTGCGGTACGGACTGAACCCCCACCAGCACCCGGCAACGGTCGAGGCGCTCACCGCCGACCGGCCGCCGATCCGCGTCCTGCACGGCGAGCCCTCGTATCTCAATCTGCTCGACGCCCTCAACGCCTGGCCGCTGGTACGGGACGCGGCCCGGCTGCTGGGCCGGCCGGCCGCAACCTCGTTCAAACACGTGTCACCGGCCGGGGCCGCCGTCGCCGGCCCGCCCGACCCGACCATGATCTCGACCTATCAACTGCCGGCCGCCGGCGTCGATGCGGTGACCAGCGCCTACATACGCGCCCGGGACGCCGATCCCGGCTCCTCGTACGGCGATCTGGTCGCCGTGTCCCATCCCGTCTCCGCGGACCTCGCCGATCTGCTGCGCGGGCTCGTGTCCGACGGCATCGTCGCGCCCGGCTACGACCCGGGAACGGTGGCGACCCTGGCGGCCAAGAAGAACCGCCGGTTTCTGGTGCTGGAAGCCGACCCGGCCTACGAACCGCCCGCGACCGAGATCCGCGACGTCTTCGGCCTGCGGTTGCGTCAGCCGCGCGACGTCCGGCAGCCGTCCCACGCGGAGCTGGCCACGGCGGCTACCGGCCCGCTGCCCGGGCCCGCCCTCGACGACCTGCTGCTGGGGCTGATCACGATGCGCCACACGCAGTCGAACTCGGTGGTCTACGTCCGGGCCGGGATGGCGCTGGGCATCGGCGCCGGCCAGCAGTCGCGGATCGACTGCACCCGCCTGGCGGGCACCAAGACCGACCGGTGGTGGCTACGCCGGCATCCCGCAATCGCCGACCTGAGCTTTCCGATGGGCACCAGGACCCAGGACCGGGTGACCTGGCAACTGAGCAGCCTCGACGACGACCCGATCGACGGGGCCACGCCGCTGGCACTGACCGCCCCCGAACGGCAAGCCTGGCTCGACCGGCTCGACGGGGTCAGCTTCGTATCCGACGGCGCGATCCCGTTCCGTGACAATGTCGATCATGCCCGCCGACACGGGGTCCGTTACCTCGCCGAACCGGGCGGATCGGTGCGCTCCGAGGAGGTCGCGCGGGCCTGCGCGGAACACGGCATCACCCTGACCCGGACAGGCGTTCGCCAGTTCCACCACTGAAGGGTCGGCCGGCGCCGTCGGCGGGCCGACCCGGCTGACTACCCGGTGCCCGCCTCGAGGTCGCCCTCCAGCTCGAGGTAGGTCTGGCGCAGGCCGTCGAGCGTCTCGGGCCGGGGCTCGGCCCACAGTCCCCGGTCGGCCGCCTCCAGCAGGCGCTCGGTGATCCCCCGCAATGCCCACGGGTTCGACGTCCGCATGAAGTCGCTCGTCTGGCCGTCGAACACGTAGGCGGTGGCCAGCGCTTCGTACATCCAGTCGTCGACGACCCCGGCGGTGGCGTCGTAGCCGAACAGGTAGTCGACGGTCGCCGCCAGCTCGAACGCGCCCTTGTAGCCGTGCCGGCGCATGGCCGCGATCCAGCGCGGGTTCACCACCCGGGCCCGGAACACCCGGCGGGTCTCCTCCGACAGGGTGCGGGTCTTCACCGCGTCGGGCAGGGCGCTGTCGCCCACGTACGCGGCCGGCGAGGTACCGGTCAGCGCGCGCACGGCGGCCACCATCCCGCCGTGGTACTGGAAGTAGTCGTCCGAATCGACCAGGTCGTGCTCGCGGGTGTCCTGGTTCTTGACCGCGACCTGGATGCGCCGGAACGCCTGCTCCATGTCGGCCCGGGCCTCCCGCCCGTCCAGACCCCGACCGTAGGCGTAGCCACCCCACACCGCGTAGACCTCGGCCAGGTCGGCGTCCGACCGCCAGTCCCGGGAGTCGATCAACGGCAGGAGCCCGGCGCCGTAGGCCCCCGGCTTGGAACCGAAGATCCGGGTCGTGGCCCGGCGCCGGTCGTCGGCGGTCGGTCCGGTGCCGGCGTCCGGTGTCCGACCACCCGCCGCGGCGGCCATTCCCTCGAGGTCAGCCCGGACGTGGGCGGCCAGCAGGTTGGCCTCGGCCGGTTCGTCGAGGGCCGCCACGGCGGTCACGACGTCGTCGAGCAACGCCACGACGTGCGGGAACGCGTCGCGGAAGAAGCCCGAGATCCGCACGACGACGTCGATCCGGGGCCGCCCCAGCTCGGCGGCCGGCACGATCTCGAAGCCGGTCACCCGCCGGGAGGCGTCATCCCAGGTCGGGCGGCAGCCCAGCAGGGCCAGGACCTCGGCGATGTCGTCGCCCTGGGTGCGCATCGCCGACGTGCCCCACACAGTCAGCCCGACCGAGGCCGGGTAGGTGCCGGTGTCGGCCAGGTGGCGGGCCAGCAGCGAGTCGGCCAGGGTCCGGCCCGTCTCCCAGGCCAGGCGGGACGGGATGGCCTTGGGGTCCACCGAACAAAAGTTGCGGCCGGTGGGCAGGACGTTGACCAGGCCCCGGGTCGGGGAGCCGGCCGGACCGGCCGGCACGAACCCGCCGGCCAACGCGTGCAGGCTGTTGCCGATCTCGTCGGGGGTGCGGGCCAGCCGGGGGACGACCTCGTCGGCGGCGAACCGCAGCACCCGCTCGACGGCGTCGGGCGACGCGCCCGGCGCGTCGGCGGCCAGCCCCGCGCACAGCCCGGCCGCCGCGTCCGGGTCCCAGCCGGCCGACTCCATGCCCGCGACCAGCGCGTGGGCGGTTTCCTCGAAGCGGTCCACGTCGGTCCGGGACGCGGTGGCCGACCCCTCGACGTGACCGAGCGCGACCCGCAGCCCGGGCAGCGCGGCGGCCGTCCCGCTCCACATCTGACTGGCCCGCAGGATCGACAGCACCAGGTTGACCCGCGCCTCCCCGACCGGCGCCGCGCCCAGGATGTGCAGGCCGTCGCGGATCTGGGTGTCCTTGACCTCGCACAGGTAGCCGTCGACGTGCAGCAGGAAGTCGTCGAACTCGTGGTCGTCGGGCCGTTCGTCCAGACCGAGGTCGTGATGGAGCTGGGCGGCCTGGATCAGCGTCCAGATCTGGGCCCGGACCGCCGGCAGCTTCGTCGGGTCCAGCGCGGCCAGGTTGGCGTGCTCGTCGAGCAGCTGCTCGAGCTTGGCCAGGTCACCGTAGGAGTCGGCGCGGGCCATCGGGGGGATGAGATGGTCGACGATCACCGCGTGTCCGCGCCGCTTGGCCTGGGTCCCCTCGCCCGGGTCGTTGACCAGGAACGGGTAGACCAGCGGCAGGTCGCCGAGGATCGCGTCCGGCGCGCATTCGGCGGACAGCCCCAGCCCCTTGCCGGGCAACCACTCCAGCGTCCCGTGCTTGCCGAGGTGGACCACCGCGTCGGCGCCGAACTCCTCGTCGAGCCAGCGGTAGGCGGCCAGGTAGTGGTGGGAGGGCGGGAGGTCCGGGTCGTGGTAGATCGCCACCGGGTTCTCCCCGAAACCCCGGGGCGGCTGGATCATCAGGATGACGTTGCCGAACCGCAGCGTGGCCAGCACGATCGCCGGTTCGGCTCCGGTACCGGTCGACCGGGACGAGGTGGTCGAGCCGGGACGGGCCGGCGCGGCCTGGTCGACGTACAGCGAACCGGGCGGCGCGCCCCAGTGCCGGACCATGCTGTCGCGCAGGGACGTCGGCCGGGCCTCGAACCACCGCCGGTAGGTCGAGGCCGGCACCCGGGCCGGCGCCGCGGCCAGCTGATCTTCGGTGAGCCACTCGACGTCGTGGCCGCCGGCCGCGATCAGGGTGTGGATCAAGGTGTCGCCGTCGGTCGGGACCGGCCGGCCGCCCGGGCCGTCCTCGCCCAGGTCATAGCCGGCGGCGCGCATCGCCTCGAACAGGGCGATGGCCGACGCGGGAGTGTCCAGGCCGACCGCGTTGCCGATCCGAGCGTGTTTGGTCGGGTAGGACGACAGGACCAGCGCGATCTTGCGTTCCGCGACCGGCGTGTGGCGCAGCCGGCCTAGCCGGGTGGCAATGCCGGCCACCCGCGCGGCCCGCTCCGGGTCGGCCGCGTAGACGGGCACGCCGTCCGGCCCCTCCTGTTTGAAGGAGAACGGCACGGTGATGATCCGGCCGTCGAACTCGGGGATCGCGACCTGCATAGCGGCGTCCATCGGGGACAGCCCGGCGCTGCTGTCCAGCCAGGTGGCCCGGCTCGAGGTCAGGCACAGGCCCTGCACGACCGGGACGTCCAACGCGGCCAGTGCTCCCGCGTCCCAGGCCTCGTCGTTCCCCCCGGCGCCCGCGTCGGCGGCCCGGGTTCCCCCGGCGGCCAGGACGGTCACGATCACCGCGTCGACCCCGGTCAGGTGGGCCAGGGCCACCTCGCCGCCCGTGCCGCGCAGGGAGGAACAGAACACCGGACGGGCGTTGGCGCCCGCGCTTTCCAGAGCGTCGCACAAAGTGTCGATGAAGGCCGTGTTGCCGCTCACCGCATGGGCCCGGTAGAACACCACGCCGACGGTCGGCCGGTCGTCCTTGTGCTGCCGCTGACCGTGCCGCCCGTCCTGCGGGGTGGTCGCCGGCGGGGCGAACCCGAACCCGGTGAGCAGCACCGTGTCGCACAGGAAGCGGTACACCTCGCCGAGGTTGGTGACGCCGCCCTCGGTCAGGTAGGCCAGCGATCCGGTCACTACGCCGGCCGGGACGGTGGAGCGGCCCATCAGCTCGGCGTCCGGCGCGGCCTCCCCGCCCAGGACCGCGGTCGGCAGGTTCGCGGCGAGCGTCGCGGCCAGTCCCTCCGGCCAGGCCCGGGCCCCGCCCAGCAGGCGGACCACCACGCCGGCCGCCCCGTCGAGCAGGGCCGGGACGTCGGCGGCGGTCAGCCGCGCGGGGTTGGCGACCCGCCACGGCAGCCCGCTGGCCCGGGCGGCCAGCAGCTCGGTGTCGGCGGTGGAGATCAGGACGAGAACCGGCTCGACCTCGCCCGGCGGGGTCCCGGGGCCGGTGACGTTCGGGGTCTCCGACCCGGCGGGGGTCGGTGCGGGGTCGGTCATCTGGGTGCTCCCGGGGGGATGAACGGAAGGCCGGCCGGTGGGCCGCCTTCGAGCAGGCCGCGCACGGCGGCGGTGTCGAGATGCTCGGCGACCAGGTCGCCGAGCAGGTCCAGGCGGCGCTGGCGGACGGCCGCGAACGAGGTCGTCGCCGGGGTGAAGGAGCGTCCGGCCCGGGCGGCGGTGTCGATCAGGAGCGCGCGGCGGAAACCGTCGTTCTCCAGCAGTCCGTGCCAGCTGGAGCCGGCCACCGGCCCCCGGCGGCACCCGTCGACCGCGAACGGTTCGGCGTCCCCGGCCGGTTCGTCGACGACCGGGATGCCGTGGCGGATCTCGTAGCCGGTCACCGGTTCGCCGCCGGCGGCGGTCCCGGCCCGGCGACCGAGCACCTTTTCGGGCGCGAACGTCGTGGTCACCGGGAGCAGCCCGAGCCCGGCTACGGCCCCGGCCCGCGACTCGACGTCGTCGGTGATATGCCGGCCGAGCATCTGGTAACCGCCGCAGATGCCGAGCACCGGGCGGCCCGCGGCGGCCCGCTCGGCCAGCGCCCGGCCGATCCCGGTCCGGCGCAGCCAGCCGAGGTCGTCGACCGTCGCCCGGGTGCCGGGCAGGACGACCAGGTCGGCGTCGGCGAGGTCCTCCGGCCGGGTCACCAGCCGGACGTTGACGCCCGGTTCGACGCGCAGCGCGTCGATGTCGGTGACGTTGGAGATCCTCGGCAGCCGCACCACCGCGACCCGCAGGGTCCCGCTCCCGACCGTTCCGGTCGGGACGCCGGGGAAGGATTCCAGGTCGAGGGAGTCCTCGGCGTCGAGCCACAGCCCGGCCTGCCAGGGCAGGACGCCGTGCACGGGCCGGCCGGTGAGCTGTTCGAGCTGGCGCAGGCCGGGTGCGAGCAGCCGTGGGTCGCCGCGGAACTTGTTGATCACCCACCCGGCGATCAGCGCCTGATCGGCCGCCGAGAGCAGCGCGATCGTCCCGAAGAGGGCCGCGAACACCCCGCCCCGGTCGATGTCGCCGACCACGATGACCGGCAGGTGCGCGGCCCGGGCCAGTCCCATGTTGGCGATGTCGGTGTCGCGCAGGTTGATCTCGGTCGGTGAACCGGCCCCCTCGCAGATCACCACGTCGTACCGGGACCGCAGGTCAGCCAGACAGGCCAGGGAGATCTCGGCCAACGCGGCCTTGCGGGGCCGGTACCCCATCGCGTCGACCTCGCCGGCCGGTTTACCGAGCACCACCAGATGGCTGTGCCGGTCGCCGCCCGGCTTGAGCAGCACGGGATTCATGGCCGCCTCGGGCTCGACCCCGGCCGCGGCCGCCTGCATGGCCTGGGCCCGCCCGATCTCCGCCCCGTCCGCGGTGACCGCCGAGTTCAACGCCATGTTCTGGGCCTTGAACGGCGCGACCCGGACCCCCTCGCGGGCCAGCCACCGGCACAGTCCGGCGACCAGGACCGTCTTGCCGGCATCGGAGGTGGTGCCCGCGACCAGGAGCGCCCCGCTCACGTCCGGACCCGGACGGCCCGGCGAACGGACCCGGCCCGGCCGGCCGCCCCGATCCGACCGGCGACCCGGGCGACAACGCCCGTCACGATCCGGCCGACGAACAGGCGGCCACCGGCCGCGACCAGGAGCGCGCCGACCGTGACGGCGGCGGAGAGGGTGGCCGCCCGGTCCAGGTCGTCGGCGCGGGCCGGCCGGCCCGCGCCGAGGGTCGGCCGGAGCTCGACCCCGTACGGGTAGCGCACCGGGCCGCCCAGCCGGACGCCCAGGGCGCCGGCGAACGCCGCCTCGACGTGTCCGGCGTTGGGGCTGGGATGGTGCCGCCCGTCGCGGCGCATCACCCGCCAGGCGGTCCGGGCCGAACCCCCGACCAGCGGCGCGCAGGCGCAGGCCAGAACCCCGGCCAGGCGGGCGGGGACGAGGTTGGCCCCGTCGTCGAGCCGCGCGGACGCCCAGCCGAACCGCTCGTACCGCTCGCTGTGATGGCCGACCATCGCATCCAGGGTGTTGGCGGCCCGGTAACCGAGCAGCCCCGGCAGGCCGGCGGCCGCGCCCCACAGCAGCGGCGCGACCACCGCGTCGGAGGTGTTCTCCGCGATCGACTCGACCCCGGCCCGGGCCAGTTCCGAGCTGTCCAGGAGGTCGGGATCCCGACCGCACAGGGCCGGCAGCCGCCGTCGGGCGGCGGGCAGGTCACCCCGGCCCAGTTCCCCGGCCAGCCGGCGACCGTGCCGGCGCAGGGACGCCCCACCCAGCACCAGCCAGCTCGCGGCGGCCACTCCGACGGTTGTCGGCCCTGGTCGGCGGGGCCGGCGGCGGGGAGCGGCCGCCAACTGGGCAGCCGCGACCGGACCGGCCACGCAGACGGCCGTGTAGACCACCCCGGCCCATCGGTGGTCGCTGTAGAGGAGCTGTTCGACGGCGGTCGCCGTCCGGCCGAAACCGGCGACGGGATGGAAGCGGGACGGGTCGGCCAGCAGGGCGTCGAGAGCGCAGCCCGCGGCCAGCCCGAGCGCGAGTGTCCCCGCCCGAGGGGAGCCAGGCACGCGTGATCGTCCTTCCTGGGGTGTCCACGCCCCGGGTCGGCGGATCGACGGGTGGAGTCTCCTGGCTCCCGGGATCGACGCTTCGGCGTGGGCGGTTTCGACCCGCGGACGGGTCGGGGCTCGGCGTTGGCGTGCTCCCCGGTGACAGTGGCGGGACCGCGCCGGATTCGCACCGGCTTCCTCCGCGCCCGTCGAGTGGGCGCCATGAGCACAACAGACCGCGACCATGCCGGTCAAGCCGTCCCCCTCGACGAGCAGCGGGCGCGCTGGTCCGGTCAGACCGGTTGACCCGCCCGGATGGCGGTCAACGCGGCGGCCACGGCGGCGTCCGCCGCGGCGGTGAGCGCCGCGCCGAAGCTGATCCGTGCGACGCCCAGGGCCGCCAGCCGGGCCAGCGACGTCCCGAGTCCGGCCAGGACGTTGACGTGGCCACCGGCGGCATCCTCGACCAAGGCCCGGATGGCCTGCTGACCAGCCGCGTCGGTCGGGATCCCGATCGGGTACACGCAGTCGGCGCCCGCCTCCCGGTAGCAGTCCGCCCGTCGACGGGCGTCCGCGAGTGGCCCGGCCCGGTCCCCGCCGCGCAGGAAAGCGTCGGTCCGGGCGTTGATGACCAGGTCGACGCCCCGGACCCGGCCCGCTTCCCGGACCGCGGCGATGCGGGCGGCCTGCGTTTCCACGTCGATCAGGCCCGACGCGGGCGCCCGGTGATCGGTGTCTTCGAGGTTGGCGCCGACCGCGCCCGCGGCGAGCAGCCGATCGACCAGCTCGTCCGGGTCCAGGCCGTAGCCGTCCTCGAGGTCGGCGGTGACCGGCACGGTCACCGCCGCGCTGATCCGCCGGATCGCCGCGAACACCTCGTCGGCCGGCGCCCGGCTCCCGTCCTCGAAGCCCAGCGCCCGGACCAGCCCGGCGCTGGTCGTCGCGACGGCCGGGAAGCCGGCCTGTTCGACCAGCCGGGCGGACGTGGCGTCCCAGGCGTTGGGCAGGACCAGCGGCCGACCCGGGCGGTGCAGCTCGCGCAGCGTGCCGGCGCGGGCGGCGAGGCCGGCGCGGGAATCCGCACGCGGCGGCCGGATGGTGGTCACGAGGGCTTGTACTCGCCGGGGATCATCCGGGTCGAGATGCCGACCCGGTTCCAGGCGTTGATCGAAATGATCGCGGTCAGCAGGCCGGCGAGCTGCTCCGCGGAGAACGCCACGGCCGCGCGGTTCCAGACGTCGTCCGGCACGTGGGTATCGGCCACCAGCGTGACGCTCTCGGTGAGGGCCAGCGCCGCCTGCTCGCGGTCGGTGTAGAGGTGGCGGGCTTCACGCCAGGCGCTGACGACGGCCAACCGGGTGTCGTTCTCGCCGGCGTGCCGGGCATCGAGGGTGTGCATGTCCAGGCAGTAGGCACAGCCGTTGAGCTGGGAGGCCCGTAGGCGGACAAGGTCGAGGAGCAGCGGCTCGAAGCCGGTCTTCTCGGCGGCGCCGTCGAGCGCGCTGATCGCGCGGTAGGCGGCTGGCAGGACGGCGCTCAGGTCGAGCCGGGGCGGAGTGGCGATGGCGGGGGTCGATGTGGTCATGGTTTGACCGTAGGTCGATAGTGGACCGGTGACGAGGTCCACTTCCAGCCAGAGTATGGGGTCCACTTCTGGTCCGGAACTGCTGGTTGTGCTCGACCGCACGCGGGGGACCCGGGCCGGGGTGGAACGGGC
>JAMFSN010000344.1 GCA_026225295.1 Frankia alni
AAGTCGACAGATCCGCGACACCGTTGGGGGAAACGCACGCAGCCACGTCCGGGAATTGGTCAGAACAGGATCATTCGTTGCCGTGTCAAAATAGACATCCAAGGCAAAGGCTAACTGACTGGCATTGCACTATGGGTGGACCTCGACATCGAGACGATCGATATCGGCGGCCCGGACCTGCGGCACAGCCAGAAGTTCCGCAACGTCGAAGCCGACCCCCGGATCTCACTCGTCGTCGATGACCAAGCCACCCCTGAGGAATCAGTCGGACCCGGCGGTCAAACCGGACGCGGGCTCGAGATCCGCGGCACGGTCGAAATCCTCCTCGCCCAGCGACCATTGATCGAGGCCTTCAGCACCGACATCCTCCGCATCCACCCACACAAGATCATCGCGTGGAACCTCGACGGCCCCGGCTACAACACCCGTCCCGTCGCCCCGAAAGCCGCGACCTAACGAGCGGATCACCATCTGGCGGCCGCCCGTGGCAACCCCGCCAGCCGGCGATGGGACGGTCTCGTCGGCTTTGGACCCGGATGTGGCTTGCGCGCCTCGTTTCTCTACTGTTCGAGGGGTGCGGATGCGATGGGCCGGCCCGCCGACTCGCAGGCTCGGTCGAGCCTTCGTGGGGATGGGTCGCGGCCGGGTTGCTGCCGCGATGTTCGTCGTGGTCGTCACGGGCTGGGCGGTGTTGTGGTCGGCGTCCAACCCGCCCGGCGCCGCGCCCGACGAGCCAAGCCACTACGTCAAGGCCGTGGCCGCGGGCACCGGCGACCTGACCGGTAAGGCGGTCCCGTTCGCGAATATCCAGCAGCTCCACGCCTTCAGCCCGGCGTCGCTGCGGCAGGTGCGGCACGCCTACCGGTCCTTCACGATCCCGCGCCGACTGCGGGTGGCGACGAACCCGCCGTGTACGGCGTTCCGGCGGCGGATCTCGGGGGCCTGCTACGCCGATCCCCGGCCGACGCCCGGGGGCGCGGTCTACAGCATCGCCGGTGCCTACCCGCCCTGGTTCTACCTGCCCGGGGGGGTCCTCACGCGGTTCGCCTGGTCGGTCCGGACCGGCTACCTGCTGGCCCGGCTCGGGTCGGCCCTCGCCGCGGGCCTATTGCTAGCCGGCGGAATGTGGATCTTTCTGGACCGGGTGCGCAAACCCGCTGTCCTGCTGGCCGGGATGGCGCTGGCGGTGACCCCGATGGTGGTTTTCCTGTCCTCCGAGGTCGGGGCCAGCGGGGCGGAGACGCTGGGCGCGGTGGCGTCGGCGGCGGCGTTCCTGCGGCTGTCGCGGCTCGAGTCGGTCCCTAGCCCGGCGGTCTGGTGGGTCGCCGGCGCGCTGTTCGGGTTGACGTCGCTGACCCGGCCGCTCGCGCCCGTGTGGGTCCTGTTCGGGTTGGCCGTCGCGGTCGGTCGTCTGGGGATCCGCGCGTCGTGGCGGCGGTGGCGTGCGGGGGGCCGGCCCGCGGTCGGCGCGGTGGCGCTCGCCGTCCTCGGGATGATCGGCTCGCTCGGCTGGACGCAGGTGTTCAAGGTCCGCACGTCCGTTCAGTGGAACCACCTGGGCCACGGCCTGTGGGTGGCGTGGCGGGTGGTCCCGACGGTCGGTCGCCAGGTCGTCGGCGTCTTCGGGTGGCAGGACACCTCTGGCCCGGACCTGCTGTACCGGGCCTGGTGGGTGGCCGGGATCGTTGTCCTGGCGCTCGCGGTGCTCGTCGCCTGCCGGTGGCGCGACCGGCTGGTCGTTGTCGGGGCCGCCGCCGTCGTCTGCGCGCTGTACGCGATCATCGCGGCGGCGATTTTCGAGCAGAACGGTTTCGGGATGCAGGGGCGCTACATCCTGCCCGCGCTGGTGATGCTGCCGCTGCTCGCAGCCGAGACGCTGGCCCCACGCGTCCACAACCGCCCGGTCCGCGTCGCCGGCTGGGTGGCCGGGGCCGCCATCGCG
Organism: Frankia alni; assembly: GCA_026225295.1. GTDB lineage: Bacteria > Actinomycetota > Actinomycetes > Frankiales > Frankiaceae > JAMFSN01. The sequence goes on from JAMFSN010000344.1 coordinate 1,943, forward strand.
CTGACCGGTACCGGACAGCTCGTCGGCTGGTGGGCCAACGCGCGCCGCTACGCCGTCGGGCCGCACGGCCCAGTCTGGTTCCTCCGGGCCGCCCAATGGCAACCGGCGGGAGGCTGGCCGTTGTCAGTGGCCTTGGCGATCGGGCTCGCCAGCGTGACTGTCGCGGCAGGTGTCCTGGCCGCGGTGGACCGCCCGGGCAGCGGGAGGGACCGGTATCCCGACCAGCCGCAGGCATCCGTGGCCGCCGCAGCGACGACCTCGTTGATACCGGACACCGGCCGCCCATCCGGTCTGCCCGCTGCCTAACCTCCGCGCCACCACCGACCGGGGAGGGGTCACGGCGGCATGGGCCGGCATGGGCATGGACAGATCGGCGGGGCCTCGCGGTAGGCAGATGTAAGGCCGCTCTCATCGGGCTGCCACGATCCGGGCTGCACAGTGGGGGACACCGCCGCACGGCGTCGTGGGCGGGATGCGGCAGGGAGGCACCGGTGGAGGCGCTGACGGACGTCGCGCGTCCGGTCCGCTGGCCCGATGACGCGTCGGCGGCAGTGGCGGTGGCAGTGATGGGAGAACGTCGGCCGGCCGGACCCGTCGGCCCGCGGGCGGGGCGTGAACCAGGCGAGCCTTTCGAGCCGCCAGCCACCTGGGGGCGTTCCTGGCGGCCCTCGATCCCGTGGGTCGCTGCCATCCTGATCGCCGTCCCGGCGGTCGGCGCGACGTTCGTGATCTGGGACGACGCGCGCGAACTGGCCGGTATGGTCGCCGGCTTCGCCCTGGGGGCCGGTTCGCTGCGTTGGCAATTCGGCCCGATTCTGGCGGCCCTGGCGGTGGCGCACTACCTGGCGGCGGCCGTCGCCGTCCGCGCGGCCTCGGGCCGGCGGCTCGGGTTCGCGGAGGTGACGCTCGCGCAGTTCGCCGCAGCGGCCGCCAACCGGCTCACCCCGCTCGGGATCGGGGGCGCGGCGCTCAACACCCGGTACCTGAGCCGCCGCGGGCTGGCGATCTCGGAGGCCGCCGGATCGATGGCCGCGCTCGCGGTCATCGGCCCCGTCACCGATCTCCTGCTGGTCCTGACCGTGATCGGCGTCGGCTCCCGGCTCGGCACGACCGTGGGGATGGCCGGGATCGGGACCTCGCTCGTCCGGATCGGTTCCCTCCCGGGGTCGATCTGGGGGTCGGGGTGGCTCGCGCGGGACGTGATCCGTGCGGTGCTCGGCGTGGTCGCGGTGGGGCCGGGTGGCTGGTCCGGCGGCGGAGCACGGCTGGTCGCGGCGTTCCGGCGTGGGTCAACCGGGTGGGGCGGCCGTTGGCGCGGCTCGCGCGGCACCCCCGGCAGTTGGCGGTTCTGCTGGCTGCCTCCGCGGGGACGACCCTCATTCTTGGCGTCGCGTTGGCCGTCAGCCTGCGGATGGTTCCCGGCGCCTCGCCCGGGGTCGGCCTGACCACGATCGTCACTGTCTTCGTGGTGGGTTCCGCGATCGGGTCGGCCATCCCCGTCCCGGCCGGGGTCGGTTCGACCGAGGCGAGCCTGATCGCGGCGCTCCTGGCGACCGGGATCCCGGCGGCCCACGCGTTGCGGGCGGTGCTGCTGTTCCGGGTGGTCGCGTTCTGGGTGCCGCCGGCGTTCGGGATCGCAGCAGCCCGGCTCCTGCGGCGCCGCGGGGCGCTGTGACCGGGTGCCCATCAGTCTGTTTCGGTGACTCGGCTCGCGCCATTCCGGTACGCCGTCCCGCGTTCGGACCGCCCAGAACGCCGGCGGTCCGGCCGTCCTAATCCTCGGTCCGCTGATCTGCGTCGCTGGACCGGGCGGTCGCCGCACGAATGGGTCCGGCGCCCCCCGGACCCGCGCACCCGGGACGGCGCTCACTACCCTTCATCTAGCCTTGATCGAAGACAACCCGGAAGGAGCGCCTCGGTGCGGATTCGTCGGATCGCTGTCCTTTTCGGGCTGCTGGCGCTCGCCGCGTGCTCGTCGAGCGGGATCGGGAGTGCCCCGGCCACCACGGCGCCCGCCACGACGGCCGGCGCCTCCGCGTCAGCCACGACGGTGGGCAGTAGCTTGCCACATCCCGCCCACATCGTCGTGGTCGTCTTGGAGAATCACGCTTACTCTGAGGTGGTCGGTAGCGCGTCGGCGCCCTACATCAGCGGGCTCGCCGCACACGGCGCGTCGTTTGCCCGCTCCTTCGCCGTGGCCCACCCGAGTGAACCGAATTACCTGGCGCTCTTTTCGGGGTCGACCCAGGGGCTGACCGACGACTCCTGCCCGCACCGGTTCCCAGGTGCGAATCTTGGCCAGGAACTGATGGGCGCCCGCAGGAGCTTCGTCGGCTACTCGGAAGGTATGCCCGCGGATGGCTACCCGGGCTGTGCCTCGGGGCTTTACGCCCGCAAGCACAACCCGTGGGTTAACTTCGCGAGCGTTCCAGCGTCGTCCAACCTCACGCTTCGCCACTTTCCGACCGACTATTCCATGCTGCCCACGGTGTCTTTCGTGATCCCGAACCTGTGCGACGACATGCACAACTGTCCCGTCTCGACCGGCGACACGTGGCTGCGCAGCCACCTCGACGGCTATGCGCGCTGGGCCCAGACCCACGCGAGCCTGCTCGTGCTGACGTGGGACGAGGACGACAACAGCCACAGCAATCAGATCCCGACGGTCATCGTGGGGGCGCACGTCAAGACCGGAACCGTGACGGAAAGAATCACCCACTATTCCGTCCTTCGGACCATTGAGGACATGTACGACCTGCCTCACGCGGGCGCGAGCGCGACCGCCGCGCCCATCGCCGACATCTGGAATTAGATCCCGGGCTCAGGTTGGCCTCGGGGCGTTCTGGTCGCGGGTCGTGAAGGCCAACACCGACGCTATGATCAAAAGGCCTTCGACGACCATACTTACGACTCCGAGCGGTTCCGACCAGGTCCCTTTATCGTCGGTGTACGACGGGAGCCCCGGTCCTCGCGACAGGACGTAACCCAAGAGGGGACCCAAGCCGACTCCGAAGGCCAGTACGCAGGTAAGCCGGGTCGGCTGGGTGAGGAGGAGCCACGCCGAGACGAGACCGGCAAGCTCGATCGCGACGTAGCCGACCTGCACGTACCCGGGCGTCTTGCCGAAGGACAGCCAATTCTGGTCCTCCAGGTGAATTGCGACCACGACCAGGCAGAGCGCCGCGGCGAAGCCGGGGAGTCCTGCAGCGGCGGGCAATGCCGATCGTGGCGTGGCGGACCGGGTTGATGAGCGTTCCGCGCGTCCTGCTAGCGTCATTTTCACTCCCGTGGACCTAGGCGACATTCCACTACTCTTACACCACACCACCGCGAAGCCGGACCGTGTCGGGGGTGCTGGCACCTTCGGGTGAATGAAATTCAGGACACACCACCACGTTGGGCCAACGGAGGTCATTGCGGCGCATTCACTGCTGGCGGAGGCGTTCCCTAGTACGGCAGTGACAGCGATCCTTCTGTCGCCTCGACTTGCGTGTCGGATCGCCAGGCTGCGTAGAGATGTCGTCCGTGGTGGTAATGGCGGACGCGGTGCGAGCTGTGCCGTCGCCGGACCCGACAGCCGGCGGACGGTCTCGGGCGCGACGCAG
>JAMFSN010000001.1 GCA_026225295.1 Frankia alni
GGGCCGGTCGATGGTGAGGCGGATGCGGTCCGGTCGTTGGCGTACCGCCGGGTCGAGGTCCTGCTCGATCTCATCCAGGGGCGGCGGCGTCACCACCCGGCCCGAACCTCGATCAACGTCACCGTCGCCGCGTCCACCCTGGCCGGAGCTGACGACCAACCCGGCCAGTTGCACGGCTACGGCACGATCACCGCCCCCTACGCCCGGGAACTGGCCGACAACGCGACCTGGCGGCGGATCCTGTACGACCCCGCCAGCGGGCATCCGCTGGAGGTGTCCCACCGGCGGTTCCCCTCACCCCGACTGGCCCGCCACGTCCGGGCCCGCACCCCCTGGTGCGCCTTCCCCGGCTGCTCCAAACCCGCCGAACGCTGCGACCTCGACCACGTCACCCGCCACACCGACGGCGGCCCGACCAGCAATCCCAACCTCGCGCCTTTGTGCCGGCGTCATCACCGGGCCAAAGACGACGGCCCCTGGACCCTGACCCAACCCCACCCCGGCCACCACACCAGGACCAGCCCCACCGGCCGCACCAACACCAACAGTCCCAACCCCATCACCGACATGTGAGGAGCCGGCGGCGTCAACGCCGGCGCCCTCTGAAGGTTCGCGCGACCCCTATCGCCAGTCAGCGACGAGGACGCAAATTCCGAGGGCGTCTTGCGGTCCGACGGTGTCTGGTCAGCGCGCTGCCGTCACGATGTAGGCAAGCTACGCGGCCAGGGCGCCGGCCGCCGCGGCCGCGACGAACAGCATGGTCAGGACGTCGACGCGCCGGGGGGAGGCGGGTCGGTGGGCGATGGCTCCGAAGCCGCCCCGGGCGGTGACCGCGTCCGCCATCTCCTGGGCCCGGCGCAGGCAGACAACCAGCGCGGTGGTCAACAACTCCTGTGCCGAGCGCACGTGCCGGCGCCAGGCCGTGGCGCGCGAACCCCGCCACGGCTGCGGGGCCCGCAGCCGGCGGACCGCCAGCAGGGTCTGGATCTCGTCGACCAGCAGCGGCAGGCACCGGATCGACAACGCCAGCGTCCCGATCCACTCGTCGACTGGCACCCGCAGCCGGCGCAGCGGCGCGGTGAGCTTGGCCAGCGCGGGGGCCAGGTCCGCCATCGGAGTCGTCCAGCCGAGGACGGCGGCGGCCGCGAACACGGTGACGGACACGGCGGTCAGCCGGAACCAGGTCAGCACCCCGCCCGCCGACAGGCTCAGCCAACCCAGCTGCACCATCGGGTGGGCCTTGGACAGGACGGTGAGCAGCACCCCGAGCAGCATCCCGAACCAGAACCAGCGGGGGAGCCGGGGCGCGGCCCCGCGCGGGATGCGGGCCAGCAGCATCGCGCCGGCCACCCCGGCCATGGACGCACCGATCACCGGCCAGGTCGGGCGGAGCGCGAGCACGACGCTCAGCGCGGCGATCGTGACCAGCTTGGTGCCGGCCCACAGCCGGTGGACCGGGCTCGTCCCGGGGATGTAGCGCAGCAGGTTGGGCTCGGACCGGCGGGCGGCCCGGGCCCGGCGGCGCAGCGTGCGCCCGGAGGCTGCCGGCTCCCGGGCGTCGCCCGACGTCTCGCCGGCGTCGTCGGTGGGGCCGGCGTCGTCAGAGCGGGCGTCGTCGGAGCGGGCGTCAGTGGGTCGGGAGCGCGGCGTGACCGGCAGGGCTTCGGCGAACGGACCGTCGTAGGCCACCCGACCGTCCTCGAGCACCAGCATCCGGTCGGCGATCGCGCCGAGCCCCTCCAGGTCGTGCGACACGATGAACATCATCATGTCGGTCTGTCGCCGCAGTCCGGCCAGCACCTCGACCAGCCCGTACCGCGAACCTTCGTCCAGACCGGCCAGCGGTTCGTCGAGGATCAGCAGCTTCGGTCGGCGGGCGAGCAGGCCGGCCAGCGCGACCCGGCGCAGCTGCCCACCGGACAGGGCCTCGACCCGGCGGTCCCGGTAAACGGCCGGATCAAGACCGACGGTCCGCAGCGCCTCGTCGGCGGCGGCCTCGTCGACCCCGGCGGCCCCGCGGACGTCGGCTCCGACGGTCGGGGCCAGCAGCTGGAGACGGGAGTGCTGGACGGCCAGCCCGATATCCCCCGGGCAGGCACTGATCGGGCGGCCGCCGAGGGTGGCCCGACCCTCGGAGGGGGTGAGCAGGCCCGCGACGATCGACGCGACCGTCGACTTGCCCGAGCCGTTGCGGCCCCGCACGACGAGCGCCTCGCCGGGAGCCAGGGTCACGGTGACGTCGGTCAGGGCGCGCCGGGCCCACGGCGACCGGGGCGAGTACACGTGTCCGACCTGCTCGAGCCGCAACTTCGCCACCGGGCCGGCCAGGGCCACCGGGCCAGCCGGCGCGCCCGACCCGGCCGGACGGATCAGCGGCGCGCCGGCCGCGGTACCGGCGCTCGACCCGCCCTCGGTGGTCGGCGCCCGCGGGGGCTCGCCCCCGGCACCGACCGGCACCTGCCGTCCGTGGTGCAGCATCAGCCGCCGGTGGGCCCGCTCGGCCTCGGCCTCGCGGTGGGTGACGTGCACGACCGCCACGCCTTCCTCGGCCGGGAGCCGGGCCAGCAGGTCGGTGAGCCGGACCCGCCCGTCGGCGTCGACCATCGCGGTCGATTCGTCCGAGACCAGCAGGCCCGGTCGGCGCGCCAGGGCCGCCGCGACGGCCAGCCGCTGCAGTTCGCCGCCCGACAGACTGGCCGTTTCCCGGTCCGCGAGATGGTCGAGCCCGACCCGGGCGAGCAGGGCGTCGACGTCAACCGCGGCCGCATCGGCCATGCCCCACACGACGTCGTCGCGGACCCGGGCCCCGAGAACCTGGGTTTCGGGGCGCTGGAAGATCATGCAGGTGCCGCCGGGCCGGCCCGGGGCGGCCGGGCCCGGGCGGTGCACCCGACCGCTGGTCGGCGCCCAGCCGGCCAGGACCCGCGCCAGGGTCGACTTGCCGGACCCGTTCTGCCCGACGATGGCGAGGAACTCCTCCGCCTCGACGGTGATCGAAATGTCGCGCAGGGCGTCCTCGGTCGCGCCCGGGTAGCGGAAACACACCGATTCGAGCCGGGCCGGCAGGGGCCCGGGACCGCCGCGCGGGTCGTCCGGGTAGGCCTCGGGGACCTCGACCGGGGGCGGGGCGGCCAGTTGGACGCGCCGCAGCACCGGCTGGCAGATCGCCCACGCGGCCGCGACGGTGAACGCGCCGTTGCACAGCAGGGCGACCGGCAGGAGCGCCCACCAGTGATCGAGACCCCACTGGACGAAGTGGTCGGCGGTGCCGAGCGGCAGCGGCGCGTGCAGCCAGCGCAGGACGTGGTGGGCGCCGTCCCAGCTGTTGCGGATCTCGGCCAGCACCAGCTCGCGCAGGCCGCCGAACCCGGCGAACAGCAGATCCATCCCGAGCGCCAACGGCAGCCAGAGGACGACGACGGCGGCGGCCATCGTCCGGGTCCGGCCCCAGCCGCGCCGGAACGCGGTGCCGAGGAAGCCGCCGATGCCGGTGCAGGCGGTGACCGTGATCGTGAAGCCGGCCCCACCCAGGACGAAAGCCACGATCGCCCCGGCGAACAGGCCCGCGAACACCGCCCGGGGGCGCCACCGGACCGCCAGGACCGCGGCCGGCGCGGCGGCCGGGATCGTCATCACCCAGCCGAACGGGAGGAACCGGGCCACCAGGCAGATGGCCACGACCAGGTCGACCAGCGCGGCCGACTCGACCAGCTCCACGGTGCCGAGCGGCCGGCCGGCGGAGCGCCGCCCGAACCGTCGACGACGAGCGGCGGTGGCGTCCGGTAGCCGGGCGCCGGGCGTCTCCGACCCGGCGTCCGATGCCGCGGCCGGCGGCGATTCGACGCTCACGGGCGCCCGGGCGCCGGTCGGCGGGTCTGATCACCCTGCGTGGCGGTCACGTTCATGTCCCCCTTGACGATCAGGGCCCCACCGATGGGGGCCGCACCGTCCGCCCGCCAGTATGACCGCCGATCCTGAAGAGACGCTCCCCGCGGTGCGCGCGACCGGTCACGCGCGGCGATGAGACCCCGCTCACCCGTCCGTCGGCGCCGGCCGCCCAGAAGCGAACTCGCCGGTAACCTGCGCGTGATTCGCACTGTTCGCCGCGAACAACGTCCTCGGTCCGAATCTGTCGCCGGACCCCGTGGCGGGCCTTCCGATCCCCGGGAAAGCTTGGCGCAGGACACCACCAACCGGCCGGTCCGCCCGGCCGGGCCCGAACCCCGCCGCAGAGGAGACCACCGATCAGCTCCGTCGAGGAGATCCTCACGCGTCGTCCGGTGGTGGCCGGCGGACGCCCGGGCACCACGCCGCCGTATCCGATGGTCCGGATGTTGCCCGGGGTCGCCGCCGGGGACGAGCCGGGCCGGGACGGGGCGGCGGACGACGAGGTCGGCCGGCTGGGCTACCGGCCCGCGGCCGACGACGCGCTGCTGCGCCGGGCCTACCAGGCGATGGTTCTGGCCCGACGGCTCGACGCCGAGGGCATGGCGTTGCAACGCCAGGGTGAGCTGGGCCTGTGGACCCCGTCCAGCGGGCAGGAAGCGGCGCAGGTCGGTTCGGCCCTGGCCCTTTGGCCCGGCGACCACGTCTTTCCCAGCTACCGGGAACACGCCGTCGCGCTGGTCCGCGGGGTGGACCCGTTGGACCTGTTCAGCTTGTTCCGGGGGGCCGACTTCGGCGGCTGGGACCCCGCGGCACTGCGGTTCCACCTCTACACGCTGGTCCTGGCCACCCAGACGCTGCACGCGACCGGCTACGCCCGGGGCCTGCAACTGGAACGCAAGCTGGGCCTGGCGCCGACCGGCGACCCGGAGGCCGTCCTGGTCTACTTCGGCGACGGCGCGGTCAGCGAGGGCGACACCAGCGAGGCCCTGGCCTGGGCCGCGCTGGACGGGGTGCCGCTGGTCTTCTTCTGCCAGAACAACCAGTGGGCGATCTCGACGCCGGTGGCGCGCCAGTCGGCGACCCCGCCGCACCAGCGCGCCGCGGGATTCGGGATGCCCGGCGTCCTGGTCGACGGCAACGACCTGCTGGCCGTGCACGCGGTGACCCGCGCGGCCCTGGACCGGGCCCGCTCGGGTGGCGGACCGACCTTCATCGAGGCGCACACCTATCGGATCGGGGGTCACAGCTCGGCCGACGACCCGACCCGCTACCGGCCGCCCGGCGAGCTGGAGACCTGGCGGGCCCACGACCCGATCGCCCGGCTGCTGGCCCACCTGACCGCGAACGGACTGGTCGACCGGGCTTTTCTCGACGAGACCGAGCGGGCCGCCGAGGCGCTGGTGACCCACGTCCGGGCGGCGGTACCGGCAATGCCGGACCCGCCGGCCGGGCGGATCACCCGCCACGTCCATCCCACCGACTGACCGGGCCCGGCCGACGGGTTACCGGCCGGGGATCCAGGAGGTGCCGGCCAGTGGCACGCCGGCCATGGCCGCCGCCTCGATGGTGAGCGCCACCAGGTCCTCGGGCTCCAGATGATGGACGTCGCCCTTCCCGCAGGCCCGGGCCAGCATCGTGGTTTCCATGGTCAGCGCGCGCAGGTAGTTGGCCACCCGCTCGGCGCCCAACGCCGGGTCCAGGCGCCGTTCCAACGACCGGGACTGGGTCGTGATCCCCACCGGGCAGGCCCCCGTGTGGCAGTGGGTGCAGTGCCCGGCGCTCGTGCCCAGCAGCGCGTATTCGCCGCTGACGCCGACCTCCGACCCGTCCGGGAGCGGGTAGGTGTCGCTGTTGCAGCCCAACGCGATCAACGCGGCCACCCCGATCGAGACGGCGTCGGCCCCCAGCGCGAGCGCCTTCGCGACGTCCGCGCCCGACCGGATCCCGCCCGAGACGACCAGCTGCACCCGACCCTCGGCGCCGGCCTCCGGCCCGCTGGCCCCACCGGCGACGCCCAGGTCGGCGAGGGCCTCGGCCGCCATCCGGACCGCGGCCAGGGTGGGGATCCCGGTGTGTTCGATGAACGCGTCCTGAGTGGCGCCGGTGCCGCCCTGCATGCCGTCGACGACGACCACGTCCGCGCCGGCCGCCACGGCCAGGCGCACGTCGTGGTCGACCCGGGTCGCCCCGAGCTTCACGAACACCGGGATGCGCCAGTCGGTCGCCTCGCGTAGTTCCTCGATCTTGATCCGCAGGTCGTCGGGGCCGGTCCAGTCCGGGTGGCGCGACGCCGACCGTTGGTCGATGCCGGTCGGCAGGGTCCGCAGGCCGGCCACCCGCTCGCCGACCTTCTGCCCGAGCAGCATCCCGCCCCCGCCCGGTTTGGCCCCCTGGCCGAGGACCACCTCGACGGCGTCGGCGGCCCGCAGCGACTCGGCCGAGAACCCGTACCGGGACGGCAGGCACTGGTAGACGAGCAGTTTGGAGGCGGCCCGTTCCTCGGGGGTCATGCCGCCGTCCCCGGTGGTCGTCGACGTGCCGACCGCGCTGGCCCCGCGGCCTAGCGCCTCCTTGGCGTTCGCCGACAGGGACCCGAACGACATCCCGGCGATCGTGACCGGAATCTCCAGGGCGAGCGGCCGGGCCCCGTGCCGTCCGCCGAGCAGCGTGGTGGTGACGCACGATTCGCGGTACCCCTCGAGCGGGTAGCGCGAGGCGCTCGCCGTGAGCAGCAGCAGGTCGTCGAAGGTCGGCACGGCCCGCCGGGCCCCCCAGCCGCGGATCGCGTACCGGCCCTCGTCGGCCCGGGCCCGGATCTCGGCGATGACCTCGGGCGGGAACGTGTGGCTGGTCGGCCCGGTCATCGCGCGGTCCTCCTGGTCGTGGTGGGGCTCTCCTGGTCGTAACGCGACATCGGGTGGGTCAGACGGCCGTCAGGTAGCGCTCGATCTCCCACGGGCTGACCTGCGCGTGCCAGGCGAGGAACTCGTCGCGCTTGAGTCCGACGTAGTAGGCGGCGACGCCGTCCCCGGCGGCGTCCAGCGCCCCCCGCAGCGTCGGGTCGGCGGCCAGGGCGTCGGCGGCGTGCAGCAGTGTCGGCGGCAACGCGGGGGCGTCCGCGCGGAGCCCGGGGTCGCCCGGGTCCAGGCCCCGGGTCACGCCGTCCAGCCCGGCGGTCAGGGCGGCGGCCATCGCCAGGTACGGGTTGGCCGCGCCGTCCACCCCGCGGATCTCGACCCGGTCGCCGGCCGGGACCCGCAGCAGGTGGGTCCGGTCGTTGCCGCCGTAGGTGGCGCGGGTCGGCGCCCAGCTCGCCCCCGACGACGGAGCCGGCGCACTCAGCCGCTTGTAGGAGTTGACCGTCGGGCAGGTCAGGGCGAGCAGGGCCGGCGCGTGCCCGATCAGCCCGGCGATGAACGAGTACGCCAACGGGGACAGGCCGAGCCCGCGCGCGTCGGACGGATCCGGGAACCGGGGGCCGCTCTGGTCGTGGCCGTGCAGGCTGACGTGCAGGTGCAGGCCGGTCCCGGTCCGGTTGGTGAAGGGCTTGGGCATGAACGTGGCGGTCATCCCGCGCGCCTCGGCCAGGACCGCGACCAGGTACCGGAACGCGATCACCCGGTCGGCGGTCCGCACCGGGTCCGCGTGGGTGAAGTTCTGCTCGAACTGGCCGTTGCCGTCCTCGTGATCGTTGGCGTAGTTGTCCCAGCCGAGCCCGTTGACGGCGTCCGAGACCGCCGTCAGATGGTCGTACATCCGGGTCACCCCGCGCGCGTCGTAACAGGGCTGATCGGACGTGTCGAGATCGTCGGCCACCACCACGGCGCCGGCCGCGTCCCGCTTGACCAGGAAATACTCGGCCTCGGCACCGACCTGGGCGGTGAGGCCGGCGGCGGCCAGCCGTTCGATCGCCCGGGCCAGGATGACCCGGGGCGCGTACCGCCACGGCTCGCCCTCGACGTACGGATCGCAGTGCACCATGGCCAGCCCCGGCCGCAGGAAGCCCAGCGGGGTCCAGGACGAGACGTCCGGCATCGCCATGATGTCGGGATCGGCCGGCGTCTGCCCCAGCGCGCCGGCCGCGAAGCCGGCGAATCCCACCCCGTCGACGGCCAGCCGCTCCACCCCGCCGGCCGGCACCAGCTTGGCGCAGGGCTTGCCGTGCAGGTCGACGAAGGTGGCGAGCACGAACCGGATGTCGTCCCGCGCGACGAGGTCGCTGAGGCTTTCCGCCATGGGGGTCAGGTCCTTGGGCCGGGGTCGGGCAGGGTCAGGGCGCAAGCCCATCCCGGCCCCATGACGGACTGGCCGTCGCCGACGTAACGGTTGTGTTTCCACTTCCGGTCGGACGGCCGGCTGGGAGTGGCTGGGTCGGCGGAGGTCGGGTGGTCCGCTGACCCAGCCACTCCCGGGTGCGGCCGCCGGGGTCAGCTCAGGAGGTCGAGGAGCTGGCCCTGGTCGAAGCCGGTCACGGCGAGGTGGCGACGCCACCGGTCCTCGGCCTTGTCGCCGTCGCGGGCGGCGATGAGATCGACGATGTCGCGGTGGGTGCGGCGGGCCTCGTCGAGGTCGGTGCCGCAGCCGCCGACCGAGGCCGGCGTGACCTGGTGCGTGGCCAGGGTGGCGTCGATGATGTGCCGCAGCATCCCGGTCAGGACGACCAGCGTCTGGTTGCCGGCCAGTTCGACCAGCAGACTGTGGAAGCGCTCGTGGTGGGCCGCCAGCGACGCCAGATCGGTCGGGTCGTCGTCGGTGTCGGCCAGCGCGGTGTGCAGCGCCGCCAGGTCGGTGTCGGTGTGCTGCTCGGCGAGCAGCCGGATGGCGGCCGGCTCGAGCATCGCCCGGGCCGCATGAAGATCACCCTGGGTGGTGCCGCGGTGCTCGAGCACCAGCGCGGCGTACCGGGCCGCGACATCGCCGTTGGGAGTGTGGACCCGGGCCCCGCCGTGCGCGCCGCGGCGCACCGAGATGAGGGCTTCGGACTCCAGGACGCGGAACGCCTCCCGCAGCGTCGGCCGGGAGACGCCGAACTGCTCCATGAGCACAGCCTCGGGTGGCAGCGCGTCCCCCTCGACCAGCTCGCCCCGCACGATCTGGCGGCGCAGATGAGCGGCGACGAGCTCGGCGGTCTTGGGGACGCGGACGTGCCGGCCGACGCGGCCGGCGCCGAGCAGGGTGGTACCGACCACGCCGGGGGCGGATTCCGTCAGATCGACCTCTTGGGTCGGGTTCAGCAGTGCCATGTCGCTCGTGGCCCTCACAGGTCTCGGTCGCGCACCGGGGGCGCCCCCCGTCCGCGGCGCGCGGAATCCTCAACATCGGCAATATTGCTGGCGGCGCCGCTGGCTGTCTGTTGGCGTCACCATACGTATCTGTTGGGTTGCATTCTGACATTGCCCGCTTCGGTGGCTGCACAGAGGGGTCGCCTCGTGGCTGCCCGCAACCTCGTTCGGAGGGCGGCGGAGGGCGTCCCGTGGTGATTTATCCGTTCTTTCCGGTCGCCGGTCGCCGTCCGGAACCCGCATCGGTCGGTCCCGTGCCGGTGCGGGTGCCGGCGAAATTGCGTCGGGTGCTGCGTGCGGAGCTGCGTCCGGCACCACGTCCGACGGGGCCGGGACCCCTCGCCGGCGACCCGTCGGGACGAGGTGGACGCGCGGCGTGGACACGATCACCGGACAGCTCGCCGCGCGCTGAGCCGGGGGACCGCCGGCGGCGGCGGGCCGGCCTCAGAGCGGGCGGTGGACCGGCCCGTGCGGGTCGGCGCAGTGCGTCGGACCGGCCCCGTCGGGACCAGCGCCGTTCCGGTGGTCGGGGTGGTCGGGGTGGTCGGGGTCAGGGTGGTCGGGGTCGGGCCGGTCGTGGTCGGGATGGTCGTCGCCCGCGTCATGGTCGCCGACGTGGTCGACCTGCAGGGTGACGTGGTCGACCCGCCACCGGTCGGCCAGCAGCCGGCGCAGGTCGCGTTGGACGCCGTGGCAGTCGCCCCCCGGGGCCACCAGCACGTGCGCCGACAGCGCCGGCAGCCCCGAGGTGACCTCCCACACGTGCAGGTCGTGCACTTCGGCGACCGCCGGGCGGCTGGCCAGCGCGGCGCCGATCTCGTCCGGGTCCATCCCCAGCGGGGCGGCTTCCAGGAAGACCCGGCCGGAGTCCCGGACGAGGCGCAGCCCGGCCCGGGCCATCAGCGCGGCGACCACCAGCGCGGCGATCGGGTCGGCCCGGTTGAACCCGGTGACCAGCAGGATCAGGCCCGCGCCGGCGGTGGCGACGAAGGCGTAGAGATCGGACAGGACGTGCGCGAAGGCGCCCTGGACGTTGAGGCTGGTGCGGTCCGCCCGGGCCAGCAGCGTGGTCGCGCCGATGTTCACCACGATGCCGACCAGCGCGGTGATCAGGACCGGCAGGCCGGCCACGGCCGGCGGGTGGATCAGCCGGTGCACGGCCGAGTAGACGAAGACCGCCACCAGGGCCAGCAGGGCGATGCCGTTGGCCTGGGCGGAAAAGATCTCCAGCCGTTTCCAGCCGAAGGTCAGCCGACCGGCGGCCGGCTTGGCCGCGAAGTGCATCGCCACCAGCGCGAGGACCAGCGCGAGGGCGTCGGTCAGCATGTGACCGGCGTCGGAGACGAGGGCCAGCGACGACGACAGGACGCCGACGACGACCTCGACGGCCATGAACGCCAGGATGAGCGCCAGAGCGCCCCGCAGGTAGCGGGCGTCGGCATCGGCCGCCGGCCGGTGGTCGTGCCCGTGGTGATCGTCGTGGGGGGGCCCGTCCGTGGGCCGGTCCCGACCCACGGCGGAGGTTCCGCCCGCACCTGGCGTTCTTAGGGACACCTCACCACGATAGGTCCTGCCGTCACCCGGGGGCGGGGTTCGATCCCGCCCGCGACGAACTCCACGTCGATCCAGCGCTGGCCACGGTCACCAGCCCGATCGCCAGCACCTCGACCGGTCCGAGCGATTCGCCCAGGATGACCAGGCCCGCGAGGGCGGCGGCGGCCGGCTCCAGGCTCATCATCACCCCGAAGGCCGATGGTGACATCCGACGCAGGGCAGTGAGTTCCAGGGCGTACGGCAGGGCGGACGACAGGAGGGCCACCCCGAGCCCGCCGAGCAGGACGACTGGGGCCAGCAGCGCGGTCCCGGCGGTCAGGACGCCGGCCGGAGTGACGGCCAGCGCGCTCAGCACGAGGGCCACGGCCAGCGGGCGCAGACCTGCTCCGGCCCGCCCGACCTGGGCGCTGAGCAGGATGTAGGCCGCCCAGAAGGCCCCGGCCAGGAGGGCCAGGGCGATCCCGACCGGGTCGATGGCGCCCCCGGCCCCGCCACCACCACCGCCACTACCGTCGCCGAATCCGCCGAGCAGGACGACGCCGGCCGCCGCCAGGGCCGCCCAGCTCAGGTCGCGCAGGCGGGCGAGCGGGCCGCGCGGGATCCCGCCGGGGGACCCGACCGCCGAACCGACCAGCGCGACCCCCAACGGCCCCAGGAACTCGAAGGTGACCGCGATCCCGAGCGGAATCCGGTCGATCGCTTCGTAGAACGACCAGTTCATCGCGGCCAGTACCGCCGCGTACCCCAGCAGGGCCGCGATCTCCCGGCGGGGACGGCCGCGAGGGTCGAAGGCCGTCAGGGCCGGCCGGGCCACGGCGACCAGGATGAGCGCCGCGAACACCAGTCGCAGGGAAACCATCCCGGTCGGCCCGACCCGCGCGAACAGGTGGCGGGCCAGCGCGGCTCCAACCTGGACCGACGCGATCGCGGCGAGGACCGGCGCGGTGGCCGGCACCCGCGGCCGGGTGACCGGCGCCGGTGGCGTGGCGCGGGTCGGTCGGGTGGCCGGCCGTTCGGCGGGCTGGGGGACGGCCATGAAGACCATCGTGCCCGTCGAACGGTCGGCCCGAGGGTGGTCGAAACGGGACGGTTACCCGCGAACACGCTTCATCGAGGTGCGCGCGGGGACAGGACGCGGTGACATACCTCCGTAACCCCGTCGCCGTAGCGTGAGGATTCATGAGAGATCGGGAGCGTGCCTCCGTCGGCGTCGAGGAGGAGTTCCACGTCCTCGATCTGGATTCCCGCCAGCTGGTCCCGCGGGCCCGGGAGATCCTCGACCAACTGCCGGAGGACCAGTTCACCGGCGAGCTTCAGCAGTCCGTCGTGGAGACCAACAGCCGGCCGTCCACGAGCCTGCTGGAGCTGCGCGCGGATCTCATCGACCTGCGCCGGCAGCTCGCCGCCGTGGCCAACCCGCTGGGCCTCGGGGTCGGCGCGGTCGGCACCGTGCCGCTCGCCGACATGGAGGCCATGGAGGTCAGCCGCGACCCCCGCTACCTGGCCATGCTCGACGAATATCAGCTGGTCGCGCGCGACCAGCTGATCTGCGGGGCCCAGGTCCACGTCGACGTGCACGACCGGGACCTGGCCATGGCCGTGGTCGCCTGGGTCGCTCCGTGGCTGCCGATGCTGCTGGCCATGTCGGCCAGCTCGCCGTTCTGGTTCGGGTCGGACACCGGGTACGCCAGCTACCGGACGCTGGTCTGGCAGCGGTGGCCCACGGCCGGGGTGGCCGGCTCGTTCCACACCGCCGCCGAGTACGACCAGCTGATCGCGGACCTGATCAAGTCGGGCACGATCAGCGACCCCGGCATGGTCTATTTCGACGTGCGGCCCTCGGCCCACCTGCCGACCGTCGAACTGCGGATCTGTGACGGCTGCCCGAACGTCGACGACGTGGTGCTGATCGCCGGGCTGTTCCGGGCCCTGGTGACCCGGGCGATCTCCGCGATCGAGGCCGGGGAGGCCCCGCCGCCGCCCCGCACCGAACTGTTGCGCGCGGCGACCTGGCGGGCCGCCCGGTCCGGGCTGGAGGGGGAGCTGGTCGACCTGGCCGGCCCGGCCCCGGTGCCGGCCCGGGTGCTGCTGGCCAAGCTGTTGACCGACGTGCGGGCCGAACTGGAGGAGGCCGGCGACTGGGAGCTGGTGTCGGCCCTGGCCGACGCGGCGGTCGGGCGGGGCAGCGCCGCCGCCCGCCAGCGCCGCGCGTTCGCCCGGCGCCACTCGCTGGCCGACGTCGTCGACCTGGTGCTGGCCGAGACGATCGAGACGCCCCCGCTGGTCGCGGTGGCCGGGGTCGGGACCGCCGAGGCGCTGGCCGACCGGCCGGCCCTGCTGGCCGGGTACGAGCCGCCCGCCTTCGACGAGGCGGTGGACGCGGGCGGGACGGTCCGGCCGCCCTACCGGGCCCTGATGCGCACCCTCGACCGGTTGGGGCCGCCCGTCCTGGACGAACGGGAGCGGGCCCGCGACGGCGAGCAGGCCAACCGGGGCGTGATGTTCAAGGTGAACGGCGAGGCCGAAGCCCGGCCGTTCCCCTACGACCTGGTGCCCCGGCTGGTCGACGCCTCGGACTGGTCCGATCTCAAGGTCGGGCTGGCCCAGCGGGTCCGGGTCCTGGAAGCCTTCCTGCGGGACACCTACGGACCCCGGGAGGCGGTCACCGACGGGGTCATCCCGGCGTTCACCGTGACCGAATCGCCGGGCTACCGGGACGCCGGAACCCGGGTCGGCCCGGACTCGGTGCGGGCCACGGTGTCCGGCGTGGACCTGGTCCGCGACCGGACCGGCCGCTGGCTGGTGCTGGAGGACAACCTGCGGGTGCCGTCCGGGATCGGGTACGCGCTGGAGGGCCGTCGGTTGACCGCCGCCGTGCTGCCCGAACTGTCGCCCCCGGCCGGGCTGGTGCCGGTCGACAACGCCCCGGCCCTGCTGCACGCGGCGCTGGTCGCCTCGGCGCCCGAACACGCGCCGACGGAGCCGGCGGTGGCCGTCCTGACCGACGGCGAGGGCAACTCGGCCCATTTCGAGCACCGGTTGCTGGCCGAGGAGATGGGGGTCCCCCTGATCGGCCCGACCGACCTGGCGGTGGTGGACGGCACGGTCCGGATCCAGGCCGGCGGTCGGCGGATCGACGTGCTCTACCGGCGGATCGACGAGGACGAACTGCTCGCCGCGACCGGCGCCGACGGGGCGCCGCTGGGCCCCGGTCTGCTCGCCGCCGTGCGGGCCGGCCGGCTCACCCTGGCCAACGCGCCCGGCAACGGGGTGGCCGACGACAAGGGCGTCTATCCCTACATCCGCCGGCTCATCCCGTACTACCTGGGCGAACAGCCGCTGCTCGACGACGTCCCGACCTACCTGTGCGGCGAACCCGAGAGCCTGGAGCTGGTCCTCGACCGGATCGGCGAGCTGGTCCTCAAGCCGGTCGACGGGTACGGGGGCGAAGGGGTCATGATCGGCCCGCACGCCGACGCCGATCAGATCGCCCGCACCCGGGCCGAGGTCCAGGCCGATCCCAAGAGCTGGATCGCGCAGGAAATGATCTCTTTGTCCACCCATCCGACCTGGTTGGACGGGCGGATGCAGCCGTGTGCGGTCGATCTGCGGGCGTTTGTCTACGCCGGTGACGGGGTGCGGGTCGCGCCGGCGGCCTTGACCCGGGTGGCTCCGATAGGCAGCCTGATTGTGAACTCGTCGCAGGGTGGCGGCTCGAAGGACACCTGGATTCTGCGCTAGCCGGATCCGGGGGCAGCCGGCCGGAACGCCCGGGACGGCGACCGGCCGGGCTCGGCAATGCCGCCGTGATCCACCTGAAACTCCGTTGTTCGATAGTGGTGCGGGCTCAGAGCTGCGGCGGCCTGGGCGGTTCGCGGTGCGGACGCCCCGGCTTCCCGGTCCCGAGGCGCATGGTTGAGGGTGACGACGGGTGAACCCGGGCGTGGGGAATCCGAACGTGCGCAACGAGGTGAAGGGGCTGTGACATGTGCGGTCTGAGTGGGGAGTTCCGCTATGACGGCCGCGCCGCCGACGTCGGGGCCGTGGAGCGGATGACCGCCACCATGGTTCCCCGCGGGCCCGACGGGCTGGGGCTGTGGGCGGCCGGTCCGGTCGCCCTCGGGCACCGTCGGCTGAAGATCATCGACCTGTCCGAGCGGGGCGCCCAGCCGATGGTCGACTCCGGCCTCGGCCTGACCGTCGTGTTCAACGGCTGCATCTACAACTACGAGGCGATCCGCGACGAGCTGACCGGCCTCGGCTACCGGTTCTTCTCGACCTCGGACACCGAGGTGATCGGCAAGGCCTACCACCGGTGGGGCGTGCACTGCGTCGACCACTTCGCCGGCATGTTCGCGTTCGCCATCCTCGAGCGGGACAGCGGGCGGCTGGTGCTGGCCCGCGACCGGCTCGGAATCAAGCCGCTCTACCTGTCCCGGACCCCCGGCCGGCTCCGGTTCGCCTCGACCCTGCCGGCCCTGCTGGCCGGGGGCGGCATCGGCGGCGAGATCGACAAGGTCGCCCTGCACCACTACATGTCGTTCCACTCGGTCGTGCCGCCCTCGCGCACGATCCTGGCCGGTGTCGAGAAGCTGCCCCAGGCCACGATCCGGGTCGTCGAGCCGGACGGGGCGTTCGTCGACGAGGTCTACTGGCGCCCCGATTTCACCCGCCGGCCCGAGCAGGCCGACTGGAGCGCGCACGACTGGCGGGAGGCGATCGAGGAGAAGCTGCGGATCGCCGTCCGGCGCCGCCAGGTGGCCGACGTGCCGGTCGGGGTGCTGCTGTCCGGCGGGCTGGATTCCAGCCTCATTGTCGCCCTGCTGGCCGAGGCCGGCCAGACCGGACTGGCCACGTTCAGTGTCGGCTTCGAGGCGGCCGGCGGCGAATCGGGCGACGAGTTCTTCTACTCGGACATCATCGCCCGGCACTTCGGTACCGATCACCACCAGATCCGGGTGCCCGGCGACACGTTGCTGCCGGCCATCGACAGCGCCATCGCGGCGATGAGTGAGCCGATGGTCAGCCACGACTGCGTGGCCTTCTACCTGCTGTCGCAGGAGGTCGCCAAGCACGTCAAGGTCGTCCAGTCCGGGCAGGGCGCCGACGAGGTGTTCGCCGGCTACTCCTGGTACCCGCCGCTGGCCGACGTGCCGCGGGCCGACGCCGTGGACGCCTACGCCCGGGTGTTCTTCGACCGCCCGCACTCGGTCATGAAGCTGATCATCGAGTCGGAGTACCAGCTCCAGAACGACGTGAGCCGCGACCTCATCGAGGCGCTGTTCGCGGTCCCGGGCGCCGAGACGTCGGTTGATGCGGCGCTGCGGAACGACAGCACGATCATGCTGGTGGACGATCCGGTAAAGCGGGTCGACAACATGACCATGGCCGCCGGGCTGGAGGCCCGCACCCCCTTCCTCGACCACGAGCTGGTCGAACTGGCCGGCGCCTGCCCGCCCGCGCTCAAGCTGGCCGACGGCGGCAAGGGCGTGCTCAAGGCGGTCGGTCGCCCGCTGATGCCCAACGAGGTGATCGACCGGCCCAAGGGGTACTTCCCGGTGCCCGCGATCCGGCATTTGTCCGGTCCGTTCCTGGGGCGGGTGCGGGAGGCGCTCACCGATCCGGTGGCAAAGTCGCGCGGCCTCTTCCGTCCGGACTGGGTGGATGCGATGCTCGCGAACCCGAACGACAACCGGACCACCCTCGGCTCGAACGCGCTCTGGCAAGCGGCTCTGCTCGAGATGTGGCTGCAGACCCAGGGGGTGCGCTAGATGACCGCTCCGTTTGACGGAACCAGTCCCGCGCGTCCGCGCGCGGTCGACCTTCCCGATTCCACCTTCACGGCGCCCGGCCCGGCGGCGAGTGCCGCGCTGAGCGCCCCGCTCGCGGCGACCGCCCCGCTCGCGCCGACCGCCGGTCCACCGTCGCCGGTCGGGGTGTCGGCCGCGCCCTTCGCCGAGCCGGTGCGGCCCGGGTCGGGATTCGACCGGGCCGGGATCGGCGGTTCCGGCCATCGACCCGGGCTGTTCGGGACCGGGCTCTTCGGGACCGGGGTGTTCGGGACCGGCGCGCCGGGCGGCGACCTGATGCCCGCGGTGGAGCACTGGCTGCGCCGGCCGTCGACCTCCTCGCCGAGCCTGTCACCCGACGCCCTGACCGTCGCGTACGTATCCGACGCCTCCGGTGTGCCGGCCCTCTGGCTGGCCCCGATCCGCCCCGCGGGACATGTCGAGGCCGAAGCCCGGATGATCGACACCGGGCCGGCGCACGTCCACGGGGTGTCCTACGCGCCGGACGGTCGTTGGATCGCCCTCGAGGTCGCGCCCGGGGGCGGCGAATACACCCGGGTCGTGGTGGTCCGGCCGGACGGCTCGGGTGGTCGGATGCTGGCCGGGGGCCCGATGGCCGGCCCGCCGTCGTCGCTGCGGGGTTCGCAGGCGGCCACCCTGGGCCGCTGGACCGGGGACGGCGCGCTGCTCGGGATCTCCGAGACCCGGGTGGGTCCCGGCCCGATGGCCGGCGACGCGGCGGTCGGGCTGGTCGACGGCTACCTCGTGAGCCCGGACTCCGGTGAGCGGACCTACGTCGCGACCGGCGTTGCCCTGACCGTCTGCGACGTCAGCCGGGACGGTCGGTACGCGCTGATCCGGCGCGGCCCGCGCAGCGAACGCGAAATCGTCCTGGTCGAGCTGGGCACCGGCGTCGAGCGGCGGCTGCCGGCCGCCGGTCCCGACCGCCTGGGCACCGTCGGGTTCGCCCGGTTCTTCGTCGACGGCCACACCGCCTACCTGCACACCGACGCCGGCCGCGAGCGGATCGCGCTGCTGGCCGTCAAGCTGCCCGACCAGGGCGGCCCCGAGCCGTGCGGTCTGGCCGACACCGCCGACCCGACCTGGGACGACGTCCAGGTCCTGGCCGCCCGGGAGAACGCCGACCTGGATCGTTTCACGCTCGTGCCGGACGGGCGGTCGGTGGCGCTGTCGTGGAACGTCGACGGCCGGTCGGAGCTGGAGATCCTCGATCTGGAGACTCTGCGCCGCCGGACCCTGCCGCCGCTGCCCCGCGACGTGGTCACGTCGCTGCTGGCCACGTCCGACGGTCGGTGGCTGGTGATGGCCCTCGACGGGTCGGCGGCGCCCGGCCAGTTGTGGACCTACGACCTGACTTCCGGGTTCGCGGGCTACCGCCGGCTGGTCGCGCCCGGCGAGGACGGGCCGGCCCGAACCGGCCCGGGCCCGGTGGCGCTGGCTTCGGCGGCCCCGGCCCCGGCTGTAGCGGACTCCGGCGACGCGGGCGTCGCCCGGCCGCTGTCGGCGGTCGCCGACCGGCCGGTCGTCCCCGATCAGCGCCCGGCCGTCCGACCCGTGCTCGAGCGGTTCCGGGCCCACGACGGGCTGGAGCTGACCGGTTGGCTCTACCGCCCTCCGGCCACGCAGGGCCCGGGACCGCTGATGCTGCACTTCCACGGCGGTCCGGAATCTCAGGAGCGCCCGACCTACAACCCGCTGTTCCAGGCGTTGGTGGCCGCCGGGGTGTCGGTGTTCGCTCCGAACGTGCGGGGCTCGGCCGGCTACGGCCGGTCCTTCGCGCGGGGCGACGACGGGGAGCGGCGTTTCGCCGGGATCGCCGACGTCGCCTCCTGCGTCGAGTTCCTGACCGCCGCCGGTCTGGCCGATCCGGGCCGGATCGGGGTGATGGGCCGCTCGTACGGCGGGTACCTCACCCTTGCCTCGCTCGTCGAGTACCCGGAGCTGTTCCGGGTCGGGGTCGACGTCTGCGGCATCGCCGACCTGGAAACCTTCTACCGCTACACCGAGCCGTGGATCGCGGCGTCGGCGGTGACCAAGTACGGCGATCCGGAGCGGGACGGGAGTCTGCTGCGGACCCTGTCACCGATCCACCGCTTCGATCGGCTGGCCGCCCCGCTGCTCGTCGTCCACGGCGTCAACGACACGAACGTGCCGCTGTTCGAGGCCGAGCAGACGGTCGCGGCGGCGACCGCGGTGGGCGTCCCGGTCCGGTTCCTGCTGTTCGACGACGAGGGACACGAGGCGCATGGCACGGCCAACCGGCTGCTGTTCGTGCGGACCGTCGTGAGCTGGATCCTTGACAGCCTGCTGCCGGTGGAGTTCCAGCACGCCGTCTGACCGGACCCGCCGCCCGCCGGGCCCGTCGTGACGGCCGCGCTGGTGGCCGGCGCGGTGGGGCCGGTTGGTCTGCGGGCTCGGTTCCAGCGCCCTCATCGCGGTGCTGGCCGGGCGCGGGGCCTGACCGGCTCGGTCAGGCGTCCTCGTCGGCGGGGTGGCCAGTGGGCTGGCCGGCCGCCGCGGGGGCCGGGGCCGGGAACTCCAGGTTCTCCTCGTCGGCCCACAGCAGGTCATCGGCGCGCTGGAGCTCCTCGGCCCGGCGGGCGTCGGCGTCGCGGGGATCGGCCGGCTCGACCGCCTCCGGGCCGCGCCGCGCGGCCCGGAGGCCGGGGGTGGCGGCCGGTCGGCGGCCGGCGCTGAACGCCGCCGCCAGCAGGGCGATCACGCCCGAGGCCAGCGACGCGAGCCCGTGCTTCACGTGGTGGCGGGTGACGTCCTTGTCCGAGCCCGGAATCAGGCCCGGCAGGTCGTGCGCGGGAAAGGCGAAGTACACGATCGCCAGGGCCGTGAAGAGGACACCGATTCCGATCAGGCACACGGTGGCTGCGACGGGGACATCGCGCACCGTTCGCCGGGCGGGGTCCGAGGCCGGAGCCATGGGGCCACCTCTTTCGTCAGTGTCTGGTTCGAGGAAGCCTGATCGTGCCGAGAGACTAACGGTCGCGGCCCGCCATCGATACGTCAGGCCGCTGGTCAGGTGGTCGATCTCAGCCGGGACCCGACCAAGGTGCTAGTCGAGGGCGCCCCGCCGCTCGGCCAGCAACCCGACCGGGGCCAGGTCGGTCAACCGGCGCACTTCCCGGGTCAGGTGCGGCTGGTCGGCGTAGCCGGCCGCCACCGCCAGGCCGGCCAGGTCGGGGCCGGCCCGACCGGAGTCGGCCCGACCGGGCGGTGCGCCCGGGCGTTCGGCGAGGCCGAGGAACCGGTGCAGTCGACCGACCCGGGTCAGCGTCTTCGGGCCCAGACCAACCTCGGCGAGCAGCAGGCGTCGTAGTTGACGTCCGGACAGGCCGATCGCGCGGGCGACCTCGTCCACCGGGGGCGCGGGCGCCCGCCAGAGGAGCTGGCCCGCGGCACGGACGCGGGGGTCGATGGGCGCGGCGACCAGTCGGCGGTTCAGGACCGCCGGAACCGGAGAACCCGGCCGGACCCCGGCGCTGGCGCTGGCGCCGGCCGGGCCGGCGCCGGTCTCGCCGTCTGCGTCGAACGCGATCGCGTCGCTCAGGGCCCGGGCCAGCCGGCCGGGGACCAGCGCGTCGAGCGGCACGGTCGCGTCCCGCAGCGACGCGCCGTCCACGTCGAGGACCGCGCGGAGCGCCTCGCTGCGAAGTCGCAGTCCCCGGTACCAGGCGCCGGGGGCCAGGACCGGCCGGACGGTCCGGCTGGCCGGTCCGACCACGGTGGCCGTGCCCGTCGTGATCTCGACGATGACGTCCGCCGATCCGTCCGGGATCACCCGTTGGCTGTGCCCCGCGCCCCGGACGCCGGCGTCGATCCGCTGCTCCCACCGGCACAAGACCGCCGGGCGCCAACTGACCGGGGGCGCCCACTCCCGGTAGTGCGACCGGGCGTCCCCCTCAGCGGTCGGCCTGTCAGCGGTCGACCTGTCAGCGGTCGGCCTGTCGTCGGACGGGCGGTTCACGGCGGGTCCTCCTTCTCGGGTCCGGCTGGTTCGGTCATGGCCGGTTCGTACCCGACCGCTCCGGGGATGGTCACGTCCGACCGGATGCTTTCGGGTTGGCCTGATGAAGACGGCCGTTTCGTACAAGACGGCGTCGGGCCGGCCGGCCAGGCTGTAACCCGTGAGTACATCTTCGATGCAGCCCCGCGTTGACATGATCACCCTCGGCGTTCCCGACCTGCCCGCCGCCCGCGGTTTCTACCTCGACGGCCTCGGCTGGGAACCGGTCCTGGACGTGCCCGGGGAGGTGGTCTTCATTCAGATCGGCCCGGGCCGGGTCCTCGCGCTGTTCGGCGCGGACGCGCTCGAGGCCGACATCAGTCCGGACGCCCCGGCGTCGCCGGCCACCGGTGCCCTGCCGCTGAGCCTGGCCCAGATCGTCGCGACCGAGAACGAGGTGGAGGCGGTGCTCAAGCGGGCCGCCGCGGCCGGGGCGACGGTTCTGAAGTCGCCCCAGCGCGCCCAGTTCGGCGGGTTCCACGGCTACTTCGCCGATCCGGCCGGCTTCCGGTGGGAGATCGCGACCAACCCCGGCTGGAGCGTCGACGCCGACGGCCGGGTCCGCATCGTCGCGGTCTGACGCGCCGCTCGTCCCGCCCTCCGCCGCCGGTCACCGCGCCGGTCACCGCGCCGGTCCCCGGTCGGCGGCGGGATAGGGTCGGCCCACCTCGGGTGATCGCGGGTGGGGAGTGGACATGCAGATCACGGTGGTCAACCTGTCCTCGGTGGCCGACACCGACGTCCTGCCGGTGCTGCGGGCGGTCAACCGGCAGATCGCCGAGGATTTCGTCCCGTACTGGGGCCAGCCCGCCGCGCTGCGGTTCGAGGGGCACGCGGTGGCGCGGCCGGACCGCGACCAGCCGGCCGGCGTGCGCGGCGACGCGGTCATCTACCTGCGCGATCACGCGGATGTCGCCGGGTCGCTCGGCTACCACAACCAGAACAATGTCGGGCTGCCGTGCGGGTTCGTGTTCACCGAGCTGTCCGCGTCGCTCGGCGAGGACTGGACGGTCACGCTGTCCCACGAGGCGCTGGAGCTGATCGGCGACGCCAACGTCAACAAACTGGCGGCCGGTCCGCATCCTGACAACCCGGGCCGCTGGGTCCTGCACTGGTTCGAGCTGTGTGACGCGGTGCAGGCCGAGTCGTACCTGATCGACGGGGTCGCCGTGTCGAACTTCCTGCTTCCCCTGTATTTCACGCCGGGGGAGCAGCCCGGCGGGCGCAACGACTTTCTCGGCGCCGCGTCCGGTGGCCGTCCGCTGTCCTCGTTCGGGGTCAATCCCGGCGGCTACCTGGGCTACCTGGACCCGGCCACCGGGAAGATGGGGACCTGGGTCCGCCCCGACGACGCCGAGGCGGTCCGCCGGCTGGCGATCAAACAGCAGGCCGGGGCGACGCGACGCTCGGTGCGCAAGGCCAATCTGCCCGAGCTGTCGGTCGCTCCCGACCTGGCCGCGGCGCGGGCCGCGACCCCTATCAGTGGCTGAACGTCA
>JAMFSN010000345.1 GCA_026225295.1 Frankia alni
ACGAGACCACCATCGTGGACGGCGCCGGCGACGCGGACGCGATCGAGGGCCGCAAGTCCCAGATCCGTGCCGAGATCGAGAAGTCGGACTCCGACTACGACCGCGAGAAGCTGCAGGAGCGGCTCGCCAAGCTGGCCGGCGGCGTGGCCGTCATCAAGGCCGGCGCGGCCACCGAGGTCGAGCTCAAGGAGCGCAAGCACCGCATCGAGGACGCCGTGCGCAACGCGAAGGCGGCCGTCGAGGAGGGCATCGTCGCCGGCGGTGGCGTGGCGCTGCTGCAGGCCGCGACCAAGGCCTTCGAGAAGCTCGAGCTCGAGGGCGACGAGGCCACCGGTGCCGCGATCGTGCGGCTCGCCGTCGAGGCTCCGCTCAAGCAGATCGCCGTCAACGCCGGCCTCGAGGGCGGCGTCGTGGTGGAGAAGGTCCGCAACCTGGAGCCCGGCTGGGGCCTGAACGCCGCGACCGGCGAGTACGTGGACATGCTGGCCGCCGGCATCCCGGACCCGGCCAAGGTGACCCGCTCCGCGCTGCAGAACGCCGCGTCGATCGCCGCGCTGTTCCTGACCACCGAGGCCGTCATCGCCGACAAGCCGGAGAAGAACCCGGCCCCGGCCGGCGGCGGCATGCCCGGCGGGGACATGGACTTCTAAGAGCCGAGCTCTTGGAGATTCAAGCACCGAACGAGCCCCATCCCGCTTCGGCGGGGTGGGGCTCGTTCGTCTTTCCCGGAGCGGTCGAGTCACTGTTCGCGGGCGGTCGCAGGCCCTGCGACCGCCGACGGCCACCTTGGCCTCGCCCCCGATGTTCGCCAGGAGTTCCACCGTGGGGCCGTCCGGGGCGCGTCGGCGTCCGGCGGCTCGTTCTCAGCCCCGATTCACCCTTCCAGGTCCTCCGTCAGCAGGTCGGCCAGCTTTTCCAGGATGGCCTCAGCGCCATCGCCCTCTGCCTCGAGAACGACATCCTCGCCACCGCGCACGTCGAGGCCGAGCACGGCCAGGATCGAGCGCGCGCTGACGGGGTCTTTGCCCGCTTTCGCGATGGTGACGGGCAGGGTGGCGGTGCTCGCGGCCTTCACGAACACGGCGGCGGGACGGGCGTGCAGTCCCACTCGGGAGGCTACGGTCACGGTGCGCTGCATGGTCTTGTCTTCTCTCCTCGGTCCTCGTGCGGCGCCTGGCGCGCTACTTTCGCGGCCCCACCAGTATCAGGCCCAGGTGAACAGCCGGTCGCCGGCCGACACGGCTCCGAGCGAGATCGAGCCCGCGAGGGCGGCGGCCGCGGCCCGGTCGGCGTCCAGTGCGATCACCGGACAGATCGGGCTCAATCCGCCCGCTTCCACCGCGGCCGGACTCCAGCGGATCACCGGAGCGCCCGCGGGCACCACGCTGCCCTCCTCAGCCAACAGCACGAAGCCGCCGCCGTCCAGATTCACCGTATCGATGCCGAGGTGCACCAGCACCCCGCGCCCGTCCTCGGCGGTGACCACGAAGGCGTGCGGTTTGAGCTTGACCAGGATGCCGGAGACCGGGCTGACCACCACGCCGGGACCGCGGTCCGGGTCGATGGCGGCGCCGGGGCCGACCATGTTCTGCGCGAAGACCGCGTCCGGCACCTCGGCCAGCGCGATCGCGCGGCCGGTCACCGGGGCGACCACCGAGAGCGGCCGGCTGCGCACGACGCGGGTGTTCAGGGTGTTCAGAGCAGATCCTCGATGTCCATGCAGACGGTGTCGGCGTCGGGACCCACCACCACCTGCACGACCGTGCCCGCCCGCATCACCCCGTGCGCCCCGGCCGCCTTGAGCGCGCGCTCGTCGACCTTGGAGGCGTCGTGCACCACGGTGCGCAGCCGCGTGATACAGGGCTCGATCTCCATGATGTTGTCCGCCCCGCCGAGGGCGGCCAGGATCGCCTGCGCCTTGTCCATCGCTGCCGTCCGTTTCTGTGATCTCCCGCGGGAACCGCTCCGCCGACGTGCGGTCGGCTTGTCCCGGCCTGTGCAGTTGCGCTTGGATTTAACCGCAGGGGACCGTCTTGACAACAGTCGACCACAGGTGGTCTAGTCCGGTCCATAACAGTAGGGCGTGACCGAGTTCACAGCAAGGTGGGCTTGAACCGGTCGCGCCGAGGTCGGTTCCTGGTCGAGAGGACCGACCCGAGCGAGTGAGGGATCGATGGAGATCAATCCGCGTAGCCCGGTGCCCAAGCACCAGCAACTGCGGGAAATCCTGCTGGAGCTGATCGCCACCGAGCTGGAGCCGGACTCGCCGATCCAGTCGGAACGGGAACTCGGCGAGCGGTACGGCCTGTCCCGGATGACGGTGCGTCAGGCGGTGAACCAGCTGGTCGCGGACGGCCGGCTCTACCGCGTGCGCGGGCGCGGCACCTTCGTCGCGCAGCCCAAGATGGACCTGCAGATCCGGCTCGCCTCGTACACCGAGGACATGACCAGGCGCGGCATGGTCCCGGCCTCGCGCACGCTGTCCTTCGAGCGGATCGAGGCGAGCCCGGCGCTGGCCAGGCAGTTGGAGATCCAGCCGGGCGACGGGGTGGTCCGGCTGGTCCGGCTGCGCTACGCGGACTCGATCCCGATGGCCGTCGAGCGCACCCACCTGCCGGAGCACCGCGTCCCCGGGATCCTCGGGCTCGGCTCGCCCAAGTCGCTCTACCACGTGCTGGCGGAGCACTACGGGCTCTCGCTGTCCTGGGGCGAGCAGGTGATCGAGGCGGGCAATCCGGACCCGGACGAGGCGGCGCTGCTCGAGGTCCCGGCCACCGCCGTCGTGTTGCAGATGACGCGCCGTAGCTACTGCGACGACGTCCTCGTAGAGTATGCGTACTCCGCCTA
>JAMFSN010000346.1 GCA_026225295.1 Frankia alni
CCGGTGACGGCTGGGATTCTGGGCGAGCTGGGCGCCGACGTGGTCAAGGTCGAGCCGCTGACCGGGGACATCCACCGGGGCATGGAACCGATGTTTGCCGCCGGCCAGCGCGCCAAGCGGGCCGTGGCCGTGGACCTCAAGGCGCCCGACGCGCCGGCGGTGCTGGCCCGGATGTTCGGTTGGAGCGACGTCGTCCACCACAACGCGCGGGTCGGCCTGGCCGAGCGGCTCGGCTACGACGAGCAGACCGCGCGGGCCGCCAACCCGGCCGTGATCTACAGCCACGCGAGCGGGTTCGGGCCGGCCGGTCCCCGCGCGCTGCTGCCCGCCAACGACCACCTGATGCAGGCCCTGTCCGGGGTCGAAGCGGCCCAGGGTGGGGCCGGCCGTCCGCCGACCTTCCTCGTGTGGGGAGCGATCGACGTGACCAGCGGCTGGGTGTCGGCCTGCGCGGTGCTCGCCGCCCTGTACGCCCGGCGGCGCCGGGGCACGGGACAGTCGGTGTCGACCTCGTTGCTCGGCGCCGCGCTGCTGCTGAAGTCCGGGGCCTACGTCGTCGGCGACGCCCCGGTGCCCGGGCCGGCGCTCGATCATGAGCAGACCGGTTACGGTGCCGCGTACCGCATCTACCAGGGCCGCGACGGCGACTGGTTGGCGTTGGCGGTGCCCGACGCGGCGGCCTGGGAGCGGCTGCGGAAGCTCGTCGGGGCCGTGGATCTGCCGGCCGCGCCCCCGCCGTTGCGGCGGCCGGGCGACGGTCGCCAACCGGCCGAGGCCCTCCTCGAAGAGGCCTTCCGGTCCGGCACCAGCCCGGCCTGGGTGGCCCGCCTCACCGCCGCGGGCGTGCCGGCCGAGCTGGTCGCCGACGTGGACCGGTCCGGCTACATCGCCCGGCTCTTCGACGACCCGGTCAACCGTCAGCTCGGGCGGGTCGACACCTTCGGCTGGGGAGATCGGGGCCGCACCGAGCAGCCCGGCTTTCCGCTCCGGTTCGGGCCGGCCCCCCGGCCGGAGGTGCGGCGGGGGATACCCGGCCTCGGCGAGCACACCGGGGAAGTCCTGGTCGGCCTCGGGTTCGACACCGAGGCCCGCGCCACGCTGGTCCGGTCCGGCACGGTCGGGGCCTGACCCTCCCGGCGCCCGGGCCCCGTCCGGTGGGCGGGAGCTGCTCGGCAAGGGCCACTACGTCCAGCGGCGCACCGCGTGAACCGACCGGTCGGACGTCTACCGCACGGCCCGCAGGTACTGCGCCATCAGCAGCGGGGTCACGCTGAGCACGCCCGAGTCGACCGGGAGGGTGACGCCGGTGATCCAGCGGGCCTCGTCGCTGGCCAGGAACGCGGCCGCCCAGCCGACGTCCCAGCCGGTGCCCGGGGTGCCCAGCAGCCCGGCCTCGTTCCGCATCCGGTTGCCGAAGTCGGCCTGGGCGCCGCCGCCCGAGACCGAGGCCACCATCGGCGTGGTGATGTGACCGGGCGCGATCGCGTTGACCCGGATGCCCTGCCGACCATGGGAGTAGGCCATGTCGGCGGTCATCGCGAGCACGCCGCCCTTGGCGGCCGAGTAGGCGATGGTCCCGTCCCCGCGCACGGCGGAGATCGACGAGATGTTGACGATGGACCCGGCGCCTTTGGCCGCCATGACCGGCACGGCGTACTTGGACGACAGGAAGACCGACCGCAGGTTGATGTTCAGGGCCCGGTCCCAGGCCTCCTCGGTGGCGTCGACGACCGTGCCCAGCGACGCCAGGCCGACGTTGTTGACCAGAATGTCGACGGTTCCGAACGCTTCGACGGCCGCCGCCACCATCGCTTCGCAGTCGGCCGCGCTGGTCACGTCCGCCCCGAACACCTCGGCTTTGCCGCCCTCGTCCTCGATCATCGTGCGGGTCGCTTCGGCCCGGTCGGGGTGCAGATCGACGAGCAGCACGCTCGCGCCCTCGCGGGCCAGCACGACCGCGCTGCCCTTCCCGGTACCGATGCCCGGACCGGGCGTCGAGCCGGCTCCCGTGACGATCGCGACCTTGCCCTCGACCCGGCCCGCGCGCTCAACCACTCGGCGTTCTCCGTTTCCCTCGTCTGATCGGCCTGATTCGATCGGGCCGGCGTGGTCGCCTAGCGCCGCCACCGCGTGAGCAGCGCCGCCCCTGCTTCGTAGCCGCCCACGTTGGTGACGGCGGCCACCTCGGCTCCGACGACCTGCCGGGCGCCCGCTTCCCCCCGGAGCTGGCGGACCGCCTCGGCGGTATGGCCGAAGGCGGCATGCAGCCGGCCGCCGGACAGCTGACCGCCCCAGGTGTTGAGGGGCAGCTCGCCGCCCAGGGCGATCCGCGTGCCGCCTTCGACGAACGCGCCCGCCTCGCCGGCCTTGCAGAACCCCATGGCCTCCAACCACCAGACCGCCTCGATGGTGAAGCCGTCGTAGAGCTGGGCCACATCGACGTCGGCCGGGGCGAGCCCGGTCCGGTTCCACATCGCGGCGGCGGTCGCGTGACCGACCCGGCTGAAGTCCTCCCACTGGTCCCAGGACGGCCGACCGTCGATGACCCCGGCCATCGCCTCGATCGCGACCGGCGCCCGCAGGTCGGCGGCCGCCTCGGCGGCCGACACCACGATGGCGGTGGAGCCGTCGGCGGGTACGTCGCAGTCGTACAGGCACATCGGCGTCGAGATCATCCGCGACGCCAGGTAGTCCTCGACCGTCAGCGGGGTGCGGTAGACCGCGTCCGGGTTGAGGGCCGCGTGGGCCCGCTGGGTCACCGGGATCCAGGCCAGCTGTTCGCGGGTCACCCCGTAGTCGTGCAGGTACCGGGCTGCCCACGGCGCGACCTGGCAGACCGGGGAAAGCGCGCCGACCGGCAGCAGCCAGGCCAGCGGGCCCTCGGCGCTCGGGTTGACCGACCCGTAGGCCGGCCGGCCGCCGGCGTTGCGGGCCGCGCTGCCCTCCTTGACCGTCCGCCAGATGACGACGTGGCGGGCCTGGCCGGTCGCCACCGCCTGGGCCGGCCCGTAGAACGGCAGGCTCATCCCCTCGACCTGGCCCTGGCGCCAGGTGGTGGTGATCCGCAGCGCGTCCTGGATCTCGTACAGGTTGCCGTTGGCGTACCCGGGCAGGTTGGCCTTGCCGCCGCCCGGGAACATGGCCAGGCCGTCGATGTCGTCGAGGGTCAGGCCGGCGTCGCCCACGGCGGCGAGGATGGCGTCCAGGGTGAGCTGGAAACCGGACCGGTCGATCTGCCGGCCGATCGCCGACTGGCCGATCCCGGAGATGACCGCCCGGCGTTCGAACCATTCGCTGCCCATCACGCGGCCCCGCGGGCGGGAGCGACGGCCGGGTCCCCGGTGGCCGGGACGTTGGGCACGGCGACGAAACTGGGCACCGCGTAGCCGCCCGGTCCCGGCTCGAAGCCGACCTCGACCGCCATCCCGATCGCCGCCGCGTCCGGCGGGCAGCCGCGCAACCGACCGAAGACCCGCACCCCCGGATGGTCGGGAAACTCGACGAGCACCAGCGCGTACGGCACCTCGAGACCCGGCAGCCAGCGCTGGTGGTTCACGGTGAAGCTGTAGACCCGGCCCCGGTCGCGGATCTCGACGGCCTCCACCGCGCGGCCCCGGCAGGCCCGGCACATCCCGTAGGGCGGGAACGACTCGGCTCCGCAGCCCGTGCAGCGCTCGACCAGCAGGCGGCCCTCGGCCGCCGCGGCCCAGAACGCTGCGGTCTCCTCCGTGACGGCCGGCGGGATGCCGACCGGGGCGCCGGGACTGGTCACGTCGCTCCTTCGAGCCGCTGGCTATGGGCCTGAGCGGCTGCTCCGGTGTCGAGCAGCGTCTCGATCTCCGCCTGGTCGAAGCCCCGGTCGAGCAGCACCTCGACGGTGTGCGTGCCGTCCGGGACGGGCCGGTCGCCCGGGCTCGTCGGCGTCCGGCTGAACCGGGGGGCCGGGGCCGGCTGCACCACCCCGTCAACCTCGACGAACGTCCGCCGGGCCACGTTGTGGGGGTGGTGCGGAGCCTCGGCGGGGGTCAGCACCGGCGCGAAGCACGTGTCGGCGTCCTCCAGCAGCGCGCACCACTCGTCGCGGGTCCGGGTCCGGAAGACCGCGGCCAGCCGCTCCTTGCCGGCCGCCCAGGTGGTGGGATCACTCTGCTGGGCCAGCAGGTCCTCGAGCCCCAGGCGCCGGAGCACCTCGGCGTAGAACTGGCTCTCGCCGGCCGCGATGGTGACGTGCCGGCCGTCGGACGTCTCGTAGACGTTGTAGAAGGGCGACGCCAGCCCGAGGACGTGCTCGTTGGCGTCGTCCGGCCACAGGCCTTCGGCCCGCATACCGTGCAGGAGGGTGGTCATCAGAGCCACGCCGTCGACCATCGCCGCGTCGACCACCTGGCCGCGACCGGAGACCGACCGCTCGACCAGGGCGGCCAGCACTCCGACGGCCAGCAGCATGCCGCCGCCGCCGAAGTCGCCCAGCAGGTTGAGGGGCGGCGTCGGCGGCCCACCCGGGCGGTGCAGGGGTTCCAGCGCGCCGGCCAGGGCGACGTAGTTGGCGTCGTGCCCGGGCCGCTGGGCGTAGGGGCCGGACTGCCCCCAGCCGGTGATGCGGGCGTACACCAGCCCCGGGTTGCGCTCGAGGCAGGCCTCGGGCCCGAGACCGAGCCGCTCGAGGACCCCGGGCCGGAAGCCCTCGACCAGCACGTCGGCCCGTTCGACGAGGCGGAGTGCGGTGGCCCGGCCAGCCGGCTGCTTGAGGTCGAGGGCGATCGACCGGCGGCCCCGGGCCAACAGGTCGATATCGCGGTGGCCCCGGAGGGTCCGTTCGGTATCGCTCTCCGCCGGGCCATCGTTCTGCCCCGGACCGCCGTTCTCCGCCGGGCCGTCGCGGTCGACGTCGGCGACCCGGGCGACGCGGATGACCTCGGCTCCGAGGTCGGCGAGGACCATGGCGCCGAACGGGCCGGGCCCCCGGCCCGCGAGTTCGACGACCGTGACGCCCGCCAACGGGCCTGGTCGGTTCCTTCCATCTTCGATGCAACAAAGTGTACGTTCACTCCGAAGTGCTGCCAAGCGGGCCGCCGCGACCCCGATCCAGGTGCGTCCGACCCGGCCAGCCGGGAAGGAGTCGCGTTGCCAGGCGATCGCATCACCTTGGGAGCGGCAGCGCTGCCGGAGCCCGATCGGGACTGGTTGGCCGCCGTCGAACGGCTTCCGATCGCGTCGGTCTGGCAGGGCGGCCACATCCTGCCCCGGACGGCGACCGGGGAGGCCGTCACCCGACTGTCGCTGATGGTGGCCTGGACCGAGCGGGTCCGGGTCGGCAGCGCGATCCTGCAGCTCCCGCTCTACCACCCGGTCATCGTGGCCAAGCAGCTCGCCGACCTCGACGCCTGGTCGGATGGCCGACTGTCGGCCGGAATCGGGATCGGCGGGGAGTTCCCGCACGAGTTCGAGGCGGTCGGCGTCCCGGTCCGGGAGCGCGGGGCCCGCACCAACGAGGCCCTCGAGATCCTGCGGGCGCTGTGGGCCGGCGGCCCGGTCACCCACCACGGGCGGTTCTTCCAGCTCGACCAGGTCGACCTGCGGCCGGTCGCCCCGCCGAACGGATCGGTCGGACGGCCCGGCGGCCCGCCGCTGCTCATCTCGGGCCGCAAGGAGCCGGCCATGCGCCGGGCCGCCCGCCTGGGCGACGGCTGGATGCCGTACCTCATGTCCCCGAGCGCGTACGCGCGGTCCGTGACCACCATCTCCGACGAGGCCCGGACGATCGGGCGGGACCTGGCCGGCTTCGAGTGGATGGTCTACGTCTACTGCTCGATCCGGAAGGACGGGGACCGGGCCCGCGGCGACGTCGAGGCCTTCCTGGGCAGCGCGTACGGCGACAAGCCGCGCTCGATGCTCGACCGCATCGCGCCGGCGGGGACGCCGGAGGAGGTCGCCGTCCGCCTCCAGGAGTACGTCGACGCCGGCGTCCGGCATTTCATCATCTCGCCGGCCGCCCACGAGGACACGCTCGAGGTGGTCACGCTGGCCGCCCGGGAGGTGCTGCCCCGGCTGACGGTCCCGGCCGGGGCGCTCACGTGAGCGGGGGCGTCCCGGCCGGAGCCGACGGCGGTCCGTGCGCGGGCCTGGCGGTCGTCGAGGTCGCGGTCGGGACCAGCGAGCTGGGGCTCGGCCTGGCCGGGGGCGTACCCGGCCTGCTTCTGGCCGAGTTGGGGGCCGACGTGGTGCGCATCGTCGGACCGGCGGCCGCCCCGATCGACGCGGACGTCCCCTGGGGTCGCGCGTGGCACCGCGACAAGCAGATCGTCACCACCGACGACCCCGGTCGGATCCGGGCGCTGCTGGCCGCCGCGGACGTCGCCCTCGTCTACGGGCCCGAGGCCTCGGTGGAGGGCCGGGCCCTCGGCTATCTGGACCTCGCGCGGTCCAACCCGGGCCTGGTGTACGCCCGGTGCCGCCCCAGCCGGACCTCCCGGGGCACCGCCCCGGACTTCGGCCTGCTGGTCGAGGCGGGCGCCGGGTTCTGCACCCAGCTGGCCGGGCACCGGCCGGGCCCCGTCTTCGTCGACGCGCGGGCGTCCGAGAGCGGCGCCGCCTTCCTGCTCACCGCGTCGGTGCTGGCCCTGCTGCGGCGACGGGCGAGCAGCGCGGCCGGCGGTTGGAGCGACACCTCTCTCTACGACGGTCTGCTGGCCACCCTCGGCTGCATGATCGGGCGGTCCGAGCGGGCGGCGCCCGAGATCGAGGGCTACTGGGAAAAGGGCTCGACGTTCCCGAACTTCCTGTACCGCTGCGCGGACGGGGAGCTGATCCAGGTCTGGTTCGGCGGCAAGGGGATGTACGCCAAGCTCCTCGCGGTTCTCGGCGACGCGCCGAGCGAGGAGGGCTACTACACCGATCAGGTCACCGGCGCCCTGAACGAGCGGGCCGTGCGCTGGCGCTCGATGTTCGCCGCCCAGCCGCGCGACGTGTGGCTGGAACGACTGCGGGCGGTGGGCATCGCCTGCGAGCCGGTGCTGGCTCCGGGGGAGGCGCTGGCCGATCCGCACCTGGCCGAGACCGGCCTGGCGGTCTCGCGGTTCGACGGTGGGCACCACGATGTCGTCGTCGCGTCGCCGATTTCGGTGCGGCCGCTGGTGCCCGACGAACCGCCCGGGCCCCGGCTCGACCCGGCCGCGGCCCGGACGACGCCACCGGCCCCGGAGCCGCCGCCGGAGGCGCTGCTGGCCGGGGTACGGGTGCTGGACTTCTCGGCGTTCGTAGCCGGTCCGCTGGCCGCCCAGGTCCTGGCCGACCTCGGGGCCGACGTCATCAAGGTCGAGCCGCTGGAGGGCGAGGCCATGCGGGCCGCCGCCTACGCGATGGCCGCCTGCCAGCGCGGCAAGCGCAGCCTGGCCATGGACCTGGGGGCGCCGGAGGCCCGGCCGGTCGTCGAGCGGCTGATCCGGCGGGCCGACGTCGTGCTCCACAACTTCCGGGTCGGGGTGGCCGAGCGGCTCGGGATCGACGCGGCGACGGTCGCCGAGCTCAATCCGCGCGCCGTGTACTGCCACGCCAGCGCGTTCGGCTCCACCGGCCGGCGGGCCCGGCACCCCGGCAACGACGCGTTGATGCAGGCCCTGACCGGGCTCGAGCGGGCGGTCGGCGGAGCCGGCAACGACCCGATCGCCCCGACCTGGATCCCGGTCGACATGACCGGCGGCTGGGTCGCGGCCCTGGGCATCCTGGCCGGGCTCTACGCCGAGGCGACCAGCGGGCGCGGCCAACAGGTGGCGACCAGCCTGCTCGGCTCGGGGATGCTGCTGCAGAGCGGGGTGTTCACCCGGGACGGGGCCTGCGTGCGGGGCCCGTCCCTCGACGCGGGCCAGACCGGCTACGGACCCGGCTACCGAATCTACGAAGGAGCCGACGGCCGGTGGTTCGCCCTGGTGCTGCCGGACGAGGACGCGTGGCGCCGCCTGCGGGACCTGCCGGAGCTGGCCGCCCTCCCGGCCCGGTACACCCCGCTGCGCGGGGGACCGGGCGACGCGGCGGCCCGGGCGGCGGAGACCGTCCTCGAGGGCGCCTTCGCGGCCGGCCCGGCGGCGCACTGGGTCGCCCGGCTGCGGGCCGAGGACCTGCTGGTCGAAGCGGTGGAGCCGATGAACCGGGACGACTTCCGGCGGGGCGTGCTCGACGACCCGGTGAACCGGCAGCTCGGCCGGGTGGCGTCGTACGAGACCCCGGCCTGGGGACATTTTGAGCAGATCGGCCCGCTGCTGCGGTGCGGTCCGTCGGCCCGGGGGGGAGCGACCCCGGGCCTGCCCGGCATCGGTGAACACACCGTCGCGGTGCTGACCGAACTCGGCTTCGACGCCGCGCAGATCGACGCGCTGCTGGCCGCGAAGGCCGCCCGCCAGGGGTGAAGAGCCGGCGGGCCGGGAGCGGCGCCCGGGGGCCGGACGCCGCCCGACCGCCGCGCGGGTTACGGGGTGATCGTCGGCCAGTCGGGGCCGTGGGGGAGCGGCTGGCGGAACAGTTTGGCGGCGTTGCCGCCGGCGATCATCACGGCCTCGTGCCGGGGGAGGCCGGCGAAGCGCTTGCGCAGCAGGTCCTGCGAGCCCGGCCAGGTCGAGTCGGCGTGCGGAAAGTCGGTCTCGAACAGAATGTGGTCGATCCCGATCAGGTGGCGCTGGTCGAGCGTGCCCGGGTCGTCAAGCATGCAGAAGTAGAAGTTGCGGCGCAGCGCCTCGCTCGGCGTCACGTCGTAGGTCCAGGGTGTGCCGCCGCCCCCGGAGTGCTCGAGCACGTAGTCGAGGCGGTTGATCGCCATCGGCACCCACCCGATGCCGCCTTCGCTCAGCGCGATCTTCAGGTTCGGGTAGAGCGCCGGGATGCCGGCCCACACCCAGTCGATGGCGGCGCAGAACGCCATGGCCGGGAAGAGTGACGTCTGCACGGTCAGGCCGCCCCCGGGGGAGCCCTGCAGGACGAACCCGCTCGCGCCGCAGTGCAGCGAGATGACCGTCCCGGTCTCCTCGCAGGCCTTGAAGAACGGCTCCCAGTGCTTGATGTTGGTGATCGGCGGGAGCTTGAGCAGGTGCGGCGACTCCAGGAACGACACCGACGTGAAGCCGAGCGCGGCGTTGCGGCGGACCTCGTCGGCGGCGACCTTCGGGTCCTTGAACCAGGGCAGCTGCAGCGGGATGAAGCGCTCGGGATACGCGCCGTGCCATTCCTCGATCATCCAGCTGTTCCAGGCCCGGACCGCGGCCAGCCCGACCTCGGTGTCGTTGTTCATCGACAGCACGCGGCCGGTGAAGCCCCACGCGCCGGACGGGAAGCACAGCGACGCCCAGATGCCGTCCAGGTCCATGTCCTTCACCCGGGCGTGGACGTCCCACGCGGCCCGGCGCATCTCGCTGAAGTTGAGCGGATCGAGGGTCCACTCGGACTTCGGGCGGCCGGCCACGACACTCATGCCGTTGTCGCGGTAGAGCCGGTCCCGGTAGACCCAGGCCTCCGACCCGTCCGGGGTCGTGATGACCTGGGGGGCCTGGTCGCGGAGCTTCGCCGGGAAGCGCTTGACGAAGATGTCGGCCGGCTCGGTGAGATGGTCGTCCACCGAGATGACCGAGTAGCTGCGTTCCTGCGCCTCGGGGTCCGCAAGCAATTGCCAGTTCGGCCTCGGCATGGGGTGCTCCTGGTTCTCGCGGATCGGTCGCGGATCGGTCGCGGGCGGGTCAGGCCGGCTGGGTCACCGGCGCGCGGTCGGCCAGGCCCAGCAGGTCAGCGGTGTTGGTCCGCAGGATCTTGCGGGTCGTCACCGGGTCGCAGCCGGAGAGCCGGTGGACGAAGTCCACCGGGTCGCGCAGTCCCTCCGGGTGGGGGTAGTCGGAGCCGAACAGCACATGGTCCGGGCCGAGCACCCCGATGAGGTCGGTGACGTCGTCCTCGGGGAACGGGCAGACCCACAGGTGTTCGGCCAGGGCCTCGCTGGGGCGCGCGGTCAACTGGCCGCCGATCATGGGGCTGCGCCGGCCCAGCGCCGCCGCCTTGTCGATGGTCTTGAACAGCGGCTTGATCCAGCTGCTGCCGTTCTCGATGGAGATGACCTTGAGCGTGGGGTGGCGGCCGAACAGGTTGTGCAACGTCAGGGCGATGAGCGTGTCGATGATGGGCCGCTCGGTGTTGCAGAGCGCCCACTGCAGTGGGGACTGCAGGTGGGACGGGTTGCTGGCGTCCTCGCCCCACAGCGTTCCGAAGAGCTGGTTGTAGCCGCTGTTCGACACGTGGAACACGACGCCGATCCCGGCCTCGGCCGCGGTCGCCCAGAAGGGGTCGAACCGGGGGTCGGCGGGGGAGCGCCCACCGACGGGTCCGGGCCGCAGGTGGACCAGCCGGGCGCCGGCGTCCCGTACGCGGCGCAGCTCGGCCAGAGCGTGGTCGAGGTCGAGCAGGGACAGCATGGGCGTCGCGAACAGCCGGCCGTCGGCCCCGTAGCCCCAGTCCTCCTCCAGCCAGCGGTTGAACGCCCGCAGGCTGGCGTAGGTCAGTTCAATGTCGTCGACCATGTCCTGCTCGACCGCGACCCCCAGGGTGGGCAGAATGATCGTCGCCTCCAGGCCCTGAGCGTCCATCAGGGCCGTACGGGCGGCCCGGTCGGTGAACTCGGGGTGGTCCTTGGCGTTGATGACCTCGCGGTGGGTGAACCCGTCGGCCACCCCACCGACGAACAGCCCCTGCAGGGCGCCGGGCGCGGACGCGTAGTCGCCCGGCATCACGCTCATGAACGTCCGCCGGTTGCCGATGTAGACGCGGCCCAGGCCGTCAGTGCCCCGCTCGACCCGGACGGTGGCGTCCCGGAAGCGGGACTCGATGTGCCGGGAGAAGCAGTCGTCCGGCTCGTAATAGTGTCCGTCGGCGTCGATAAGCCGATAGTCCATCGCCGGTCCCCTCCGAAACACTTAGTAAGTGAGCGCCCAGTTACTACTCTCACGCGGTCCGCCACGTTGTGTCAAGGTCACCGGCGGCGGTAGTGCGTCACCTGGTCAGGCGGGAGCCCGGCCGGGTCCCAGGCGTCGCCTGATCCTACACTAGTGAGTGAGTGCTCTAATACTTAGAGCCCCTGGTGAGGGTCGGATCATCGCCGTACCAACATTGACGTCAGCGTCGAATACGGATTAGCCTCTTCAGGCGCCGGATCAGTATCAGGCCGGGGGTGGCGGTGAGCCAGGCCGGCAGCGTCGGTCGGTTCGCCAGTGAAGAGGGATCTTATGCAGTCCGAGCACGTGCGGTTCGAGGTCGATGGTCACGTCGGCGTCATCACGCTCGACCGGCCGGAGGCGGCCAATGCCCAGAGCCCGCAGGTGCTCACCGAGCTGGACGAGGCCTGGCGGGCGGCCGATGCGGACGACCGGGTCAAGGTCATCGTGTTCACGACCAACGGCCGGCACTTCTCGGCCGGCCACGACATGTCGCGCACCGACGCCGAGGGCGAGCGGCCGGAGTGGAAGGCCGACGACCACTACGACTGGGAGACCCGCCGCTACCTGCACTACGCGAAGTCCTGGCGGGCGGTCCCCAAGCCGTCGATCGCGGCGGTCCAGGGAAAGTGCATCGCGGCCGGGCTGATGCTGTGCTGGCCGTGCGATCTGATCATCGCGGCCGAAAATGCCGAGTTCTCCGATCCGGTGCTCTACATGGGCATCCGCGGGATCGAGCTGCACGCGCACACCTGGGAGTTCGGTCCCCGCAAGGCCAAGGAACTGCTGTTCACCGGGGACGCGATCGGTGCCCAGGAGGCCAAGGAACTGGGTATGGTCAACCGGGTTGTCCCCTTGGCCGACCTGTTCCCGACGACCATGACGCTGGCCCGTCGAATCGCCCAGAAGGACGCTTTCGCGCTCCGCCTGGCCAAGCAGGCCGTGAACCACACCATGGACGTTCAGGGCTACACGACCGCGGTCGATGCGTGTTTCGACATGCACCACTTCGGCCATGCCCGGGCCGCTCTGGTCACGGGTGGAATGCCATCGTTGGCCGGCCTGAGCTCCATGAAGCAGAAAGGGAAGAACGAATGAACCTGCGTGGGCGTTCAGCGATCGTGACCGGCGGGGCCGGGGGGCTCGGCTCCGCGACAGTGCGGCGGCTGGTCGACAACGGCCTGCACGTGGTGGTCTTCGACCAGAACACCGACCGGGCGACGGAACTCGTCAAGGAGCTCGACGGATCGGCCAGCGTGGCCGGGGGCGACGTCGCCAGTGACGAGGACGTCGCCGCGGCCATCGACGCGGCCAGCGTGGCCGGCCCGCTGTCAGTGGTCGTCAACGTGGCCGGGGGCGGTGTCGGCGGTGGCCGGACCGTCAGTCGCGACGGTCGTCCGCACGACAAGGACTCATTCATCAAGACGGTCGAGTTGAACGTCGTCACGACCTTCAACATGACCCGGCTGGCCGGGTCGGCCATGGCCGGCAACGACCCGGACGAAGACGGCCAGCGCGGGGTCGTGGTCAACACGGCGTCCATCGCGGGACTCGAGGGCCAGACCGGCCAGGTCGCCTACGGCGCCGCGAAGGCGGCCATCATCGGGATGACGCTTCCGATGGCCCGGGACCTGGCTCCGCTCGGTATCCGCGTGTGCTCGATCGCGCCCGGCACGATGGGGACCCCACTGATGCTCAGCGTGTCGGAGGACGTCCGGTCCCGACTCGTCAAGGACATCGTTTTTCCCTCGCGCCTGGGGCGGCCGGAGGAATTTGCGTTGCTGGTCGAGTCGATCGTCCGTAACCCGTATCTCAACGGCGAAAATATCCGCCTCGACGGGGCGCTGCGTTTCCCGCCCCGGTAGAGTGGCGGTCCACCCGACGGGCCAGGCCGGGTTCCCTGGCCCGGCCCGTCGTAGCGGTTTACCCCGAGGATTTACCGGGGACTCACCGGGAGAACGTCTCGCCGGGTGCGTCCTGCAGCTGGAGGGCATTGACGAACAACTTGGTCAGTTGTTCGGCGGCTACCTCGAGAGTGCTTTCAAAAGACTTCTGAACGAGCCAGATCTCGGCGAAGCGATGCACCATGGCGGCTAGGGCGACCGCCGAGATCTCGGGGTCGAGCGTCGGGTCGACCGCCCCCCGGCGTTGCAGCTGGCGAATCGAATCAACCACCCGCGGAAGGTCGTTCCGTTGGTTCTCTGTGCGTTCGGCGCTGATTTGCGAATCGTATCGGGAGACCTGCTCGATCACCCCGATGATCCGGGCCTCGGCCCGGTAGCTCTCCAGGAAACGGCGGTTACCTTCGAGGATGCGTTCGCGCGGTGTGGCGACCGAGCCCGCATCGAAGACGACGGCGTTCAAGGGCGCGCTGAGCAGGTCTTCCATGGTCTTTGCGACCTCGCGGAAGATCTCTTCCTTGGAATCGAAGTAGTGGTAGAAAGAACCGTGAGACAGGCCGGCGCGTTCGGCGATGTCCGTGATGCGGGCCTCGAGGAATCCATCTTCCTCGAAGACCAACTTAGCGGCATCCAGCAGCCGCGCCCGGGCCGCGACGCCCCGGCGGG
The DNA here is from genome assembly GCA_026225295.1 of Frankia alni. Taxonomy (GTDB): domain Bacteria; phylum Actinomycetota; class Actinomycetes; order Frankiales; family Frankiaceae; genus JAMFSN01. Next base: position 13,529 of record JAMFSN010000346.1, read on the forward strand.
AACGGGGTCCGTTCGGCCTCCCACGGTCAAGAGGCGCGGCCGTCGACAAGGCTTTCTCCTACTCATGGCACAGCGAACGAACGGATTCTCGATAGTATACCAAGAGGCCATCGAGCCGTAGTGCTCCCGGGTGTTTGCCAGGCACTTTCCGTCGCGGGGCTTTCGGGACGCCAACGGGGTGGTCGGGGCCGCGGCGGCATACCAACCGACCCGTCCCCGGTGAGTGGCGTGCGGGCGGTGGCGAGGAGGTCGGAGGCCGTTCGTTCCGGTGCGCTCCGTCACCAGGCTCCGGGGCCGGGCTCGCGGAATCCGGACCCGGTCGTGGCGGATGCCGAGGCTGCTAAGGAGTCGTAATGCCGTCGCAACGATGATGGGTATTGGGGCGCGTCATTGGAAGAAATGCGCGACCCCGATGGCTGGCCGGCGCGGCGGCCCGGGGAATCCGGGTCGGTCGAGGGCGGGATCCCCGGTTGTCACGCGTTTGTTGTTGCGCCGATCGGCCGGCGCCGATCATGCGAACGGGAGGTCAACGTCGTTTCGGACAGTTGACCATTGTTTGACATGGACGTCGATGTTAGGATCCCGCCATGCCAATCGCAACTGTGGAAGGGCTCTGCGTCGCGTATGAGGTCATAGGGGACGGCCAACCGTGGGTGATCACGCCGGGTGGTCGCTTCAGCAAGGATTCCCCCGGCATTCGGGAATCCGCCGTCGAACTCGCGCGCCACGGCAAACGCGTGTTGATCTGGGACCGGCCGAATACCGGCGCGTCGGACGTGTGTTTCGACGGCGAGTCCGAATCCGAGATGCAGGCCGACACCCTGGCGGCTCTGTTGAGGCACCTCGACATGGCGCCGGCGGTCATCGTCGGGGGGTCCGGCGGCTCCCGCGTGTCCCTGCTCACCGCGAGTCGTCATCCGGAGGTCGCGGCGGGCCTGGCCGTCCTGTGGATCAGCGGCGGGGTTTTCGGTCTCATGAGTATCGGCGTGCATTACGCCGCCGGATCGTTCACCGCGGCCTGGGACGGCGGCATGGAGGCGGTTGCCGAACTGCCGGAATGGCGTGAGCCGCTGGAACGCAATCCCGCGAACCGCCAGCGGATCCTCGATCAGGACCCGAAGCGGTTTCTCGCCACCCTCGAGCGGTGGATGTCGGTTTACGCCCCGCGGGACGACGAACTGATCCCCGGCCTGCCGAACGACGACCTGCGCAAGTTCGATCGGCCCGCCCTCGTGTTCCGCAGCGGCGGGAGCGACATCCACCACCGGCGCGAGACATCGGAAAGCCTGGCCGAACTCCTGCCGAACGCCGTCCTCACCGAGCCGCCGTGGGGGGACACGGAATGGAAGGACCGGCACGCACCGGGGGAGGCCGAAAAGGGCCTGTTTGCCCGCTGGCCGCTGCTGGTGCCGACCCTCCTGGAGTGGTCCCGCATCGCTGTCGCCTGACCCGCGGTCCCCGGCCGGGCCGGCCCCGGAATGAGGCCGGCCCGGTCCGCTGCCGAAGGGCAGCGGACCGGGCCGGCGGGTGGTTTCTTGGTGCTTCGGTGCTGGTGTCGCCGGGGTCAGGAGGACGGGGCGACGGTGGCGCCGGGGATGGCGGTCCCGCAGATCGGGTCGGCCCCCTTGACCAGCTTGAAGGTGCTGCCTTCGAGCCTGGTGACCCACTCGCAGTTGTCAACCCCGTTGATGACGTTGGTGCGGTCGTTGATGTCCAGCTTGTGGTCGCCGAACAGGCCCAGCGCGGTGAACGCGTGGATGCTGGACAGGGACGTGATGATGTCGGCGCTGGACGGGTTGGCGCCGGCGCCCTTGAGAGCCTGCAGGATCAGGCCGACTGAGACGTAGCCGTTGTACATGGCGAAGGTCGGTTCACCGGTGACGCCGGCCGCCTTGAGGTCGGCGGAGAACTGCTTGGTCGCGGCGGTCTGCATCTCGATCGGCTGGTAGGCGAGCAGGAAGAAGACGTTCTGGGCGGCCTTCAGCGCGCCCGGGCCGGCCTGCGTCAGGTCGCCGCCGTAGCCGGTGGGCAGCAGCGCCGCCTTGAGGTTGACGCCCTGCTGGCGCAGCGCGGTGATCAGCGCGAAAGAGGTGTTCGGGTCGAGGCTGGCGGTGAAGCCGTCGATGCCGGCCTTCTTCATTTCCAACGCGACCGGGGCGACGTTGGTGCTCCCGAACGGGAACTTGGAATTCAGGTAGCCACCCTTGAGGCCGGCCTTCTGCGCGGAGACCTGGGCGGCCTTGGACGCCTCGGACGACAGGGGCGAGATCGAGTAGCCCAGGCTGCCCAGGTTGGTGACCCCCTGGCTCTTGAAGAACAGGCCCTGGGTGGTGGACACCTTGGTGCTGTGCAGGGCGCCGAACACGGAGAACATGTTCTTGGCGGTGATCCACTCGGGGCCGTCTTCACCGGCGCCGACGACCGGGACCTTGTGGGCGGTCAGGTAGCTGGAGACCGCGAAGGTGAGAGCCGAGTGGGCGATCACGACGTCGACGTGGTTCTGGGTGACGAGCTTCTGGGCGGCGCTCAGCGCGGTGGCCGGGTTGGTCGCGGTGTCGGCCACCACCGTCTTGACGGTGTAGCCGTCCCGGGAAGCCAGTACGGTCCCCGCCTTGACACCCTGGACGCTGGTCTTGTTACCCGAGGCCGCCGGCCCGGTCTCGTCCGTTAGCAGCCCGATCGTGACGGACTTCTTGGCGCTCCCGGTGGTACTGCCGCTGCTTGAGCTGCCCGAGCTGGACGAGCTGCAGCCGGCCGCGGCGACCAGCGCGGCCGCGGCCGTGCCGGCGGCGAACAGCCTGGTTTTCTTGTCGATCATCGCTGTCCTGCCTATCGATAGTTGGTGATTCTGTGACGAAACCGGCCAGACCTTACGTTTATGAGCCTCACCTGCCCTCGATCACGGCGACGACGGTGCGTGACGGCGTGGCGGGGGCGCGGGGATCGACCCCCCGGCCGGAACATCACCGGAGGCCGGTCGCGGCCCTCACGGTCGGGCGGCCTCAGGTCAGCCGGCTGGGCCGGGGCCCGCGAGACCCCGGCCGGCCGCGCGGAAGCCCCCGAGTACTTGTCAAGGCCGTGTGGGCACAGTTACAGCTTTCGACGTCGAAGTCAAGAGAGGGCGATCTTGACCACCGGGGTCGGATCCCGTTCCGTGCGCCCGATGTCGAGCGGGGCCCGGGGTGCGCGTACGGCGCCGATCGTCACCGGATTGTCAGCGGCCGTACACCGTTGCGATCAGTCGCCGCGGATACTAATATCGACGTCTATGTTAAACAACGAGATGCTCATCGTCGACGGCCAAGCCAGGTGGGTCGTCGACGGGCATCCGGTCGGTCGGTTCAGCGCGGGGGGCGTCATCGCGCGGGACGGGTCGAACTCGCCGCAGCGGGGCCGACGCCGGCGGGGACAACATGGTGTTCGAGACCGATTCCCCGCCCCCGACCGGCCTGTATCCGAACCCGCCGCAGTCGGTCGAAGCCAGGATGACAACGCTCGCGCCGACGACCCAGGCGAAAATCTTTGGCGAAACGCCCGTAAACTCCACCGACTCTAGGGCAGGACTCCCAGCGTGAAGACTATCGGCCACTGGATCAATGGCAGCGCCACCGAGTTGACGGGTAGCCGCGTCGGGCCGGTCTACGACCCGGCGCGCGGCATTCAGACCGGCGAGGTGCGGCTGGCGTCCGAGGCGGACGTCAACGAGGCCGTCCAGGCGGCCACGGAAGCGGCCCCCGGCTGGGCCGCCTCCTCGCTGAGCCGTCGCGCGACGCTGCTGTTCCGGTTGCGGGAGCTGGTCTCGGCCCGGAGCGGGGATCTCGCCGCGGCGATCACGAGCGAGCACGGCAAGGTGCATTCCGACGCGCTGGGCGAGGTCGCGCGGGGCCTGGAATGCGTGGAGTTCGCCTGCGGAATCCCGCACCTGCTCAAGGGTGCGCACAGTTCCGAGGTCTCGACCGGGGTCGATGTCCACACGGTGCTGCAACCGGTCGGCGTGGTGGCCGGGATCACCCCGTTCAACTTCCCGGTCATGGTGCCGCTGTGGATGATGGCCAACGCCATCGCCTGTGGGAACACCTTCATCCTGAAGCCGTCGGAGAAGGATTCGTCGGCGTCGCTGATCCTGGCCGAACTGGTGACCGAGGCCGGTTTCCCGCCCGGGGTCGTCAACGTGCTGCAGGGCGACGTGGAGGCGGTCAACACCCTGCTGGCCCACCCGGGCATCGCCGCGGTCTCGTTCGTGGGCAGCACGCCGGTCGCCCGGCACATCTACGAGACCGGGACCCGCCAGGGCAAGCGGGTGCAGGCCCTGGGCGGCGCGAAGAACCACATGGTGGTGCTGCCCGATGCCGACGTCGACGCGGCGGCCAGCGCGGCCATCTCGGCGGCCTACGGCTCGGCGGGGGAGCGCTGCATGGCGATCTCCGTGGTGGTCGCGGTCGGCGCGGTCGCCGACCCGCTGGTCGACGCGATCGCCAAGGGCATCGACGATGTCGTGATCGGCCCCGGGGACGACAGTGCCTCGATGATGGGCCCGCTGGTCACCGCCGAGCATCGCAACCGGGTCCGCTCCTACGTCGACGGGGCCGCCGACGAGGGCGCGAAGGTCGTCGTCGGGGGATCCTCCGGCGGCCCGGCCGAGGGCTTCTTCGTGGGCTGCTCGCTGCTCGACGACGTCAAGCCGGGCATGCGCGTGTACGACGACGAGATCTTCGGGCCGGTCCTGGGCGTCGTGCGGGTCGACACCTACGAGGAGGCGGTCGCCCTGGTCAATGCCAACCAGTACGGCAACGGCGTGGCCCTGTTCACCCGCGACGGCGGCGCGGCCCGCCGGTTCGAGCGCGAGATCGAGGTCGGGATGATCGGTATCAACGTGCCGATCCCGGTGCCGGTCGCCTGGCATTCCTTCGGCGGCTGGAAGGCGTCGTTGTTCGGCGACGCGCCCATCTACGGTCCCGAGGGAGTCCACTTCTACACCCGGCCCAAGGTGGTTACCTCCCGCTGGCCCGAAGGTGGCCCGGGCGTCCTCGACCTGGTCTTTCCGACGAATCGCTGACCAGCGGGCCTCGGGAGGGGGGCGTCGGGCGGCTCGGAACCCCGTGGGATGAGCGAAGGCTCACTCACTGCTAGGCTCGAGTTCTTGCGGAGCGGTCTTTCGGCCGCCGATGAGCGTGAGGTGCGATGGACACGGCGCAACCGGCCACCAGCCCGATCGACGACGAGTGGATCGAGCACCACTTCGACCATCTCGCGCCGGAGTTCGCCCGGGACTTCCAGCCCACCCTGGCCCGGGCCCGGTCGCTGTGCCCGGTGCTGCACAGCGATCAGCACGACGGGTTCTTCATCGCCACGCAGTACGAAGAGGTCCTGCGGGTCGCGCAGAACTGGCGGACCTTCAGCTCGGAGCGGGGCATTACCGTTCCCCACACCCCGACGCCGATGAAGGTCCTCCCGGTCACGATCGACCCGCCGCTGCAGCGGGAGTTCCGGAAGCTGATCAACGGCTATTTCCGGCCGGCGGTGGTTGCCGAGTGGGAGCACCAGACCCGAGTTCTGGTGAACCGGCTCATCGACGGCTTCATCGAGTCCGGCGAGTGCGATTTCATGGAGTCCTTCGCCCGGCCACTGCCCGGTCTGGCCTTCTTCGACATGGCCCTGCACGCGCCGGCCGATGACCTCGAGATGGTCAACGGCTGGGCCACCCTGGCCTCGACGCCCGACCATCCGGACGGGATGGACTCCCACATCAAGCTGGCCGGCTGGATCAGCGGGTTCATGGCCGAGCGGCGGCGCCAGGGGCCGCGCGGCGACGTCGTGGACGGCGTGATGAGCGCCCAGATCGAGGGTCGACCGATCACCGAGGCCGAGGCGATCGGCACCATCCACCTGCTGATCCTCGGCGGCCTGGAGACGACCGCCGGGGTGCTCGGGATGTCGATGCTGCGCTTCTGCGAGCAGCCGGAGATCCCGGCCCTGCTGCGGTCGGACCCGACTGTGATCCCGGGCGCCGTCGAGGAGCTGTTGCGGTTGGACGGCTCCTTCATCTGCATCGGGCGCACCGCCCGGCACGACACCGAGGTGGCCGGTCAGAAGATCAAGGAAGGCGAACGGATCCTGATGTACTGGGTCTCGGCCAACCGCGACGAGGCCCAGTTCGAGAACCCCGACACCTTTGACCCGACCCGGACCCGGAACCCGCACATCGCGTTCGGGGCGGGGCCGCACCGGTGCGCGGGATCGAACCTGGCCCGGATGAACCTGCGGATCGCATTCGAGGAGATCACCCGCCGGCTGCACGACATCAAGCTCCAACCGGGCGCGGACGTCGAATTCCACTCGACCTTCAACCGGGCCCCCCGCACGGTGCCGATCACCTTCACCCCGGGCCCGAGGTCCGGAGCGGTCTGACGGCGGCCGCGGGTCGTCCGCGGCCCGGAGCCGCCGGGCGGTCCCGGTGCCCGGCTCACCCGATGGCGGCCGTCCAGCAGCTAGGCTCGGGACAGCTCCCGACCCCTATCCGAACGGCGTATCCGTGCATTTTCGCTCACGCTTCCTCGTCGCGGCACTCCTCGGGTCGGTTGTGATCCTGACCGCGTGCGGCTCCGGCTCGTCCTCGGGGGGATCGTCCTCCAGCGCCGCCGGCACCAGCGCCACGTCGGTCGGGGTCAAGATCAAGGGTGCGGTCGGCGCGAAGCCGACGCTCACCGTGCCGGACACCGCGGCCCCCAGGACGCTGACGCAGCAGACGCTGGTCGAGGGCAAGGGCGCGACCGTCGCCAAGGGTGACACGCTCGTCGCGAACTACCTCGGCCAGACCTGGGCGCCCAAGAACAACGAGCCCAACGTCTTCGACAGCTCGTTCTCGCGGGGCGCGCCGGCCGCGTTCGTGATCGGCGTCGGTCAGGTCATCCCCGGGTGGGACAAGACGTTGGTCGGCAAGAAGCTGGGCTCCCGGGTGCTGATGACCGTGCCCCCGGCCGACGGCTACGGTTCCGCCGGGCAGTCGAGCGCGGGCATCTCCGGCACCGATACCCTGATCTTCGTGGTCGACCTCATCGGTACCTACAAGCCGGACGCGACCGCGCCGGGGACCGTCGTGAGCGGCGTGAACTACGCCGGACTGCCCAAGATCACCAACGTGGCGGGCCAGAAGCCGACGATCATCAGTACGGCCGGCGTCAAGGTCCCCAAGGTGCCGACCTCCACCCTGCTCGTCGCGGGCAAGGGCGCGAAGATCAACGCGGCCAAGACGCTGGTGCTGCAGCTCGTGCAGACCGATCTGGCCACCAACAAGAACACCCACGCGACGTGGGGCGAGGCCCCCCAGACGGTCGCGGCCCAGAGCGTGCTCGGCATCGCCAGCAAGCTGACCGGCCAGAACATCGGGAGCCGGGCAATCGTCACGCTGCCGGCGGCGGCCGCCACCCCGGCCACCTCCACCGCGGCCGCCCAACCGGCGACCCCGCCCGATGTGCTGATCATCGACGTGGTGGGCCAGTTCTGAGCCGGAGTCCCGACCCCGGCTGACGACCGGCCCCGCTGACGAAAGGCTTCGGGACCGGGCCGAAGGAGGGCACGGTGGCGATCGGACCGCGGTTCCGGCGGGTGGCCGCATTACAGCGTCCGTTCGTCGACCGGGAGTCGCTCCTGGCGGCGTTCGCCGCCGAGCGGGCCCGGGTCGGCACCGGTCCGCGTATCCTCAACGTCACCGGGGTGGGCGGCATCGGGAAATCGCGGTTGCTGCGCCACCTGGCCGACAGCGTCGGGTCGGACTGGCGCACGGCGACGATCGACCTTCAGGTGCCGGCTTTACGCCAGCCGGAGGATGCGCTGGCCGTGCTGCGCGGCCAGTTCGGGGCCCAGGGCGTCCGGTTCGACCGGTTCGACATCGCGTATGCGGTGCTGTGGCAGCGGCTGCACCCCCATCTGCGCCTCACCCGGACCGATCTGCCCTTCGTGGAGGCCAGTTCGATCCTCACCGACATCGTCGACAGCGTCTCGGGCGTACCGGTCTTCGGTACCGCGATCGGCCTGCTCAAGCTGCTCGACAAGGCGGCCTCGGGCACCCGGGAACGCCGGCGGATCAGGCACGACGCCACCCTGGACGCGCTGGACGGCCTGCCCAACAGCGAGTTGGGCGACGCGGTGACGTTCCTGTTCGCGCAGGATCTGCGGGTCGCCGCTCAGGGCCGGCCCTACGCGGTCTTGGTGGACACCTACGAGGCGCTGGTGCCGTCGCCGGCCCGGGGGGGCCGCACCCAACTGGCCGACTGGTGGCTGCGGGACCTGATCGGCCAGCTCGACCGGGGCCTGGTGGTGGTCGGGAGCCGGGAACCGCTGCGGTGGGAGGCCCACGATCCCGAATGGGCTTCGGTCATCCGGGTCTGTGACCTCGGTGGCCTCCCGATGGCGTCCCGCTTGGAGCTGCTGTCCGCCGGCGGGATCGATGACCGGGCCGACCAGCAGACCATCGCCCGGGCCAGTGCCGGTCTGCCCTTCTACCTCAACCTGGCGGTCGACACCTACCAGCAGACCGGTCGCCACAGCACCGATCTGGTCTCCCGGGAAGAGATCC
>JAMFSN010000347.1 GCA_026225295.1 Frankia alni
AACGGTCTCGGGCGCGGCGCAACCTCAGCAAAGAGGCAAATAAGATATCGATCATCCCCGAGTTTCAGGCCAAGCGGGGCCTGGAGAACCACCTGGCGATCGGCTCCGCAAGGCGCCACGCGGGCCGTCGAACGAGGATTACACGCCGGCCACTGTCACTGCCGTACTAAGTCCGGCTTGGTGGGCCGGTATGTTGCGGCGCGAAGGGGCTGTCCGGTTGGTACGGCACGCCGCCCGCCGGGTCGGTACCAGAGTCCTGCGGTGAACGCGAGGGGCGCTCCATCGCTCTACGTCAACCTGCGGCGGCCCCGGAAGCGTTCTGGGCGGCCCATTCGTCGCGGCTGATCCAGTAGTGGCAGGTCGGGTCCCCGCCGAAGAACGCCGCCGGCTCGACCTTCTCGAACGTCAGTCCCAGTTTCTCCGCAACCCGGCGCGACGCCGCGTTGTCCTCGTGCATCAGAGAGACGATCCGGTCCAGGCCGATGACCTCGAACCCGAACCACACGGCCGCCGCTCCGCCTTCGCTGGCCAGGCCCTCGCCCCACCGGTCGTGGGCCACCGTCCACGCGACCTCAACCCCGGGCCAGTCCGGGCCCTGGTACAGGCCGGCCCGGCCGAGCATCCGCCCCGTCGCGGTCTCCTCCATCGCCCACATCCCGAACCACCGGAACACCCAATGCCCGGTCAGCGACGTGACCATCCGCCACACCGCGGCCCCGTCCTTCGGGGAGCCGGTGTACCGGGCCATCTCCGGGTCGGCCGCCCACTCGGCGTAGGGGGCGACATCGTCCGGTTCCCAGGCCCGTAACGTCAGCCGGTCCGTCACCACGGTCGAGATCGCGCTGGTGGTGGGGTCGCCCAACCGGGGGGTCACACCGCCGCCGGGAGCTGCTCGCGGACCCAGTCCAACGTGCCGGCCACCGTCGGGGTGTCCCGGTGGGCTTCCAACCGGTTCGCCGTGCCGTTCAGCCGGCGACGGATCCGGGCGGAGCCGATCGTCGTCGACGACACCACCGCCCGGACCAGCAACGGCAACGCCTCGTCCAGCTGGCCGCGGCGGACCAGCGCGTCCGACAGGGCCGCCTGGTACGACATGGCGTTGCGGGGGAACTGGTCGCCGTCGACCGCCGCGACCGCGTCCCGGGCCGCCGCCTCGTAGGCAACCAGGTCGTTCGCGCGGCGAGCCGAGCCGAACCGGTGCGCGGCCAGGTCCCCCGGGCCCCAGAACTTCATCCATTGCCCGTCGTCGTCGGCTGGTTCGTCAGCGGCGAGGTCCTCCACCTTGGCGTACGTCCTCCAAGCCAGTTTCAGATCACCGGTGGTCGCGAGCCCCTCCGCCTCCCGAGCCAGAAGAAGCGAGCGGAGGCGGCGGGACGCGGGGAGACCGGCCGCGCACCGCTGCGCCCGGTGGGCCAACGTCACGGCTTCCCGGCCCCGACCCAGGTCGTCGGCCTGCATCGCCAACGTCGCATAGATCATGACGCGGACGGGGTCATCGTCGGCGATGTCCGCCGCGTGGAGCCCTTCCATCCACAGCGCACGGGCCGGGTCGTGCTTGTCGAGGTCGTAGGCGCACCAGCCGGCGTGGTAGTACGACTCGGCGATCAGCCGGTCGATGTCCCGGCCGGTCGCTTCCGACGCGACACCGTCCTCCCGGACCTGCCGCAGCTTCTTCACCGCCTGCACGGTGAGCTCGTACGACCCGGCGCCGCCGTACCGGTCCTCGAGCTTGTCGAGCTGGTCCAGCTCCCGGCGCCAGCGGTCGACATCGTCGGCACCGATCCGCTGACCGGAGCCGTGCGCCAGCACGGACGGCAGAGCGATCACGGACAGGCCGTCGAGCGACGCCGGTGGCGCCGTCCGGGTCCCCGCCCTCAGGGCCGGTCCTGGTGGTTCGGAAAATCCGAACCCTCAACTGACGTGGTGACGCCATCGATCCGCGGCTGTCGCGAGGCCAACATGACGCGCATGACGTCACCCTCGGCGCTGATTGAGGCGCGCAATCTGTCCAAGCGTTACGGAACGAGGCTGGTCGTCCGTGACCTGAGCTTCACGGTGCGACCGGGTCGGGTGACCGGATTTCTCGGCCCCAACGGGGCCGGAAAGTCGACGACGATGCGACTGCTGCTCGGACTGGACCGGCCGACCGCCGGGCAGGCGACCATCGGCGGGCGCGCCTACCGCGATCTGCCCCGACCACTGGTCACGGTGGGCGCGATGCTCGAGGCGAAGGCCGTGCACCAGGGGCGGACCGCCGGCCACCATCTGCTCGGTCTGGCCCGGACGCAGGGAATACCCGGGCGGCGGGTCGACGAGGTGCTCGAACTGGTCGGGTTGGCGGCGGCCCGGGATCGCCGCGCCGGCACCTTCTCGCTGGGCATGAGCCAGCGCCTGGGTCTGGCCGCGGCGCTGCTCGGCGACCCGGAGGTGCTGATGCTGGACGAACCGGTCAACGGCCTCGATCCGGAGGGCATTGTCTGGATCCGCAATGTGCTGAAAGGACTGGCGCTCGAGGGGCGCACCGTCCTGGTCTCGAGTCATCTCATGACCGAGATGGCGATGACCGCGCAGCATCTCATCGTGATCGGCCGGGGACGACTGATCGCGGACTGCCCGACCGAGGAATTCATCGCCCAGGGGGCCAGCGACGCGGTCCGGGTCGGGACGCCGGACGCCCGGGAACTCGGCGAGCTGCTGGTCCGGCAGGGAGCGCGGGTCAGCAAGGAGCCGGACGGCACCCTGATCGTCACCGGGTCGCGGCCGGCGCAGATCGCGGAGCTGGCCCACCGCAACGGGATCGTCCTGCTCGAGCTGACCCCCCAACGGGCCTCCCTGGAGGACGCGTTCATGCACCTCACCAGGGACAGCGTGGAGTACGACGCGGCGGAGGCCGGCGCGTGACCGCCGTCGCCGCCGCCGACGGACGCCGCCGCCGCTACGACCCCGAGCGGCCGGTCCGGTTCCACGACATCGCGGGCGGGGAATGGATAAAACTGCGGACGCTTCGTTCCACCGGATGGTCGTTCGCCGCGCTCGTGTTCCTCTCGACCGGTTTTACCGCGATCGCGACCGCGGTGTACAGCGGGCGGTGGAATTCCCTCTCGGCCCCGGACCGCGCGGATGTACTGGCCGATCCGATCGGGCTCATCCTGCAACCCGGGGTGGCCTGGGGCCAGATCGCCCTCGGTGTCCTCGGCGTGCTGTTGTTCGGCGGGGAGTATTCGACCGGGATGATCCGCTCGAGCGTGCTCGCCGTTCCGGACCGGAGCGCGCTGCTGGTCGCCAAGGCCGCCGTTTTCGGGGGGCTGACGTTCGTCGTCGCCGAGGTCACGGCGTTCGGCTCCTTCCTGCTGGGTCAGTCCATCCTTTCCGCCCACGTCGGGGTTTCACTCGACGACGCCGTCACGGCGCGGGCCCTCGTCGGTTACGGGCTGTACCTGACCCTGACCGCCTGGTTGGCGCTGGCCATCGGCGCGGTCATCCGCCAGGTCGCCGCCGCCGTGACCGTGGTGCTCGGTCTGCTCCTGGTCCTGCCCGTCGTCAGCGGGTTCCTGCCGGGCCGGTCCGGCGACTACGTCAGCGCCTACCTGCCCGGCGGGCAGGCCGGGCAGATGATTGTGACGAGCGGCAAAGGCGCAGCCTGGGTGATCGGACCCTGGCCCGGTCTGGCCGTCGCCGGTGGTTGGACGCTGCTGGCCCTGATCATCGCCGCGCGTCAACTCGGCCGCCGGGACGTCTGAGATCGTGGAAGGCTGATGCTGCGATGACCACGATCCGGTTGCCCCCGACGGGCCGGACGACGGGCCGGACGACGAGCGTGCCGGCCGCGATCGCCCGGGCCCCGGTGAGCGCGCGAACCTGGCGCTGCCTCGCCTACCTGGTGGTCAACGCGGTCCTCGGGGTGTGTGAATTCTTCCTGACCGTCGCCCTGCTGTTCAGCGGGACACTGTTTGCGGTGACGTTCGTCGGGCTACCGCTGATCTGCGGGGCGGTCCGGTTCGGCCGGCTCGTCGGTCGGGCCCAGCGCTGGCTGGCCCGGGTCACGCTCGGCTCCGAGGTGGCCGGTCCCGACGCGTTCCGGGCGAAGAAGGGACTGCTCGGCTGGTTGTCCTCGACGCTGGCCGACGCCCCCGGTTGGCGGGGCCTGGCCTACGTGACCCTGCGGTTCCCGATCTCCGCCGTCGGGGGCTGGTTCGCCGGCCTGCTCTGGGCGGGGGCGCTGGTCACCTTCCTCTACCCGGTCGAGCGGCTGATCTTCGACCCGGTGAACACCGATTCCCACGGGGTCCGTCACCACAGTGCCATCCAGCTCGGCAACTTCTACTTCGACACCTGGCCCAGGGCGCTTCTGGCGAGCGCGGCCGGCCTGCTGGTGGTGTTCATCGCGCCCTGGCCGACCCGGGGCCTCGTCGCACTCGACCAGGTGCTGATCCGCTGGCTGCTCGGGCCCAGCCGCACCTCGAGCCGACTCCGCGAACTCGAGCACAGCCGATCCCGGGCCGTGGACGACTCAGCCGCGACCCTCCGCCGGATCGAGCGGGACCTGCACGACGGGACCCAGGCCCGGCTGGTGGCCCTGGCCATGAACATCGGCCGGGTCAAGGAGAGTCTCGGCACCGAGGCCGACGCCGCCCCGGTCGACCCGGCCGAGATGGCCAGGGCCCGCCGGCTTCTGGAGGCCGCGCACGGCACGGCCAAGGACGCCATCGCCGAGTTACGCGAACTCGCGCGCGGCATCCACCCACCGGTCCTGGACAGCGGGCTGGGCAACGCGCTGGCTACCCTGGCCGCCCGCAGCGACCTCCCCGTGGAGCTGCGCACCGCGCTGGACGACCGTCCCACGCGGGCGATCGAGACGATCACCTACTTCTGCGCCGCGGAACTACTGACCAACGTGGCCCGGCACAGCGGGGCCAGCCACGCCGTCCTGGACGTCGCGCAGGACGGCGCGACGCTCCGGCTGCGGGTGAGCGACGACGGGCGGGGCGGCGCCCGGCCCACCCCGGGCGGTGGACTGTCCGGCCTGGACGAGCGGGTCCGTACCGTGGACGGGCAACTCACGGTGTCCAGCCCGGAGGGCGGCCCCACGGTTGTCGCGGTCGACCTTCCCATGCAGAGCTGAGGACCACGTGCGCATCGTCATCGCCGAGGACAGCGTGATCCTTCGGGACGGGCTGGTGCAGCTCCTCGTGGACCGCGGGCACCAGGTACCCGCCGCGGTGATCGACGGCGACGCGCTCGTGGCAGCGGCGGCCGAGCATCGGCCGGATGTCTGCATCGTCGACATCCGGATGCCCCCGACCTTCACCGACGAAGGGCTCCGGGCCGCGATCACCGTGCGGCGCGAGCAACCACAGACCGGCGTACTGGTCTTCTCCCAGTACGTCGAGACCCGCTACGCCGCGCAACTGCTCGCGGGTTCGGCGGCCGGGGTGGGCTACCTGCTCAAGGACCGCGTCGCCGACGTCGGCGAATTCGTCGACGCGTTGACCCGGGTCGCGACCGGCGGCACCGCTCTGGATCCCGACGTCGTGACCCAGCTGGTCGGGGCGAGCGGGCGCCAGCGGGCGCTGACCGCGCTGACCGCGCGCGAATCGGAGGTGATGGCGTTGATGGCCCAGGGTCGTTCGAACGCGGGCATCGCCGCCCACCTCGTCGTCAGCGAACGCGCGGTGGAGAAACACGTTGCCCGGATCTTCGCCAAGCTCCAGCTACCCCCCTCGGAAACGGAGAACCGACGGGTACTGGCCGTCCTGCGCTATCTCGATCCGTAAGTGAAACCAACCGGCAACTCACCGTCCACCGGTCCGGAGAACCCGCTCTCCAAGGTCTCCTTGGAACTCCCCGGCGCTCCGGCCGAGTTCCGCCAGCGGCAGTCGACCATCGTGCGCCGCCGGGCCGGAGGCGGTCTCCGGTCAGGACTCACCAGGCTCGTTGCGGATGATGATCAGCCGCACGATGCGGTCGTCGCGGACCGTGAAGTAGTGCGTGAGGATCAGCGGGTCGGGAAGCCCCGTCTTGTCATACGTACCGTCCATCGCGGCGTGGACAACGCTCTCGCCGTAGTGCTCCCCGGCCCCCGTGACGGCCATGGTCACCCGGGCGCCGATCACTTCCCGGTCGATCCAACGCCCGATCGCCGCGGCGCCCCAGAACTCACGGCGCGCGTCGTTGACCAACGCGTCGTCGGCAAACGTCGCTTTCAGGGCATCGCCGTCGATGGCGTTGCCCGCGGCGATGTAGCGCTCAACCGGGGTCAGCTTTTCGGTATTCATGGAAACTCCCTGCGTCGCTGGTGAGACGACCGTCAGGGCTCCCTCGGGGGGAGAGTCAAACGGCGTCGCCCTTCGACCTCGACCAGGTGACGCCGCACGTGACTCCCCCCCGGTGGCCCTTGACTCTCCCTGGTGGGCAGAGTGCAGAGTGCCGGCATGCCGCCCGGACTGACGATCGGTGACTTCTCCCGCATCACCCACCTGAGCGTGAAGATGCTGCGGCGCTACCACGAGTCCGGGCTGCTCGAGCCGGCCGAGGTCGACCCGCACACCGGCTACCGCTACTACACCGTCGCGCAGGTGCCGACCGCCCAGGTGATCCGCCGGTTCCGCGACCTCGACATGCCGGTCCGCGAGGTCAAGGAGGTCCTGGCCGCCGAACCCGACGCCCGCGGCGTCCTGATCGCCGAACATCTGGCCCGGCTGGAGAAGCAGCTCGACGCGACCCGGGCCGCGGTGCGGTCACTGCGCGGCATGCTCGAGCCCGACCGGGCGCCGATCACCGTCGAGCACCGGGCCGTCCCCGCCCTGCCGACCGCCGCCGTCACCGCCACAGTCGCCCTCGGCGAGGTTCTGGCCTGGTACGACGGGGCCATGGCCGAGATCGGGACGATCCTCGGGACCCACCGCCGGGCGCCGGGCGGGCCGCCCGGCGGCCTGTACGGGAACGAGTTGTTCACCGCCGAACGCGGTTCCGCGACGGTGTACGTACCGGTGCCCGACGCGCCGACCGGGGGGCGCGTTCGCCCCTACGTGGTGCCGGCCGCCGAGCTCGCGGTCACCGTCCACCACGGGCCGCACGACGACATCGACGTGACGTACGGCGCGCTGGGGAGCTACGTCACCGACTACGCCCTGGGGGTCGCCGGACCCGTGCGGGAGATCTACCTCGTCGGCCCCCGGGAAACCGCCGACCCGGCCGCCTGGCGCACCGAAATCGCCTGGCCGATCTTCCGCACCGCCACCGCCACCGCCACCGCATCCGCCCCGGCATCCGCGGCTGGCCTCGACACATAGTCCGTGCGCAGATAATCTCTGCGGAGACAATTAACCGGAGGGAAGGGACCCCGCGCGATGTGGACCTACGAATACGCCGCCGAGGCGGACGTGGCGCCCGACCGGATCTGGGCTGTCCTGGCCGACATCGACGGCTGGACCGCCTGGGACACCTCGATGGAGGCGATCGCGATCCACGGCCCGTTCGCGGTCGGGACGGAAATCTCGATGACCCCGGCCGGCCAGGACCCGATCCGGTCGACGATCGTGGCGGTCGTGCCGAACGAGCGCTACGCCGACGAGACGCAGTTCGGCGGGGTGACGCTGCACTTCAGCCACACCCTGCACGGGCTACCGGGCAGCCGGACCCGGATCGTGCACCGCCTGGACATCACCGGTCCGGGCGCCACCGAGCTCGCGCCCGAGCTCGGCCCGGCCATCACCGAGGACTTTCCCGAGGCCATGGCCGGTCTGATCGCCCAGGCCGGCCGGACCCGGGCCCCGGCCCGGTGACCAGCCAAGCTGATGACTGACCAGGACGACCCGTCGGCCGGGGGGACCCGCTACGCCGGCGGCCCGGCCGACAGCCCCGGTTTTCTGCTCTGGCACGTGACCCTGCGATGGCAACGGGCGGTGACCGCGGCGCTCGCCCCGCTCGACCTGACCCACGTGCAGTTCGTGCTGCTCGCCTGCACATGGTGGCTCGCCGAGCAGGGCCGCACCCCCAACCAGCTCGACCTCGCCGGCCAGGCCGGCACGGACGTCAAGATGACCTCGCAGGTGCTGCGGACCCTGGAATCCAAGGAGCTGATCGAACGGCGGCCGGACCCGCGCGACAGCCGCGCCAAGTCGGTGCGCCCGACCAGCCGGGGCGTGGCGCTGGCCCGACGGGCGGTGACGACCGTCGAGCAGGTCGACGAAACGTTCTTCGCGCCGATCGGACGGGCCCCGCTCGTCGACACCCTCACGCGACTCGCGGCCAGCGACCAGGTATCAACGGACCGGACCAGACCCCGCGCCGGACCGGGAAGGCCGCAGGTGGACAAATGAGTTTGGACGGGTCACTTCGTCTGATGGGCCGGGTGGCCCGTCGGATCGGGTCCGCGTACCGAGCGCCCGGCGACGAGCGAGAACGACAGGAGAAGGAGCGCCGCATGAACCTTCCGAAGATCGTGTCCCGGGACGAGTGGCTGGTCGCCCGCGAGGCGCTGCTGGACCGCGAGAAGGCGATGACCCGCGAGCGGGACGCCCTCAACGCCCAGCGCCGGGAACTGCCGATGGTCCGCCTCGACAAGCGGTACGAGTTCGACGGGCCGGCCGGCCGGGTCACACTGCTCGACCTGTTCGAGGGCCGCCGTCAACTGATCGTCCGGCACTTCATGTTCGACCCTTCCTGGGACGCGGGCTGCCCGAGCTGCACGGCCGGCGTCGACGAATTTTCCGACGGGCTCCTGGAGCACCTGCACAGCCGCGAGACCTCGCTGGTCATCGTGTCCCGCGCTCCGCTGGCCAAGATCGAGGCCTACCGGGAGATCCGCGGCTGGACGTACCCCTGGTATTCGTCCCACGACAGCGACTTCAACTACGACTTCGGGGTGACGCTCGACGAATCGGTGACCCCCGCCGTCTACAACTATCGGACCCGGGAGGAATACCAGGAACTCGGTATGCCACTTTGTCCGGAAAAGGGGCCGCCGATGGAATACCCTGGGCAGAGCTGCTTTCTGCGCGACGGCGACCAGATCTTCCACACCTACTCGAACTTCGCCCGGGGCGCCGAGATGACCGGCGGATCGTTCTACTACCTCGATCTCACCGCGCTGGGCCGGCAGGAGGACTGGGAGCAGCCGAAGGGACGGGCCGCCGCGGCCCGCGGCGCGGTACCCAATTTCGAGAGCTGACGTGGGAGCAGCCATGCGCGGGAACCTTGATGCTCAGCCCCATCCGTGGAACACCGGCTTCGCCTGGCCGGATCACGACGGACCGTTGTGGGCGCTGAGGGCCGCCGACCGGGACCGGTTCGACCGGGACGGGTTCGTGGTTCTGCCCGATCTTGTACCCACTGACCTGCGTAGGGACCTCGAAGCGGAGCTCGATCGGTGCGAATCCGAGGTCGCGCGGCGGTTACGCCCGGCGGAGCGGGACCGCGAGGCCGGCCGCGACCGCCGAGCGGGTCCGGACGGTGGGGAAAGCGGGGCCCGCCGGGTGACCATCTCGGAGGCCGGGGCCATCACCTTCAGCGAGCACCTGGTCGTGCGCTCGCCGCTCCTGAAGGAATTCGCGGCCCACCCGATTCTGGTGGCCCTGGCCCACGATCTGGTCGGACCGTCGGTGCGGCTCTACTGGGATCAGGCGGTCTACAAGAAGCCCGAAAAACCCCGCCGGTTCCCCTGGCATCAGGACAACGGTTACACCTTCGTCGAACCGCAGCACTACCTCACGTGCTGGATCGCGATCAATGACGCGACCGTCGACAATGGCTGCCCGTGGGTCGTTCCGGGTATCCATCGCCACGGAACCCTGGCCCACCGGTTCGTCGACCCGCTCGGGTACGAGTGTTTCGCCGACCATCCGGACAAACTGGCCGTGCCGGTCCGGGCCGGCGGAGCGGTGGTCTTCTCCTCGCTGACTCCGCACCTGACCGGGCCGAACACCAGCGGCACGGTGCGCAAGGCCTACATCCTGCAATACGCGCCGAACGGTGCCCACGCCCTGCTGGGCGATCCGGCCGTCGGCGAGCCGACCGGGCGGGCCCGCTGCGATGCGCCCGACCGCCAGTTCCCGGTGCTCACCGACAACCGCGCCGTCCCCCCGCCGGTCCCGTAACACCGCGACCGCCGGGACGGTCACTGGACGTGGGTCCAGCGACCGCCCCGGCGGCCCGGCGTTACGCCGGTCAGGCGTGGTGCCTAGCTGGCGGTTCCGTCCCGACGGCGCGCGCGCATCCGCATCGCCACGCCGCCCCCGGTGAGGGCCAGCGCGAGCGCGGCCAGCGCGCCCGTCTCCGGGTCGTTGAGGGTCCGGTTGCCCGAACCACTCGTTCCGCTGGTCACCGACGCCGGCAGGACGTGGATGTCGGTCGAGAGCACCCGGTCGGCGAACGACGCGTTGACGGTACGGGTCGACAGCCCGTGAACACCCTTCGCCGCGTGGCCGGCCGGGAACCGGGCCGGACCGCTCGCCGTCACCCGGGCCACACCGGCCTGGTGGAAGGTGAACCGCCAGGTGAAGTCGATGCTGCCGTCACCGTTGGCGATCAGGACCCGGACGGTGGAGCCGTCGATGTTGACGGTGACGGCGCGACCGGGGACGAACCCACAGGCAAAGAAGTGCACGGACCCGCCGACCTTGGTGAAGGTCAGCGAGGCGTTCAGGATTCCGGTCTGGCCGGCGCACGGCGTCGGCGGGTAGGGAGCCGCCGACGCGGGCGCGGCCAGAGCCGGGCCGAGTGCGAGCGTGCCGCCGATCAGCAGCGCGCCCGCAAGACTACGGACCTTCATGAGGACCCCATTTGAGTGAGCAGTAGCAGGCGGTCTACAGTCTAACTACTTAGAGTCTAGCTGTGCTCACTCAAAGTGTCCATACTCTCCGTGACCGTTCTGCTTCCCTACGTCTCCGGTCGGTGCCCCGGCGCAACGGCCAGCGCCTCGTGACCGTCGCCGCGCAACGTGGCCGGCAGCGGCACCGTCCACCGGCCACTGCTGCCGTGGTCGCGCCGGCCCGGTACGGCGGCCGACGCCCAGCCTCCAGCGAGTACCGCCATCACTGCCTGTTCGCCGCTGCCTGTTCACCGCTCGGAGTACTGGTCGGGACCACCGTGACGTGGCGACCGAAATTGATCGTCACCTTGACGAGCGCCGCGGCGGCCGGCACCTGCGCCGGGATGATCACGCATTCCGTGGCCTGGCCGCGACGGCCGCGGAGCAGAACGCTTCGACGTGAATGGCGTCACACGGCAGGAGGACCAAGGTCCCCCGGAACCGGACGTTACCCGCCGGCCGGGTTCTCTGTTTCGGGATGATTGCCGATATGAAACTCGATCGGCGCGACCCGGTAGTTAACGAAACCGCTGTCCGCCGCAAACTGATCGGCGGCCGGCACGTCTTCGAAGGCCACGACGACCTCGCAGACGCGGCGCTGTTCAGCATCGAACTGGACGACCGCGTAGATCGGCGCGGACAGCGCCGTCCGTTGCGTCGGCGTAACCCGGCTTGACTCGTGAGAAGGGGCAGTCACGGTCGTTTACCTCCGCTCGATCGAGGCGATACCTCGGGGGCGGCCGAGCACGGGAGCGTCGCGGGAGCGAGGTGCCGCCCGCTTCACCCTCCGGACAATGGACACGATCAAGAAACACCCACGGAACGTTGCCCGGGACAAACGTTGTCCCCGCCCGGCCGGCCGCGGATGGACGTGAGAAAACCCGCGGAGGATGGCCGTTCGTGGTGACAGTTTGACTCGTGCATCATCACTATGCCGCCCCGTGTGTGCAGATGCAAGACCCGGCTGCACGTGCACCAAACGGTGGGACTCGCTGCGCCGCAAAGATCAGGTGGCATACTCTTGCCCGGGAGCGGTTGAGCCGAGGGGGCAGTGGTGACAACAGCGCAGCCGGGGGGCGGTCCGACCGTACGCCGGATGCTTCTGGGCTCGCAGCTGCGTCGCCTGCGGGAAGACCGGGGCATCACCCGCGAGGAGGCCGGCTACAGCATCCGCGCGTCCGAATCGAAGATCAGTCGGCTGGAACTCGGTCGGGTGAGCTTCAAAGAACGTGACGTCGCCGACCTGTTGAGCCTCTACGGCGTCACCAACGAGGACGAGCGCGGGCCTTTGCTCTCCCTGGTCCGGGAAGCCAACACCCCGGGCTGGTGGCACAGTTTCACCGACGTCCTGCCCAACTGGTTTCAGCCCTATATCGGTCTGGAAGAGGCGGCCAGCCTCATCCGAACCTACGAACTACAGTTCGTACCCGGTCTGTTGCAGACCGAAGAGTATGCCCGGGCCGTCATAATGGACGGCAGTAAAAGCCTCGACCAGGACACGATCGAACGCCGGGTCGGCGTCCGGATGAACCGGCAACTGATCCTCACCCGACCCGACGGCCCGAAATTGTGGGTCGTCGTCGACGAGGCCGCCCTACGGCGCCCCATCGGGGGACCCAAGGTTCTGCGCGGCCAGCTCGAGCATTTGATCAGTATGTGCGACCAGCCCAGCCTGACGCTTCAGGTGATGCCCTTCCGGTTCGGCGGACACGCCGCGGAAGGTGGGGCATTCAGCATCCTGCGCTTTCCCGAGGCCGACCTGTCGGACGTCGTTTACCTCGAGCACCTCGTCAGCGCCATCTACCTCGACAAGCGCGAAGAGGTCGAGCGGTACATGGAAGCGATGAACCGGCTCTCCGTCGACAGCGTGCCGCCCGAGCGGACCGCCGACGCGCTTTACTCGATCATCAAGGAAACCTGAGCCGACCGGACTTTTCACCGCACGACGACCGGCGGACCGGCCCCACCCAACGACACCCGGGGCCGGTACTACAAGCGCGTCAGCCACCCCCCGTTCGCGGTACCGGCCACCGGGTGGGTCGGGGCCCGGGGTGCCGGTCGGGACAGGCCCGGGCTGGCGGATCGCCCGGATGCCGGGCCAGGCGATCCGCCAGCCCGGCGGTCACTGGAGCAGGTGGTCGAAGTCGCCGTCCTTGGCGCCCAGGATCAGCGCCTCGATTTCGGCGTAGGTGTAGACGAGCGCGGGGCCGTCCGGGAAGCGAGAGTTCCGGACCGCGAACGCTCCGCCGGGCAGCGGTGCCAGTTCGACACAGTTGCCCTGCGAGTTGCTTCGACCACTCTTTGTCCAAATCACGCTTTGTAGTTCAGTCGCCGGCATTCCGTTACGGATCTCGTTCACTAGCGACTCCCGTACGTCAGCCCGTGCAAGTGCATGAGCTTCGGCCGCACGTTATCGCACGGCCATTCGCACGTGCATCGGCACCTACCCGACCTTACGCCGACATCGCCATGACTGGTACCGGATTAGCGCGAATCGGACACAACGAAGACACCGATCGGCCCGGCGACTCGTCGCCCGCCGGGTCCGATCAGCCCGGATCCCGACCCCTACAAGCGCCCCACCAGGCCCGTAAGCGTCCACCGGACCCGTGATCCCGTCCGGCTCGTCACCCGTCAGTGGTGACGGATATCCGGCCGGCCGGTGCGGCCCGGCTGGCCGGTCAGCGGCCGCCGCTCAGGTCGAGGTAGCGCTCGAAGTCCGCCAGCGACAGCCTGTGCACCACCGGACCGGTCGGCACCGGCACGGTCGTCGCGACGGCCGCGTCCGGGTAGACATCGACCCGGGTGAACTGACTCCCGCCGAGCCCCCGAGCCTGGTCGACGGCGAGCGGGTCGAGCGAATAGGCGGTCGAGCCGGAGATCCAGACCGGAACCCCGCCGATGGACGACGCCGAGCCGTAGTGCAGGTGCCCGGCCAGCACCATCTTCACATCGCGGCCGGCGATCACCGCGCCCAGCGGAGCGTCGTCGCGCAGCGGAATCAGGTCCATCACCGCGTTGGCGCTCCGGGCCGGCGGGTGGTGGACCACCACGATCGTGCCGTCCGGGGCCGGTTCGCGCAGCAGGTCGGCCAGCCAGTCGAGCTGGTCCGTCCCGAGCTCGCCGTGCGCCTGACCGGGGACGCTGCTGTCGAGCACGGCGATCCGCAGCCCGCCCAGATACCGGGCGTAGCGGATCGGCCGGCCCGGCCCGGCGACGGTCGGATCGGCGACGGTCGGATCGGCGACGGTCGGATCGGCGGCCTCTCCGAGGTCGCCGACGGCGCCGCGCAACGCCGCCCGGTCGTCGTGGTTGCCGGCGCAGTACAGAACGGGCGTCCCGAGCCGGGCGGCGACCGGTTCGACGATCTCGCGCAGCCGGGCGTAGGCCGCCGGGCGGCCGGTGTCGGTCAGGTCGCCGGACAGGATGAGGGCGTCCGGCCGGAGACCCGACTCCTCCAGCCGGGCCAGCACCGCGCGCAGGGTCGCGGCCGTGTCGACGGTCCCGTACAGAAGGTCGCCGGGATCGACGATGTGCAGGTCGGAAAGCTGGATCACGGTGTGGGTCGGGCGGCGGGTCACGGTGTGGGTCGGGCGGGCGGTCACGGCGCCTGGCCTTTCGGTAGCGAACTGCGGCGGGAGCGGCCCGTCCGGTTGGACCGGGACCCACCGTCGCACAGCCGGCGGGCGGGGCGCGAGACGCCGGAAGCCACTACCGTTCCAGGCACGGCGCGGGGCCCACCGGGGCCGGACGGCGGGACACCGGTACTCAGGTACACAGGGAGAGGCTGGGCCATGCGGATCGGGATGCCCCTGAACTACAGCGGCGGCTTCATGGAGGTGGTCGCGGAACTCGCCGACTACGAGCAGGCCGGCCTCGACATCATCACCGTCCCCGAGGCCTACAGCTTCGACGCGGTCAGCCAGCTCGGTTTCATCGCCGCCCGCACCGAGCGCCTGACGATCGCCTCCGGCATCCTGCAGATCTACACTCGGACCCCGGCCCTGACCGCGATGACGGCCGCCGGTCTCGACTACGTCTCGGGCGGCCGCTTCCTGCTCGGTATCGGCGCGTCCGGGCCGCAGGTGATCGAGGGCTTCCACGGCGTGCCCTTCGACGCACCCATCGGTCGGACCCGCGAGCTGATCGAGATCTGCCGCATGGTCTGGCGGCGCGAGCGCCTCGTCTACAACGGGAAGTACTACACCGTCCCGCTGCCGGCCGACCAGGGCAGCGGGCTCGGTAAGCCGCTGAAGCTCATCAACCACCCGGTGCGCGAGCGGGTGCCGATCATGCTCGCGGCGATCGGCCCGAAGAACGTGCAGCTCGCGGCGGAGATCGCCGAGAGCTGGGAGCCGCTGTTCTACCTGCCCGAGCGGGCCGCTGACGTGTGGGGCGATTCGCTCGCCGCCGGTGCGGCGCTGCGCGACCCGACGCTCGGGAAGCTCGACACCGTCGCCACGGCCGCCGTGGCGATCGGGGACGACGTCGGCGGCCTGCTGGAGTTCGGCCGGCCCGCCATCGCGCTGTACGTCGGCGGGATGGGCCCGCGCGGCCACAACTTCTACAACAGCCTGGCCCAGCGCTACGGGTTCGAGTCGGAGGCCAAGGTCATCCAGGACCTGTACCTGGACGGCAAGAAGGATGAAGCGGCCGCCGCGGTACCGGACGAGCTCCTGCGCAACACCAACCTGATCGGGCCGGAGGGCTGGATCCGCGACCGGCTCGCGGCGTATGCCGAGGCGGGGGTCACCACGCTGACCGTCACCCCGGTCGCCGGGTCCCATGCCGAGCGGGTCCACACCATCGAGCACCTCGCCGACCTGGCCCGCGACCTCTGACCCGACCGACCGAGGGCACCGACCGACCGAGAGCCCCGGCGGGGACCGGGATGCTCAGCCGGCCGGCGGGTGGCGGACCGATTCGCCGAGCACGGCCCGGTCAACGGCGATGCTCACCGGGGTGTAGACCACGTCGCCGCCGGCCTGGGCGTCGGTGAGCCGGCCGCGCCGGCTCTCGCCCACCAGACGGGCCCGGCCCTCGAGGGACGGCGCGGCGACCTCGTGGTCGGCCGGTCCGAACGGACTGGTGCCGGCCAGCCCCGGCACCCCGGACGAGTCGGTCGCGTACACGCGGACCACCGCGCCCGGAACGGACGTCCAGCGCAGCGTGGTCGTGCCCCGGACGGTCTCGACCTCCAGGTCGCAGACCGGGCGCGGCCGGGGGGTGACCCGCACCGACACCCGCGCCGCCCCGTCCAGTTCCACCTCGCCGTCGTCGACGGCCACCACGTAGCGGTACACGGCGTCGGGCTGGACGTCGGCGTCGATGAACCGGCCGCCGGCGGCGTGGACCCGGCGCATGGCCCCCCGGACCGGGGACGAGTCGTCGAAGTGCCGCTCGATCACCACATCGTCGTGCTCGGGGTCAGGGCGCCAGGTGACCGCGACCGCGTCGCCTTCCATGACCGCGCGCAGGTCGGCGACCAGCACCCCGAGAACTCGGGGAGCGGTGCGGGCCGGCTCCGAACGGGCCCCGTCGGCGCCCACCGACCGCACCTCGTGCCAGACCAGGTCGCCCGGACCGGCTCCACCGTCCGACAGCTCGCACACCGGCGTGAGACCGAGGCTGCGCTCCCGCCGGCCCCCGGGCGCATCGGGGTCCGGGATGACCCGCACCACCCGGTAGGAGACGGCCCCCTCGACCGGTTCCCAGCGCAGCACCAGCGCGCCGTCCTCGACGCTGGTGACCAGCCCGGTCGGCGGCCCGGGGGGGCCGGGCGAGGCGACCGGTTCCGGGGGTACGGGCGGCGCCGGGGCCACCGGGGCCGCCGACCGGTCGGGTCCGGCGGGGAGCGGAACCGGGTCGGGCGGGAGATCGACCCCGATCCGGGTGGGCTCGTCCGGCGGGAGGTTCCCCAGCCGGGCCTGCCAGCCCATCCCGTCCGCCCGCACCACGCCGGGCCCCGGGCGAGCGGGCCCGTCCACGAGCGGCCGATCGGCCGCCGCCGCCCCGGCGGCCGCTGACGCCGGCGCAAACTGGTCGGCTGCGCGCTGTTCGGACGGCGGGGCCACGGGCGGCGCGACCAGCCGAGCCGCCGCCCCGGGCGCGATCGCGTCGAGCAGCAGGCGCCGGGTGGTCCGCGGGTCCAGCCGGCGAGCGGGATCCTTTTCCAGCAACCCGGCCAGGACCCCGCGCAGCGGCCCGGCCCGGCGGGTGGGAGCCGGCGGGTGCAGCAGGATCGCGGCGAGCATCGCTCCGAAGGTGTCCCGCTCGAAGGCCGGCCGCCCCTCGACCGCGTAGTACAACGTCGCCCCGAGTCCGAAGAGATCGGCCTCGGGGGTGGCCGGTTCGCCGTTCAGCCGCTCGGGCGACATGTACATCGGGGTGCCGAGCAGGCCGGTGACGGTGAGCGTCGGGTCCGTGTCGTGGGTGGCGATCCCGAAGTCGGTCAGCACCACCCGCCCGCCGGCCCCGATCAGCACGTTGGACGGCTTGACGTCCCGGTGCAGGATCCGTAGCTCGTGCGCCGCGGTCAGCGCGTCCAGCAGGGCCAGGCCGATCCGCGCGACCTCGGGCGGGGGCAGCGGGCCGGACTCCCGGACCTGCTGGAACAGCGAAACGCTGGGCACGAGCTCCATGACGATCCAGGGCAGGCCGTCCTCGCTGACCACGTCCAGCACGGTCACGACGTTGGGGTGCCCCCGCAGCTTGGCCGCGTGCCGCGCCTCCCGCAGGGCCCGCTCCACCCGGTCGGCGCGTTCGTCGGCATCCAGGCCACCCGCGAACTCGATCTCCTTGAGAGCGGCCTCGGTCTGGAGGATCTCGTCGAAAGCGCGCCAGACCGTGCCCATCGCGCCGGCACCTAATCGCGAGACGAGACGGTAACGCCCCGCGACCGTCCGATTGACCTGTGGAACGGCCGCCACCCCGCCCCCTTCGGCCTCAGTCGTTCAGTGGCACATCATCGCACCGAGCCGGCCGGGGTACGACGGGCGGCAGCCGGATGAGCGGTCAGATCGGCTGCTTTTTCCCGCGCGACCAGTCCCGCCAGAACCGCCCGGTCGTAACGCTCCTGGGCCCGCCGGGCCCGCTCCCGCGCCCTGGTCTCCTCCTTGCCGGCCTTTTTCCCGGCCGCGACCAGCCGCGACCGGGCGGTCACGAGCGCCTTGAGGGCGGCCTTGTGGGTGGCGACAGCTTCCTTGGCCCGGTGCAGCTGGGCGCCGTGCTCGGCCACCTGGCGCTCGTGTTCGACGAACGCGGCCCGCGTCGCGCGGACCAGGTCCTGGCTCTGCGTCAGGCGCCGGTCGGCCGCGGTCGTCGCCGCCCGGTTGCGGTCGATGGCCCGGGTGGTGGATTCGACGCTGGCCGAGGACCCGCCGGTCTTCCGGGTCGACCCGGCGACCTTCCGGGCTGAGCGGCCGGCCTTCTTCGCCGGCCCGGCCGTCTTCTTCGTCGACCCGCTGACCTTCCGGGCCGGGCCGCTGACCTTCGTCGCCGGCCCGGCCGTCATCTTCGCGGAACCGCTGGCCTTCTTCCCCGACCGGGCGGCCGGCGTCGCGACCGCCCGACCGACCGAACCGCCCCGGGTCGAGGTCGCCGCGCCCGACCGGGTGGTCGGGCCACCGGCTTTCGTCGCGCTCGAGCTCGTCGCGGCCCGGGACGGCCGGGCCGCACCCGCCGTCGGGGCCGGACTCGACTTCGTGGGCGTCGACTTCGTGCCCGCCGCCCTGTTCGATGCCGCGCGGGTGGTCGACGCGTCGCGGGCCGCCCCCGACCGGGATGAGGCCCCGGCCCGCGAACCGGTCGCGGCTGAGGTTCCCGAACCGGTGCCGGTCCGCGTGGACGGGCGGCTCGACCGCTGGCCGGCCGGTCGCGCAGCGGTGGTCCGCTCCCGCGCCGTCGATGACTGGGTGGCCATGTCGCACTCCTTCCGGCGCGTCACCCGACCGCCTCCCGGCACGGAGGTACCGCCGGTGGCGTGGCGACGCTCACGACCCAGTCGTTACCCCCAGGAGTCATGGCGACACTTCGAGCGACTAGCCCGAAAGGGGTGACCAGGCCGCCGTCAGCCCGTCCGGCGCCCAGCCGGCACCACGGTGCCCCCTCCGGGACCATTCGGGAGATTCATTCCGGATATGGTCGTCAATCCAGCATCGGGCACTAAGGGGTATATCGTGCAAAAAGGCATTCGCATGGGGTGGGGTCTCACGGCGGTTCCGATCGCCGTCGTTCTCGGTCTGACCGCCGCGTGCTCGTCAGGTGCGAAGCTCAACGGCGAAGAGAAAAAATCGGCCGCCCAGGTGGTGACCGATTCGCGGGCCGCGCTCAAGACCGCGAAGACCGTCCACCTCACCGGCACGGTGAAGGGTACCGGCGACGACGCCGGTTCCAACTTCACGCTGGACATGCACTACCTGAACGGCACCGGCGGCTACGGCTCGATGACCGTCAGCGGCCAGAAGCTCGAGATCGTCCGGATCGGCAACGACGTCTACATCAAGGGCGACGCCACCGTGACCGGGGCCGCGGCCGCCAGCGCCGGCAAGTTCCAGAAACTGTCGGCGACCTCCGGGACGGGTAAGTCGATCGGCGACATCGCCAACCTCAGTTCGCTGGCCGACAACATCATCACCAGCGACAAGACCCTCCAGCCGGCCGTTGCCAAGGAGACGGTCGACGGGGCCGAGGCGGTCGTCCTGACCGACAACGCCAGCGACGGGCCGGGCAAGCTGTACGTCGCCAACACCGGTTCGCCGGTCCCGCTGGCCATTGAGGGCACCGGCTCCAGCACCGGGAAGTTGACCTTCAGCGACTACGGCAAGAGCGTCTCGGTCACCGCCCCGACCGACGTCGCGGGCTGACCAACCGCGCCACACCTGAGTGCCCGACCCTGATGCAGGAATCTTTCAATGCAGGAATCTTCGCGGCTGGCCTTGACCGGGTAGTGATTGAGCAATAACTTCACCTCATGCCTTCGACCCGACCCCGGCTGACCGCCGACGAGCGCCGCGCCACGGTGCTGGCCGCGGCCGTGGCCGCGTTCGGGCGGGGCGGACTGGAAGGCACCTCCACCGAGAAGATCGCCCACGCGGCCGGGATCTCGCAGCCCTACCTGTTCCGGCTCTTCCCGTCCAAGAAGGACCTGTTCATCGCGGCGGTCCGGGAGACGTTCGCGCGGACCGTCACCGCGTTCGAGCGGGCGGTCGGCGACCTGACCGGGATGGACGCCAAGGAAGCCATGGCCACCATCTACAGCGACCTGCTGGCCGAGCCCGACTACCTGCTCATGCAACTGCAGGCCTACGCGGCCTGCGGCGACGACGACATCCGGGTCGCGACCCGGCGCGGGTTCCGCGACCTGTGGTACGCCGTGGAACGGCTCAGCGGGCTCGAGCCCGAGACGATCCGCGACTTCTTCGCCATCGGCATGCTGCTCAACGTGACGGCGGCCATGGACCTGCCGGCCATCGACGAGCGGTGGGCCCAGCTGATCTGCGCGATGGACTCGCACCTGCCAACCGACTGACCTCCGACCCCCTTTTTTTCGGCTCAGATGTGATTGGTTAATCACTACCAAGGAGTGCGCCATGCCCGCATCCAGCGAGACCCCAACCCCGCCCGCGCCGGCTCCAACCGGGCCGGGGCAGTCCACCGCGCCGGGTTCCTCGATCGCGTCGGAGTCGTCGAGCGCGTCGGAGTCGTCGAGCGACCTGGCCGCCGGCCGCCCGGGGCGCCGGGTCCGGCCCCGCCACGTCTTCTGGACGTTCCTGGTCACCTCGATCGCGGCGTTCATGACGTCCCTGGACAACCTGGTTGTCACGATGGCCCTGCCGTCGATCCGGACCCACCTCGGAGCGGGCCTGGAAGGCCTCGAGTGGACGGTGAACGCCTACACGCTGACCTTCGCGGTCCTGCTGCTGCCGGGCGCGGCGCTCGGCGACCGGCTCGGGCGGCGGCGGGTCTTCACCGCCGGTCTGGCCATCTTCACCCTGGCCAGCGCGGGCGCGGCCCTGGCGCCGAACATCGGCATGCTGATTGCCGCGCGGGCCGTGCAGGGCGTCGGGGCGGCGCTCGTCCTGCCCCTGTCGATGACAATCCTGTCGGCGGCTGTCCCGCCCGAGCGCCGGGGCGCGGCGCTGGGCGTCTGGGGCGGGGTCTCCGGTCTGGCGGTCGCGCTCGGCCCGTTGGTGGGCGGGGCCGTCACCCAGGGCGCGGCGTGGCAGTGGATCTTCTGGCTCAACGTCCCGATCGGACTGGTGGCGGCCCCGCTCGCACTGCGCACCCTGACCGAGTCGCACGGACCGTCCCGCCGGCTGGACGGCATCGGGGTCGGCCTGGTCAGTGTCGGACTGCTCGGGATCGTCCTCGGCCTGGTCCGCGGTCAGGGGCACGGCTGGACGAGCGCGTCGGTCGTCGCCAGCCTGGCGCTCGGCGTGGTCGGCCTGGCGGCGTTCGGGGCCTGGGAAGCGCGCCTCGGGCGCCCCGGCTCGACCCGCACGCCCATGCTGCCGCTCGGGCTGTTCCGGCGCCGGGGCTTCGCCGCCGTGAACGTGACGGCCCTGCTGTTCTCCTTCGGGATGTTCGGGGCGATCTTCCTGCTGGCCCAGTACCTGCAGACCGTGCTCGGCTACTCGCCGCTGGGCGCCGGGCTGCGCACCCTGCCGTGGACCGCGATGCCGCTGCTCATCGCGCCGATCGCCGGGCCGCTGTCCGACCGGATCGGCGGCCGTCCGCTGCTGGTGTCGGGCATGGCCCTGATGGCCGGGTCGATGCTCTGGATGCGACTGGTGATCTCCCCGACCATGTCGTTCGGCACCATGGTCCTGCCGTTCATCGTGGCCGGGGTGGGAATGTCGTTGTTCTTCGTCCCGGTCGCCAACGTGGTGCTGGGCTCGGTGGAGGCCCGGCACGAGGGGCTCGCGTCGGGCACCAACAACTCGCTCCGGGAACTCGGGGGCGTGTTCGGCATCGCCGTGCTCGGGTCGGTCTTCGCGGCGGCCGGCGGCTACACCGATGCGGTCTCCTTCACCCACGGACTGCGGGCCGCTCTCCTGGTCGCGACGTTCGTCCTGGCCGCCGGCGCGGTGACCGGGCTGTTCATCCCGGGGCTGCGGCGGGGGACCGCCCGGATGGGCGCGACCGAGCCGACCGCGGTGCCGATCAACGCCTGACCGGGCCACGCCGATCTTCCTGGTGATTTGAAACAACGTTTCAGTGGAGTTAGGGACCGAGCACGAGTCGGATGACCTGTTCGACGTCGCGGGCCACCTCACCGAAGGTGGCCCGCCCGGTCGTCCAGGCACTGAGCCCCAGCATCAGCGTCGCGTTGACGGCGATCCGGGCCGGTCGCGCCACCTCGGCCGGGACGCCCTCCATCAGCAGGTTCATCACCGCCTCGTTGGCGACCGCCAGTTCGGCGAGCGCCTCGCTGGCGAACGGGTCACCGCTGGCGTTCAGCTGGCTGACCAGCCGGGCGAAGTTCGGGTGGCGCTGGAAGGCCCGCAGCTCCCGCTGGAGGTAGGCGAACACCCGGTCACCCGGCGGACCATCCCCGGCCTGACCCCGGGGACCCCGGTTCATCTCGGCCAACACCCGGTCGGTGAGGCGCCGCTGCCACTCGGTGACCGCCGCGGCCAACAGATGGTCCTTGGACGAGAAGTAGCGGTACGCGGTACCGAGCGCCACCCCGGACCGTTCCGCGACCTCCCGCATCTGGACGTTCTCGGGCCCGGTCTCGGAGACCAGCTCGATCACCGCGTCGGTCAACTTCCGGCGCCGCTCGAGCTGTCCGCGCGTCATCGTCGACACGAGCTGCGGCGCGCTGTCGACCTTGACCACCCGGCGATGGTACCTGGACTCTCGTTACAGAACTGGCCGAATGATGTTCGTCGGCCCGTTTCCCCACCGGGTCCCCGCAAGACGGACTCCGGATCTCGGTGGACCCGGGTCGCGCCCGCGTCGACCCACGCCCCGACCGGGCCGGCGCCCATCGACCGTCCGTCATCAGAGCCGAGCCCGGTGCCACGGATCGACTACTCTACGTAGCATTTACCGGACGAGGAGCAGCTTCGTGGTCGATCCCGACAGGCACCCGACACGGACGATCGCCGTCCGCGGCCTCATCGTCGCCGCCGTCATCGCCGTGGTCGCGGCGGTCGCGGTGGCCACCGGAACCATCGGCGGACCCGACGCCGGGGCTGCGTCCGGGCGGTCGGCGAACCGGGCCGGCGGCGCCCGCGGGTCGGCGGTCGTGGCCCGGGTGGGGCCGGCCGCGAAGACCTCCTTCACCATCGCCGCGACCGGCGACCTGCTGGTCCACCGGCCGGTGGCCGACCGGGCGCGCGCCGATGCCGAAGCGGACGGCGGCCCCCCGGCGGCCGGCCCGACCGGACCGGGACAGCCCGTGGCCTACGACTTCCGGCCCATGCTGGCCGCCGTCCGGAGCGAACTGAGCGCCGCCGACCTGGCCATCTGCCATCTGGAGACACCGCTCACGGCGACCGACCGGCAGGTCACCGGTTACCCGGTCTTCAACACCCCGTGGGAACTCGCCACCGCGGTGCGGTGGGCCGGCTACGACAGCTGCTCGACCGCCTCGAACCACTCCTTCGATCAGGGCCTGCGGGGGGTCACCGACACCGTCACCGTGCTCGACCGGGTCGGGGTCGCCCACACCGGTTCGGCGATCGACCCCGCGGCCCGGGCCCGGATCGAGATGCACGTGGTGGACGGAGCGAAGGTTGCGCTGCTCGACTACACCTACGGGCTGAACGGGTTCACGGCTCCGTCGTGGGCGGTGAACCTCATCGACCCGGCCACGATCCTGCGGGACGCGGCCGCGGCCCGTCGGGCCGGCGCGGTGTTCGTCGTGGTGCAGATGCACTGGGGACAGGAGTACCGGACCGCGCCGACCGCCGAGCAGCGCACGCTGGCCACGCGCCTGCTCGCGTCGCCGGACGTCGACCTCATCCTGGGCGGCCATGTCCACGTGGTGCAGCCCATCGAGCGGATCAACGGCAAGTACGTGGTCTACGGGACGGGCAATTTCCTGTCCAACCAGACCCCCGGCTGCTGCGCGGCCGGCGCCGAGGACGGCGTGATCGTCACCGCGCACGTCACCCGGACCGGCGCGCGCTGGGCGGTCAGCGCGATCACCTACACCCCGACCTGGGTCCGGATCGGCGACTACGCGGTCCTGCCGGTGGCGGCCACGCTGAACGACCCGCGAACCCCGCCGGCGCTGCGGGCCGCGCTGACGGCCTCCTGGCGCCGAACCGTCGCGGCGGTCACCTCCCTGAAGTCCAGGACCGGCCTGAAGTCCACGACCAGCCCGGAGTCCGCGACCGGTGATGTGCGGCCCGATCTCCAACCGCGGGCGGCCGGCACCAGCTGACCGGATCCGGCCGGCGCACCCCGCCGGGCCGACCCCTCCCCCACGACCCCGCCGGACCCGAATCGGGTCCGGCTGTCGATGCGGGTTGTCATAATGAGCATCGCGATATATCGTGAGCCTTACGCGATGCTACGAGAGGAGATCGTGATGAGCGCACAAGCTCTCCCCGGGCCCTGGGCCCGGGACCGCGGCCGCCGAGACCGGCGGACCGAAAACCGGCGGGCTGGACGCCCGCACCCGATGGAAGGACACACCATGGAAAGCAGCGCCTACGACTGGGAGGCCAAGCTCGGCCGCCTCTGGGCCAGAGCAACCGACGGCGATCATGACCGTCACGAGCACCACCGGCACCACGCCGGTCCCGAGCAGGGCGGCCGGCCCGACCGCGGCCACCACCCGCACCACCACGACCCCAGCGATCACGAAGGTCGCGGCCGGGGTCGACGCGGAGGTCGCGGCGGCCGGCCCGGCGGCCCGGGCTTCGGTTTTCCCGGCGGCCTGGGCGGTCCCGGGTTCGGGCCGGGCTTCGGCCCTGGTTTCGGGCCCGGCTTCGGGCGGGGCCCGAAGGTCGGCCGGGGCGACGTCCGCAACGCGCTGCTCGCGCTGTTGGCCGAGGAGCCGATGCACGGCTACCAGATGATCCGCGAGCTGTCCGAACGCAGCGGGGGCGCCTGGCGCCCGAGCCCCGGCTCGGTGTACCCGGTTCTGTCCATGCTGGCCGACGAGGGACTGGTCCGCGCGGCGGAGGAGGCCGGCGGCAAGCGGGTCTTCCACCTCACCGACGCCGGTAAGGCCGATGTGGCGGCGCACGCGGACGAGCCCAGGCCCTGGGATCTGGCCGCCGACACCGACCGCGTGACCGACCTGCGGTCGGTGACCTTCCAGGTCGGCGCGGCGGTCATGCAGGTCGCCCGGGCCGGGAACGATCCGCAGCTGGCGGCGGCGCACAAGGTCCTCACCGAGGCCCGGCGGGCGCTGTACCGGATCCTCGCCGAGGAGGACCCCGAGGAGGCCACCCCGCCGACCGCCGCGACTGCCCCCGAGCCCGAAGCGTGAGCTCTCACCGCCGCTGACCCGGGTGATCCCCGGGTCAGCGGCCGGGAGGCCGGCGCGGGCCGCGGTCAAGGGTCACGGATCGGTGATCGCGGATCGCGGGCCGGTGGTGTTACCCGGCCCGGCGACGACGTCGGGCGACCTCGGCGAGGGCCACTCCGGCCGCCACCCCGGCGTTGAGCGATTCGACCGGACCGGCCATCGGAATCCGCACCGTCAGGTCGCACCGCTCGCTGACCAGCCGCGACAGGCCCTGTCCCTCGGACCCGATCACAATCACCAGCGGCTCGGACGCGACAGCCAGCTCATCGAGGCTGACCTCGCCGTCCGCGGCCAGGCCGACGACGAACAACCCGCCCTCGGCGTAGCCGCCCAACGCCCGGGTCAGGTTCGTGGCCCGGGCGATCGGGAGGCGGGCCGCCGCCCCGGCCGACGTCTTCCAGGCACTGGCCGTCACCCCGGCGGCGCGCCGCTCGGGCACCACCACCCCGTGGGCGCCGAACGCCGCCGCCGAGCGGATCACGGCCCCCAGGTTGCGCGGGTCCGTCACCCCGTCCAAAGCGACCAACAGCCCCGGCGGCGCGGCCAACGCGCGTTCCAGCAGGTCGTCCGCGTGGGCGTAGGCGAAGGTCGGAACCGACAGCCCCAGCCCCTGGTGGGGCGCGCCGTCACTGATGCGGTCGAGTTCCGCCCGGGTCACATCGACGACCGCGACATCCTCGCGGGCCGCGAGCGTGCGGGCCTCGTCCAACCGGTCGTCGTACTCCAGCCCGCCGGCCAGGTACATCCGGGTGGCCGGAACTCCGGCCCGCAGCGCCTCGACGACGGCGTTACGCCCGGCGACGATCTCGCCGGTGTCGGTGCCCCATCGCCGGAAGCCGGCCGCCGGCGGCCGACCGGCGGTCCGGTTGCCCCCGGTGGCCCGGTTGCCCGCCGTGGCCCGGCTACCACCGGTGGCCCGGTTGCCTGCGGTGGCCCGGTCTCCCGCGGTGGCGCGATCGCTCGGGGTGGGGCGGTTGCCCACGGTGGGTCGGCCGGCGCCCGCGGCGCCGTCCCCGGCCCGCTTGGCCGCCGCCGCCCGCCGCTGGGCCGGGTGCCCGGTGCGCACCTCGGCCGGCGGGGTCGCGCCCCGACCGGCCAACGACTTGCGCCCCTGGCCGCCGCTGCCGACCCCGGCACCCTTGCGGTGCGACCCGGACTTACCGGCCCGGCCGCCCTGGCCGCCCCGGGCGATGCCCCCTTTGGAGCCGCCCTTCGAGCCGCCTCGGGATGCGGGCGTGGGCGCCATGGCCGGGCTCCTGACACGGTGGGCCGGCGCGCGCGAGCGCCGGTCGGTACGGATGGATGAGGGCGTCACGCGGTGACCACCCACGTCCACGGTACCCGCGCTCCCGCGGCCGACCGCGCCCGTTCCCCTGGCCCGGCGGCCCCGGCCGGCATTCCGGCCCTGGCACTCCGGCCCCTGGCACTCGGGCCCCTAGCACCCGGGCAGAACGAGCCGCCCCCCGGGATCTACCGCGAACACGCTGCGTACCCTATGGTCACGAGCGGGGCGGACGACCGACGACGATCTGTCGCCCACGGCAAGTTCATGCGACCCTATGGCACCACCCGTCCTGTCCCCGGCCGCCGGCCGGCGTCAACGTCCGGCGACGTCGCGATGACGCAGCCGGTCGGACAGCCGCAAGGAAGGACCTCGATGATCGCCTCCAACCGCCGTCCGACCGCCCCGAGCGGACGGTGAGCGTGCCGGACGCCGGCAGCCGGGCCCCGGGTTCGCCGGGTCAGGCCGAAGCGGACGACCACGGCGAAATCGATCTGGGTCCGGTCGCCGGGGTCTGCGACCGCGGGCTCCGGCACCGCACCAACGACGACGCCATGAGCCTGGCCATCACCGGCCCGGCGCTGATCGGCGTGGTGTGTGACGGGGTGTCGAGCACTCCCGGTTCGGGCCCCGCGGCCGCGGCGGCCGCCTCCGCGGCCTGCTCGTCCCTGTCCGAGGCGATCTCGGCGACGGTGGGACGTGGCTGGGTGCCGTCCGGGCCGGGCGACCCGGGTCCTGACGGTGGGCGGGAACCGGGCGGCTGGGTTCCGGGCGGGGGTGCCCTCTCCGACGGCATCCCGGAGGCCGCGCTGCACGACGCGGCGGCCGCGGCCCAGGGCGCCGTCACGGACATTCCCCCGATCGACCCGACCGCCGCCCCGTCCTGCACGCTGGTCGCGGCCGTGGTCATCGGCGACGTCGTCACGGTCGGGTGGATCGGCGACAGCCGCGCCTACCTCATCGGGTCGGGCGGCGCAGTGAAACTGACCGAGGACGACACCTGGGCGGCCGAGGCGGCCCGGGCCGGGCTGATCCCGGAATCCGCCGTCGAGACCGACCGGCGCGCGCACACCCTGACCCGGTGGCTGGGCGCCGACGCGGACGACCTGGCTCCGCACGTGCGCGCGGTGCGCACCGACCGGCCGGCCCGGCTCGTCATCTGCAGTGACGGATTGTGGAACTACGCGTCCGATCCGCTGGTCGTCGCGTCGATCATCGACCGACTGCCACCCGACGCGGCCGCGCTCGACGTCGCGCGCGAACTCGTCTCGTTCGCCCTCGATTCCGGCGGCCACGACAACGTGACCGTCGTCGTGGCCGACGTGCCCGCCCACCTGTGAACCAGCGCCAGCGGGACTGCGGTCAGTGGATCTTCGTTGGCACTGCCACTTCCGTCCATGGCGGTGGTCGTCAGCCGAGCGTCAGTAGCGGCGCACCCCATAGCCGCCGCTGACGAGGCCAGTCTGCGGCCCGGCCCGCCTGCCACCGCAAGTGACATCGTCATCGCTCCACCGAGCGCCGCCTGACGCTGCCACCTACAGATCCCGATTCGAACCGTGGCCCGGTGTCGTCGCCAGGGGGCGCCCGAGCCTTCAGTGACTATGCCGACCGCCACCCCGGCCGGTGACCGTCATCGTCCACGGACAGTGGATCTTCGTTGGCACTGCCACTTCCGGCCCGAATGTGGCCGGCCGCCGCCGGTCACTCGAGATGCCAGCGCTGACCTTCAGGAGTGTCCTCGACGGTGATGCCGGCCCCGCCGAGCCGGGACCGGATCTCGTCCGCCTCGGCGAAGTCGCGCCGGGCCCGGGCCGCCGACCGCAGGTCGAGGACTATTTCCATGACCCCGTCGAGGGCCGGCCGCAGCTCCGCGCCGGCCGTCGGCCACTGCGAGATCGGGTCGAGCCCGAGGACGGTCAGCATCCGGCGGGTCAGGTCGAGCCAGCCGGCCAGCTCCCGCCGGGTCGCCTTCGACAACACCTGGTTACCCGCCGCGACCACACCGAACAGCGCAGCCAGAGCCCGCGAGACGGCCAGGTCGTCGTCCATCGCGGCGGCGAACTCGTCCCACGGCGCGGTCGGCCCCGGCACCTCGGCGGCCAGTCCGGCCGCTTCCACCGGGCCACCGAGGATGTCGAGCGCGTTGCGGACGAACGTCTCCACCCGGTCGTAGGCGGCGGCCGACTCCCGCAGACCCTCGGCGGTGTACTCCAACGCGGAGCGGTAGTGCGCCGACAGCAGGTGGTAGCGCAGCACCTGGGGACGGGTCCCGGCCAGGGCGTCCGTCGCGAAGAACGAATTGCCGAGCGACTTCGACATCTTGGCGCCGCCGGTGGTCAGCAGACCGGCGTGCATCCAGTACCGGGCCATCTCGGTGACGCCCGACCCGCACACGGTCTGGGCCCGCTCGTTCTCGTGGTGGGGGAACACCAGATCCAGACCGCCGCCGTGGATGTCGAACTCGTCCCCCAGGTACTTCCCGGCCATCGCCGAGCACTCCAGGTGCCAGCCCGGGCGGCCCGGGCCCCAGGGCGAGGGCCAGGCCGGCTCCCCGGGCTTGACGGCCTTCCACAGGGCGAAATCGCGGGGGTCGCGCTTGCCCGGCTCGCTCTCCGCTGACGGCTGCATCGCCCCCGGACGCTGGTGCGACAGGGCGCCGTAACCGTCGAACGCCCCGACCGAGAACCAGACCGAGCCGGCCGCCGGGTAGGCGTAACCAGCGGCGGTCAGCCGGGTCATCAACTCGATCATCTCGGGGATGTGGCCGGTCGCCCGCGGCTGGACGGTCGGCGGCAGCACCCCCACCGCGGCGTAGGCCTCGTCGAAGGCCCGCGTCTGACTGGTGGCCAGATCCCACACGGTCACGCCCTGGGCCAGGGCGTTTACGATGATCTTGTCATCGATGTCGGTGACGTTCTGGACGAAGGTCACTTCGTACCCGCTCGCGGTCAGCCAGCGGCGCATGACGTCGAAGGCGACCGCCGTCCGGAGGTGGCCGACGTGCGGGGCGGACTGCACGGTGGGTCCACAGACATACACGCCCACGTGGCCGGGGCGCAGCGGCTCGAAAAGCCGCACGCGCCGGGAGCGCGTGTCGTATAGGTGGAGTCCCATCTGTCAAGAGTACGGCGAGGTCCGATCACGCGGGCGCCCGACCAGCCCGATGCGGCCGGCGCACCGGGTTGCCCCGCGCCGGACTCAGGCGAAAGTCAGCACCCGTTCCGGAATGACCCGCACGACCACCCGGACCTCCTCCGGGCCGTCCCACTTGTAGGGCTCCCCGGTGTACTTGACGGCCAGCGCGTCGATCAGGTCGCTGCCGCCCTCCTCGTGCAGCGTCGCGGTGCCCCGTACCTCGACGTAGCCGTACGGCTCGAGCTGATCGAGAAACAGCAGGCCGACCCGCGGATCCCGGGCGATGTCGCGTTCCTTGGCCCGGCCCCGCACGGTCGACAACAACAGGTCGTCTCCGTCGCGACCCACCCACAGGACGGTCAGGCGCGGCGATCCGTCGGGACGGATGGTCGCCAGGGTCACGTAGGTGGGGGCGTCCGCGAGCTGCCGCGCCTTCTCCGGCAGGTGCACTGACATGGTCGTCAGCTTCTCATCCCGCCCCGGAGCGGACGACGAGGGCGGTCGCGATGGCCGCAAGTCCCTCCTCGCGACCGGTCAGGCCGAGTCCGTCGGTGGTGGTTCCGGCCAGGGTCACCGGCGCCCCCACCGCTTCGGACATGACCTTCTGGGCCTCGTCGCGGCGCCGGGCCAGGCGGGGCCGGTTCCCGATGACCTGGACCGCCACGTTGCCGATCCGCCACCCGTCCACGGTCAGCAGCCGGGCGGTCTCGATCAGCAACGTCACGCCGGCGGCGCCCGACCATTCCGGCCGCGCCGTCCCGAAGTTCGCACCCAGGTCGCCCAGGCCGGCGGCCGACAGCAGGGCGTCACACACCGCGTGGGCGGCCACATCGCCGTCGGAGTGGCCGGCCAGACCGTCCTCGCCCGGCCAGTGCAGACCCGCGACCCAGCACGGGCGGCCCG
The DNA here is from genome assembly GCA_026225295.1 of Frankia alni. Classification (GTDB taxonomy): domain Bacteria; phylum Actinomycetota; class Actinomycetes; order Frankiales; family Frankiaceae; genus JAMFSN01. The sequence continues at coordinate 30,622 of JAMFSN010000347.1, forward strand.
CCTCGAACGGATGGACGTCGACACCCGTCCCGACCCGGGGCAGCTCCACCCGTTGACGTTCAGCCACGCGCATTCCCCTCCTGGAAGAGTTTCCCCTCTTCGAACACGACGTCGGACCCTTTTTCGAGCCTCGGCGGCCCGGTTCCGGGGCTGGCCCTGGTCGGGGCCGCATTCCGGGCCGCGAGCAGGGCTTCGGCCAGAATCAGATCGGCCGGGGTCGTCACCTTGAACGCGTCGCCGTGGCCGGGCACGGTCGTCACCTCGACGCCCAGCGCTTCGACCATGCCGGCGTCGTCCGTGACGAGCAGCCCCTCAAGCGCGTAGGCCCGGGCCAGCACGTCCCGGTGGAAGCCCTGCGGGGTCTGCACGGCCCGCAGCAGGGAACGGTCCGGCGTGCGCACGACCCGCCCGGTGGGATCCACCTCGCGCACGGTGTCGGTCACCGCGACGACCGGGATGACCGCCGGGGCCCCGGCCAGAACCGCCGCGGCGACCGCGTCGATGAGGGCGCTCGGCGTGAGCGCCCGGGCCGCGTCGTGGACCAGCACGACGTCGACGGCGGCGGGCGCCGCTTCGAGCGCGAGGCGGCACGAATCGACCCGCTCGGCGCCGCCTTCCACCACCCGGACCGACGGACCGAGCAGCTCGGCAGCCAACGCGACCTCGGCGGCCGGCGCGGCCACGACGATGTCATCGACCAGCGTCGCCCGCCGCAGGGCCTCGACCGCGTGAACAAGAAGAGGGCGCCCCCCAAGCAACCGCAGCGCCTTGGGGACGCCCCCACCCAGTCGAAGCCCTTTACCGGCGGCCGGCACGATCGCGACCACCCGCGTCACAACAAACCCCGAGGAACAACCGGCAGCGCGCGCGAACGCACCACTGAACTCCTCGAGTCAGGAAAAGGGTCCGCTAACCGGCAAGAACTTCGTCCAGCATGGCCTCGGCCTTGTCCTCATTGGTGCCCTCAGCGAGCGCCAACTCACTCACAAGAATCTGCCGAGCCTTGCTGAGCATCCGCTTCTCGCCGGCTGACAGACCTCGTTCCCGGTCACGTCGCCAGAGATCTCGCACAACTTCGGCGACCTTATTCACGTCACCGGAAGCCAGCTTCTCCAGATTCGCCTTGTAGCGCCTGGACCAGTTCGTCGGTTCCTCAGTGTGCGGTGCCCGAAGCACCTCGAAGACCTTCTCGAGACCGTCCTGCCCCACGACATCGCGAACGCCCACCATCTCGACGTTGTCCGCGGGAACTCGGACGGTCAGGTCGCCCTGGGCGACCTTGAGCACGAGATAGAGCCTTTCCTCACCCTTGATGACCCGGGTTTCGATCGCATCGATGAGAGCAGCCCCGTGATGGGGGTAAACGACGGTCTCGCCGACTTGGAACGCCATGTGTCACGTGCCCCTTCCGCCATGACCAGGATAACACGCACCCATCTCCGCAGGTCAGACCGTCGTCATGGGCGCCTCTCGACCAGGCTCCGCCGGCCTTGTTAGCAGGGCGCCGACCTGGGAAAAGCGTTATGGGCACGCGTCCGGCCGGGCCGCCCGACCACCATCGGACAACCGCCGCGTGACAGGGCCGTGACCGGTCCGGACCCGACCCCGGGGGCGGCCTGCGCCGCGCCGCCCGGTCCGTCACCATGGAGAGGTGCCCACGCTGCCCCCACCCGTCGCCCCGGGGGACGACGACGGCGGGATTCCGCGCCGGGACGACACCAGCAGCGCCGACGGCCCGGACGCCGACCCCGGTCGGGACGCCGCCGATCAGCACTCGTCCGATGACGGCTCCGCCGGGCCCGGGGCCACCGGCCCGGGCGCCGGGAAACCGCCGCCGGTCGTGGTGCCGGACGATCTGTCGGAGCTCGCCGAAGACGTGGCGGCCTACCGACGGGAACGCCGGACGCAGCGGCGGCAGGAACGCCTCGACCGGCTCCGGCGCCGCACCGCCCGGTCGAAGCGCGCCGCCGACGGGAACGGGACCAACGGTCCCGGGCTGGACGGTGCGGTACCCGGCGGGCCGGTACCCGGCGGCCCGGTACCCGGTCGGGCCGGACGCGGCCGATCGCCCGGCGGCCGGATCGCCGGCCTGCCCGGCGCGCTGCTCGTCGCTCTGCTGGTGGTGGTCGGGGCCCTCGGCGCGCTGCTGCCGATCTTCGGGGCGCGACCCCGGATGCTGCCCCAGCGCGCGCCGGCCCCGCTCGCGTCGGCGGCGGTCGCCGTCGGAGCGGTCGGCGGCCTGCTGCCCGACCTGGTCCTGACCGGGCCGAACGGACCGGTCGCGGTGCGCGACCTGCGACCCGGCGTACTGGTCCTGCTCCCCTTCCCGTGTCGCTGCGGGAGCGCCATCGCGGATCTGGTCGGGCAGACGCACGAGACGAACCCGCTCCCCACCTTCCTGGTCGCCCCCCGGCTGGGGGACGACGAGCTGGGCGGGCTGACCACCGATCCGACCGCCGGTGGGCGCCGGGCGGTGGCCCTGACCGACCCGACCGGATCGCTGGCCGCCGGCTTCCGGGCCCGCCCCGCCGACCCGGCCGCTCCGACCCTGCTGCTGATCGGCGCGGACGGTCGACTGCTGCGGCCACCCCGGTCGCTGCACGCCGGCGACCGGCTCGAAACATGGCTTTCCGCGACCATCCCGGTGCGGTCCACGCCATAGGTGGCGTGGCCACGCGGGCGGGTCGGACGCCGGGTGGTTAGGCTGCGACGCGCGGGCCGCGTCGCCGGTCCGTACCCGGGCAAGCTGAACGACCAGAACGTGAATCACCGCCACCACCGCTTGTGCAGCAGAGAACTTGTTCCGCGCCGGCCCGGACGGGTCGACCGGGACGCCGAGACCGCGCCGGCCCACGCCGACGCCGCCGTAGAGGAGTCGCCGCCCCGTGAGTCGTCATCTGGGTGCGCGTCCCGCCGCAATCGCGGCTCTGTTGGTTCCCGCGCTGGCCGCCGTCGCGCTGAGCGGTTGCGCCGCCGGCACCGACGCGCTGACGTCGCACGCCCGCACCACCACCAACACCGTCTCCGGCGCCGTGGGGACGATCACCCTGCGCAACATCTACGTCGTCGGCCCGGCGACCAAGGGTGGATCGGCGCAGATCATCTCCGCGTTCTTCAACGGCGGGGCCGCCGACGACTCGATCATCGGGGTCTCCTCGCCGCTCGCCGCGGGCGGCCAGGTACCGACCAGGAGCGCGCTCACGGCCGGCGGTGGAACGATCTACATCGCGAACGGTTCGGCCCCCAGCCTGACCGGGCTGAAGCAGAACCTGCTGCTCGGCGCCACGGTGCCGGTCACCTTCACCTTCGCCAAGGCCGGATCGGTCACGGTGCTGGCCCCGGTGGACACCCCGGCGGCCGGCGCGGCCGGTCCGTCCTCGGCATCGGGATCGCCGACCGCTTCGGCGACCCCGTCCGGGTCCGCGTCCCCGTCGGCGAGCCCCTCGGTGACCCCGCGCCCGACCGCCACCGGCTGACCCGGCCGACCGGCGGACGGGGCGCCCCACCCGAATTGTCGGACCGGGGCGCTACGGTCCGGTCATGGCAGCTGGTCGAACGTCCTCGCCGGTCTTCCGGTGCACCGGCTGCGGCGCTGAGGCGGTCCGGTGGGCCGGTCGCTGCTCCCGCTGTCAGGCGTGGGGCACAGTCGAAGCGGCCGCCGCGGCGCAGCGGCCCGGCGCGCGGGGGTCGGGACGGATCGGCGGGCACGGCCCGAGCGCGGTGGCGGTCTCCGCGCCGGCCCAGCGGGTGACGACCGTCGACGTGACCCCCGCGCACAGCCGGTCGACCGGCGTCGCGGAACTCGACCGGGTCCTGGGCGGCGGCCTGGTGCCGGGCGCGGTGGTCCTGCTGGCCGGCGAACCCGGCGTCGGCAAGTCGACGCTCCTGCTCGAGGTCGCGGCCCGCAGCGCGGCTGGTGGCCTGCGGGCCCTGGTCGTGTCCGGCGAGGAGTCGATGGCCCAGATCCGGCTGCGGGCCGGCCGCACCGGCGCTCTCGAGGAAGACCTGTGGCTCGCCGCCGAGACCGACCTGGACGCGGTGCTGGCCCACGTGGACGCGGTCGGGCCGGCCCTGCTGGTCGTCGATTCGGTTCAGACGATCTCCACCGCGGCGGCCGAGGGAGTGGCCGGCGGAGTCACCCAGATCCGCGAGGTCACCGCGGCGCTGATCCGCCTGGCGAAGGACCGGGGCATCTCCACGGTGCTGGTCGGGCACGTGACGAAGGACGGCAACGTCGCCGGCCCGCGGCTGCTCGAGCACCTCGTCGACGTCGTGCTGCACTTCGAGGGCGACCGGCATTCCGCCCTCCGGCTGGTCCGGGCGGGCAAGAACCGCTTCGGCCCGGCCGACGAGGTCGGCTGCTTCGAGATGCACGAAGAGGGCATCCGGGGGGTCAGCGACCCGAGCGGCCTGTTTCTGTCCGGCGGCAACGAGCGGGCTTCGGCGCAACCGGTGGCCGGCACCTGCGTCACCGTGACCGTCGAGGGCCGCCGGCCGTTGGTGGCCGAGGTGCAGGCGCTCGTCGCGCCGCACGTCGCGCCGGGGCAGGTGCTCCGGCGCTCGGTCTCCGGCATCGAGGGCTCGCGGCTGGCGATGATGATCGCCGTGGTCGACCGGCGCGGCGGGGTGACGATCGGCGCGGCTGATGTCTACGCGTCCACCGTCGGCGGGGTGCGGATGACGGAGCCGGCCATCGACCTGGCGCTGGCGCTGGCCGTGGCGAGCGCGAAGACCGGCGCCGCCCTGCCGTCCGACCTGCTGGCCATCGGCGAGGTCGGGCTGGCCGGTGAGGTCCGGCCGGTCGGGTCGATGCGGCGACGGCTCACCGAGGGGGCCCGGCTCGGGTTCCGGCGGGCGCTGGTCCCACCCGGTTCGACCGACCTGCCGGACGGTATCGCGGCCATCCCCGTTGCCGATCTGAAGGCCGCGGTGGGGTTTCTCGGCGGCGACTCGGACAAACATCTCAAACGTCACAATCGCGTCACATCAGGGGCAGCATGACGGGGCCCCTGAGCGACCTCGCTACCATCTCGGGTGAGGTGTCGATGGGGGAGTCGTGGGTTCGCACCCGCGGGACGCGGTCCGGCGACGGGCCGGGGTTCGGCGGTCCCGCCTCACCAGAAGGTTCGTCACCGGCACCGACCGCTAGGGAGCCCCATGGCAGCACCACCGGGAGATGACAACTTCCGGTCGACGCTGGCCGCCGTAGCGCCCGGAACCACCTTCCGGGACGGACTCGAGCGGATCCTGCGCGGCCACACCGGCGGCCTGATCGTCCTGGGTTACGACAAGGCTGTCGAAGGGTTGTGCACGGGCGGCTTCGAGCTCGACGTCGAGTTCTCCGCGACCCGGCTGCGCGAGCTGTCGAAGATGGACGGCGCGGTGGTGGTCGCGACCGACCAGTCGAAGATCCTGCGCGCGGCCGTCCATCTGGTGCCCGACCCGACGATTCCGACCGAGGAGTCCGGCACCCGGCACCGGACCGCCGAGCGGGTCGCCAAGCAGACCGGCTACCCGGTCATCTCGGTGAGCCAGTCGATGCGGATCATCGCCTTGTACGTGGCCGGGCGCCGCTACGTGCTGGACGACTCGGCGGCGATCCTGTCGCGGGCCAACCAGGCCCTGGCCACCCTCGAGCGCTACAAGCTGCGGCTCGACGAGGTCGCCGGCACCCTGTCAGCACTGGAGATCGAAGATCTGGTTACGGTCCGCGACGCGATCTCGGTGAGCCAGCGGCTCGAGATGGTCCGGCGGATCGCCGACGAGATCGAGGGGTACGTCGTCGAGCTCGGCACCGACGGCCGGCTGCTGTCGCTGCAGCTCGAGGAGCTGATGGCCGGGGTCGAGACCGAACGCGAGCTGACCGTGCGCGACTACCTGCCGACCGGCAGCCGGGCCGGCAGCGCTTCCGAGGTGCTGGCCGCCCTGTCGGCGATGTCGCCGACCGATCTGCTCGATCTCACGGTGCTGGCCCGCACGATGGGCTTCCCCGGCGGCCCGGATGCCCTCGACGCGACCACCAGCCCCCGGGGTTACCGGATGCTGGCCAAGGTCCCCCGGCTGCCCCGCACGGTGGTCGACCGGCTGGTCGACCACTTCGGCAGCCTGCAGAAGCTGCTGGCCGCCGGGGCCGACGCTCTGCAGGCCGTCGACGGGGTCGGCGAAACGCGGGCCCGCGCCGTCCGCGCGGGGCGCTCCCGGCTCGCCGAATCGAGCATCCGCGGACG
>JAMFSN010000348.1 GCA_026225295.1 Frankia alni
CAGGTCAGCGTGCTGACGGACCCTTGCCGCTGGGTCGGGTGCTTCCAGATCGCCGGCAGGGCCCGAGCGAGGCGCATCTGCATCGACGCAGCTCAGCCATGATGTCGATCTCTGATGTCTGTGTCCGGGGGGGGACTTGAACCCCCACGCCCTGTAAAGGGCACTAGCACCTCAAGCTAGCGCGTCTGCCATTCCGCCACCCGGACGCGGTCAGCAGGGCGCAGCCTGCCTCGCGATCGGGGCCAACTCTACACGGCCGGCAGGGGTGATCCCGGCCGGGGATGACGCCCGCGGGGCCCGCTCGACGGCACCCGACCACGGGCCCAACGGAGCCGGTCAGGGCGACCATCAGAGCTGGCCGCGGCGGCCAGGTCGATCAACGGATCAACGTCGTCTGGCCGCCGGCAGAGTGCTCGGTCCGACATGCTCGTCCAACCATGCGGACAGCGGACGCATCGTCCGCCACGCGTGGGCGACCTGCTCACGGGCCTGCGGCGTCGAAAGCCACGGGGGCGCGCCGAAGTGGCGAGCCACGGTGACGGTCTTGTGACGCAGCAGGTCCGCCCGGGGATGATCAGCGCCGTACCCACGCGGACCGGTCTTCAGCCGCGTCCCGGACACCTCGTAACCCTGAGCGGCAAGTCGCGCGATCAGGCCCTCCAAGGCCGACCCGGTGCGGTCGTCGGCCACCGCCGCGCGCAACCGGGCCACCTGGTCGCTCGCCGTCCGCCAGTAGCCGGTTGCGACGAACAGGCCCGTGGCCGACAGGTGCACGTAGCCGCCGGCGGTGGTGGTCGCGCCGATCGACGTCTTGTACGGGGACTTGTCGGGGGTGAACCGCAGATCGCGGTTCGGTCGGAACAGGTGGGCGGCCCCGAACTCGGCGGCGAGCTCGTCGAGCAGCGCCACCATCGGCCCCCGCACGGACCGCTCCCAGACCGCTCGGTGATCCGACCAGTACGCCTTGCTGTTGTCCGCCTCAAGCCCGTCGTAAAAACCCAGGGCCTCGTCGGTGAAACCGGTAAAGCTCGTGACCTCCACCGGACCTTCTTTCCGATCGGCGCCCATCAGATGGGGAAGAGCAGCGGCAGGAGAAACAACATCATGGTCGACCAGGTGACGTGGGTGAGCATCGGCGCCAGGATCCCGCCGGACGCCCGTCGTTGCAGCGCCAGCACGAAGCCGAGGGTGAGCGCGGCGAACACCAGCATCGGGTTCCCGGTGGCGATCGTGGCCGCCGCGTAAATCACGGTCGAGATGGGGACGGGGTATTTCCGCCCGATCGCCGCGAACAGCCCGCCCCGGAAGAACACCTCCTCGGCCGCGCCGTTGGCCAGCGTCACCAGGGTGATCAGGATCATCGAGCCCTGCTGGGCATGGGCCAGGATGTTTTCGACGTAGTTCCGCAGGGGCGCGATTTCCCGGACCACCAGCGCGCCCAGAATGAACACCCCACCGGCGATCAGTCCAATGATGATCGGGGTAACCACCGGGCGACGCAGACCGCCCCGAAACGGCAGATAACCCAGGTGCAGGGGGCCGGACAGAAATCCTCCGACCACCCAGGTCAACGCGACGGCCAGCGACAGGTAGTAAAACGCCGAATCGCCCGGCCGGGTGGACAGCGAAACGGCCAGCAGGCTCGTCCCGACGACCAGCACGATGGCCACGACAATCCGCCGCCGCCGGAATTCCGGGTCGGACTGCTCGTGATCGCGCGGGCCGCGTTCGATCAGGGACGGTGCGATCACCTGCTCCGCCCGGCCCCGCCAGTCGGTCATCGCCCGTCTGGAGCCGGCGCCCCCGTCGCTGCCGGAGCGGGGTCCGTGGCCGGCGTCGCGGCCGGTGCCGAGCCGGCACCACCACCACCACCCGCCCGGTCGGCCAGTGCCAGGCGGACCGAATCCTCATACCCGATGGTCGGGCCGGGCACGACCTGCTCGATGGACCGGTCCCGCACGACGACCTCCGTCGTCATCGAGTCGACCAGATTGCGCGCGGTCGCGAGGTCCACATCGGTGACCAGGGCCAGCCACGCTGACGACAGGCGCGGGGTCAGCAGCGGCACGGTGATGTTGGGGAACTTCCTGCCCTGCACCGCCGCGGCCCGCTCCAGCATGTCGAGGTAGCGCAGCACGTCCGGCCCGCCGATCTCGTACACCTGACCGCGCGCCTCCGTCGGCTCCAGCACCCCGACCAGGTAACGGACCACGTCCGGCAGGGCGATCGGCTGGGTGCGGGTCTTCACCCACCGCGGCGTCACCATGAGCGGCAGGTGATCGATGAGCTGACGGGTGATCTCCCAGGAGATGCCGCCGTGGCCGACCACCACCGCCGCCCGCAGCACGGTGACCGGAACCTCGCCGGCCCGCAGCAGTTCCTCGACCTTGCGCCGGGACCGCAGATGCGGCGACAGGTCCTCGTCGTCGGAGCCCAGACCGCCCAGGTAGACGATCCTTTCGACGCCGGCCTGGCTGGCCGCGTGGGAAAAGTTCGTGGCGGCGGCGGCGTCCTTCTCCTCGAAGTCGTCCGATCCGAGCGAATGCACCAGGTAGTAGGCCGCCTGCACCCCGGTCAGGGCGGCCGCGAGGCTGCCCGGGTCCGAGACGTCACCGGCCACCGCCCGGCCGGCACCGTCATAACGGTCAGGGTGACGCGTCATCGCGTGGACGTCGTAACCGGCCTCGACCAGGGCGGCGCTGAGGTGCGATCCGATGAAGCCGGACGCACCGGTAACAAGAACGGTTTTGGCCATGTTTTCAGTGTCGCCCGCTGACGATGAGCCGGCACTTCCAGAGCGCCGGTGGGAGGTCGACCGGTCCGAGACGGAGCCCAGCTACGACCGGGTGGCCGAGGCGTAGGCCGCCGAGGTCGGCGTCGCTCCGGACGGCGTCGCCCGGCCGGCGTCGAACACGCGAGCCGGCGCACCTACCTTCTGGTCCGCCGGCCCTGGCCGGCCCGGTCTGACCGGGCGGGACGGACAAGGTCGGTCGACGCGGGAACGGCCGAGCCCAGGGGTTCCGGGCCCGGCCGTTGCCGGGTAGGCGCGCCGCACGGTCGGCGTTGCGACCAACGGCTGTGGACGGACTGATCAGATGTGGTGCCAGGTGACCGAGAATGCCGTGCCGCCGGACAACGCCGACGTGGTGGCCTTCGTGGTGCCTCCCGAGGCCATGGTGATCGCGTCCGGGTTGAAGCTGCCGATCGAGGCGCCGTTCGCGGTCGCGGCGCTGAAGTTGGCCGTTCCGAAGTTCGTCAGGGGCAGGACGCCGGAGCTGCTGGACGGCGCCTCGGCAATGACTTCGGCCGACGATCGGGGCGCTCCGCTGAGCGTCTTGGTGACCGTGTGACTCCAGCCCCGGGTCGTATCGGACAGCGCCAGCTGGAACTGGTTGGAACCGAGATAGGTGATGGTCGCGCTGAATGCGTCACCGGCGTGCACCGTGTCGGTGTAGTTCACCGGATAAGCCGGGTACATCTCGTACCAGGAATAGTAACGCGGGGTGCCGGAACTGCAGTCCACCTCCGAGCCGGTCTGCTCGACGCTGCTGCTGTTGTAGCCGTCGAGACCGATCCAGAAACTGGAGTAGGTCGTCCGTGAGGTACAGGTGCCGGCCGGCTGGATCCAGTGGGCCGACACGCTGGTGAAGGTGCCGCTGGCGGCGTATCCGGCCCAGTTCGAGCTGGTCGAGTTGCGATGCCCGCCGACGGTCGGCCGGATGTGGTGACCGATCAGGGGCCGACCCGCGGCCGCTGGCGCGGCTGCCTTGGCGGCGGGGGCGGTGGCGGGAGTGGCGGCCTCGGCGGTGGTGGTGGCCACGGCGGTGACCGAGGCCAGAATCGCGGCGGCGGAAATAGCACAGGTGATTGCCGCACGGCGTAGTTGCACAGGGGCTCCTTGCGCGGGGGAGGGGGCCGGACAAAGGGCGGAGAAGGGTGACATTTGAATAAGAACATCCAGCGAAGGCGCCGTCAACCATTTGTTTTTAACGCCCACGTCGGAACTCTGGCGGACGGCCCAAAGGTGGAAACTGGTTGATTAACGCCGACGTATTTACATGAATGCTCGGAACGGTGCGGGGGCGCGGCGCCGGGCCCACCACCCGGACCGGCCACCGAACCCGCCGTGCACGTTCGGTGGCCGCTCGGACACGCCCGTCGTGAGCTTCCGTCCCACGACGGTTCTTCGCAACCGACGCGCGGCACACTGGTGAACATGGCTGACAAGGCGCACCCCGGGCCGGACCCGTCCGGCCGCGGATCCGACGACCGTGCCGCCGGCGCCCAGGCCGAGGTCGTCGATCTCTGCCGGGATCTGCTGCGGATCGACACCGTCAACACCGGTAACGGGCACGGCGACGAACGGGCGGCGGCCGAATACGTGGCCGCGAAACTCTCCGAGGTCGGCATCGAGCCGACGGTTCTGGAGTCGGAGCCCAGGCGAACCAGTGTCGTCGCCCGCCTCGAGGGCGCGGATCCGTCGCGGCCGGCGCTGCTGATCCACGGGCACCTCGATGTCGTGCCGGCCGTCGCCGACGACTGGCGGTACCACCCGTTTTCAGGGGAGATCGCCGAGGACTGCCTGTGGGGCCGGGGCGCGATCGACATGAAGGACATGGATGCGATGACGCTGGCCGTCGTCCGCGACCTGGCCCGCACCGGCCGCAAGCCGCCCCGCGACATCGTGCTCGCCTTCGTCGCCGACGAGGAGGCGGGCGGCACGTACGGCGCCCGGTGGCTGGTCGAGAACCATCCGGAGCTCTTCGACGGCTGCACCGACGCGATCGGTGAGGTCGGGGGCTTCTCCTACACCGTGTCGGACGACCTGCGCCTCTACCTCGTGGAGACCGCGCAGAAGGGGCTGGCCTGGATGCGGCTCACGGTCGACGGTCGGGCCGGGCACGGCTCGATGGTCAGCGACGACAACGCCGTGACGGCGCTGTGCGAGGCGGTCGCCCGCCTCGGTCGCCACCAGTTCCCGATCGTGGTCACGCCGACCGTCCGGGCCTTCCTCGGGGAACTGTCCGACGCCCTGGGAATCGAACTGCTCACCGGCGACATCGAGGCCACCGTGGCCAAACTGGGGCCGATCTCGCGGATGATCGGGGCGACGCTGCGCAACACTGTCAACCCGACCCAGCTCGACGCCGGCTCGAAGGTGAACGTCATTCCCGGCCGGGCCACCGCCCACGTTGACGGCCGCTTCCTGCCCGGTCAGGAAGAGGAGTTCATCCGGCAGATCGACGAGCTGATCGGCCCGGACGTGCGACGCGACTGGGTCGTGCACGACATCGCCCTGGAGACGCCGTTTTCGGGGCCGATGGTCGACGCGATGGCGGCCTCGCTGCGGGCCGAGGACCCGGCCGCCCGGACCATCCCGTACATGCTGTCGGGGGGGACGGACGCCAAGTCGTTCTCCCGCCTGGGGATGCGCTGTTTCGGGTTCTCGCCGTTGAAGCTGCCGGCCGACCTGGACTTCTCGGGCATGTTCCACGGCATCGACGAACGGGTCCCGCTGGAGGCGTTGCGGTTCGGCGTGCGGGTCCTCGACCGGTTCCTGGCCGCCGTCTGACGGTTCTCGATCAGGCGCTCGGGTTGGTCGGTTGAGCTGGCTGGGCCGGGAGTCCGCGCTGAGGTCGGCAGCGTCAACGGAGATCAACGGCGCATGGACGATGCGGTAGCCGACCGGCGGGTGGTTGGGCTTGCCAACGGGCGCTCCGGCGCCCCTTGACGACGACAGTTGGGCGCGGTCGGGGCCGGAATCAGCGCTGGCATTGTCAACGGGGGCTGGGGGCTGCGTTGCCGCTGCCAGCTCGGCCGGGTGACCGGAAGCGGCTGGGTCAGCGGGCTGCGGGGCCCGCCCTGACGCTGACCTCGACGGCTCTGGCACTTTCGGGCCACAGCCCGGCCGCACGATGGCCTGCTCAGCGGGCGTTGGGCGGTGCAGTAGCGCTGACGCTCGGCCGCGTCAGGTGGGCAGGTAGGACGGGAAGGCCGTCCCGGCGCCGCCCGGCCGTCGGTGGCGCCGCAGGACGGCCCGGCGTGACCCGTCGGGCAGCAGCCGCAGCCGCTCCAGTTCCCAGTCGCCGAACTCGGCGTGCAACGTGAGGACGGTCTGGGCGGTGCGGCGGTCCGTCCCGGGCGGCAGGTAGAGCCGCTGATACTCCAGATCCATGGCGACACGGTAGCGGTCCGGCGAACATCGGGGGGCCCGTTCACGGAGCCCGGTCGACCGACCCGGCACGGTCGCGACCAGCGCGATCAGTCCGCCGGGCCCGGACGGCGAGCCGTCACGGCACGTAGATCTCCAGGAACGCCAGCAGGGCGTACAGGCTCATCAGTACGGCCGAGCCGGTCAGCACCAGCCACCAGACGGTCCGTCGGCGGGCCAGATCGGCGGCCACGATCAGGAACGGGAACACCGAGTAGAGGTACCGCTCGGAGGAGTCCAGGTTGCTGCCGGTCAGCACCGCGACCAGCGTCAGCGCCGCCCACGCCGGGTACGACGCCGGCATCCGCCGGGCCATCACGACCAGCAGGATCGCCGCGCCGATCAGCCACGGGACGTGCAGCCCGGTGCCCACGTGACCGTGGAACGTGCCCTGGGCGGCGTCCCACAGGACCAGGGCCGGATTCGAGGACGCGCCGTGCAGTGCCGCGCTGCGCTGGAGCCGGAACGGCCGGAACCAGTCACCGTAGGCGGCCTGCACCCACCCCAGGTAGACCAGCGCCCCCAGCACCGGCGCGACCGTGGCCAGGGCCCGCCGGGCCCGGTCCCGGCCGGACGCCTCGCGCAGCCCCCGGGCCGCCTCGATGGCCACCGCGGCGACCAGCAGCAGCCCGACCGGCCGGCACAGGCCGACCAGCAGGCCGGCGACGGCCGCCAGTTCCCAGCGCCGGGTCCGGGCCCCGAGCAGGACGAGGACCGCCAGCAGCCCGAACAGCGCTTCCGCGTAGCCCATGACCAGGACAAACGCGGGCGGCGCGAGCGCGGCCAGCCACACCACCCGCCGGACGGTCGCCTCGTCGTACCCCTCATGGCGGGTCAGCCGGGCCAGGGCGACGGCGAAGGCGAGCGCGGCCAGGTTCGCGACGACGACCAGCACCGCGCCCGCCTGCCCGGCGAGTCCGGGGACCTGGGCACCGAGCCGGCCCAGCAGCGGAAACAGCGGAAAGAAGCGCAGGCTGGTGGGCCCGGCGCCGTGGTAGCCGTGGCCGGCGAGGTTCGAGTACCACCCGGCGTCCCAGCCCAGCAGGCCGGTGTGGGGGAGCAGGGTGGCGGTCTCGTGCCGGTCGTGCAGCGTGGTGACCACGTAGCGGGTCACCGCCAGGGTGGCCCCGACGATCAGCCGGGCGACCAGCCAGGAGGCCAGCACGTCGACCGGCCACCGCCGCCCGAGCCGGTCCCACCGCGTGCCGTCGGCCGGCTGGGCCCGAGTCGCCGGCTCCCGACCGTCACCGGTCCGATCGGCCGGCGGCCGCCGCAGCGTCCCGGTCGTTGCGGTGGCCGCGGTGGCCCCCGTGGCCCCCGCGGTCACGGCCGGTCCGGACGCCCCGTCCCCGCCCGTCACCGCGGGCGGAAGTTGACCAGGTTGAAGTTCTCGAACGCCTGGTCGGGGTCGGCCTGATGCATGACCTGGGTGTAGTGCGGCCGGGCGTTCAGCAGGTCGGTCTGGACCGCCGTGCACAACGTCTCGTAGGTCCGGTAGGCGGCCGATCCGGCGAAGAAGACCTGATGGCCGGGGCCGGCCTCGGCCAGGGCGCGGGACGCCAGGACCTGGGCGTTGGCCCGGGAGTTGCGCTTCTGGTAGTCGACCCAGTCGACGCGGTCCGGTCCGGCGTAGGTCGGCACGACGTGCACCTTCAACCACGGCGGGACGGTCCGCGACAACCCCGGGCCGAGCTGGTCGGGACAGATCAGCAGGACGTCGCCGGGGTGGGACACCTGAGCCAGGACCGACCCGGCCTGACCGGCCTGGGTGCGGGTCTTGAGCATGTCCGACGCCCCGCCGTAGAGCCCCAGCAGCATGGCGGCCACGAGAATGCCGCGAAAGACCCGCTGATCGGTCAGCAGCGTCGCGCCCAGCCCGACCACCAGCAGGAACGGCACGAAGGCGGTGGCCGTGTAGCGGTCCGCCCAGGCGTTGCCGACCACCTTGCCGGCCGCGACCGCGACCAGCAGCGTGATCGTGGACAGGAAGAACAAGGTCCGACCCGGCTCGCGGCCGTGCAGGTCGAGCGAGATGCGGCGACCGTCCAGGGCGGTGCCGGCCACCCCGAACGCGACCAGCGCGGTCACGATGAGCAGCAGGAGCCGGCCCTGGGTGGACGGGCCGCCGGCCCACTCGCCGTACGCGTGGGCGACCGCCGCGAACGAGGCCGGCTCGCCCCACGGGGTGCCGGTGTGCTGCATCTGGTAGCGGAAGTTAGGCAGCCAGGGGGCGAACACGATCACCCCGGCGACGATGCCCAGCAGCCCCAACAGGGCCGGCCGGGCCGGGGATCCGACCGGGGCGGCCGGCGGGGTCTGGTCCGGCACCGCGGCGGCCGCCGCCGGGGCACCCCGGTCCACGGCCGCCAGCGCGGTCGCGTCGACGGCCTCCCGTTCGGCCGGCCCGACCCCCTCGACCGGACCCCGCGCGCCCGACCCGCGGCGCACCGCGAGCGCCACCAGCCAGCCGGCCGTGGTCAGCAGCAGGTAGAAGCACCAGTAGTGGGTGAGGGCGAGCAGTCCGGAGCACACCGCGAGCCCGATGACCGTCACGGCCCGGGGCCGGCGCAGCGTCGCCTCGAGCGCCAGGCCGCCGAGCGCGGTCAGCAGCACCACCAGGCTGTACATCCGGGTCTCGCTCGCGAAGTAGAGCGCGAAGGGCGAGGTCAGGTAGAACAGCACCGCGATCCGGGCGGCCCGCTCGCCGACCGTCCGGCGACCCAGGACGTAGAGCGGGGCCACCGCGATCAGGTTCAGCACCGCCGACATGGCCCGCACCGCGGACGTGCCGGTGCCGAACACGCTGATCCAGCCGTGCAGCAGCAGGTAGTACAGCGGCGGCGAACCGTCCTGGCGCAGACCGTCCCACATCGTGGTGCCGGCGCCGGACAGCGGCAGTTTCGCGATCGCCACGCTCTGCGCCTCGTCCAGCCACAGCGAGGTGCTCGGGCAGAACCGCAGGATCACCGCGACCAGGGCCGCCGCACCGATGGCGAAGCGGAAAGCCAGGGTCGCCAGGTCGCGGTGGGATCCGCGCGCCGGGCCGGCCGGCGGCCCGGTCTTCTCCGGCCGGACCGCTACGTCGGTCACGTCAGTCCTCTGGGGTCACGGGGATTGGGGGTCACGGGGTCGGGTCACAAATTCCGGGCGGCCGGATCAGGCGCTCGGCGCGCCGGCCCCGGCTGGAGTGCGTTCCGCGGACGAGGTCGGGCTGACTTCCTCGTGGTAGTCCTCGTCGACGTTGACCGCCCACACGTCGTGGTGCTGACCGTCCATGATGTTCTGGACGGTCAGCAGGGCGCTGAACATCGAGTGGTCCTGGTTGTTGTAGCGGTGCATCCCGTTGCGTCCGACCGGGTGGACGTTGGGGGCCGCGTCGCTGAGCCACTCCCGCATGATGTCGACGTTCCGCCGGTAGTGCTCGTCGTAGAACGGATAGGCCTTCGGCATCCGGACGACGAAGCCCCGCTCCACCTGGTCGGTGGACGCCAGACCGAGCTCGGCGAGTTCCTTGGTGGCCCGGGCCACCAGGTCCTCATCGGCCATGACCCAGTTCTCGTCGCCCTCGAAGGCGAAGTACTCCATACCGAGGCAGGTCCGACCCTCCTTGACCAGGAAGGGCGACCAGGATGCGAAGTTCTGGATACGACCGACCTGAACGTCCGGGGAGTGCACGTAGATCCAGTTGTCCGGGAAACTCGCGGATTCCGGCACGACCAGCGCGACCGTGAAGAAGTCCCGGTACCGCAGGGAATTCGCCGCCGCCAGGACGTGCTCGGGGGCCGGCGGGTCCATCGCCCGGATCAACGAGGAGAATGACATCGAGGAAATGATGTCGTCGGCCGGGTAGTGGTGCTCCTCGCCCACGTCGGCCCGCTCGACCAGCGGCGCGCCCGCCCCCGGGCCGTAGCCACCGGTGACGAACGTCGTGACCCCGGTCGCGCGGCCGTCGGCGTGGTGGACCCGGCGGACCTTCTCCTCGAAGACCAGCTCGCCGCCCTTGTCCTTGATCTTGGTGGCGGCGGCTTCCCACATCATGCCCGGCCCGTACTTCGGGTACTGGAACTCTTCGATGAGGGACGTGATGTCCTTCTGGTTCCGCTTGGGCAGCACCGCGTTGACGATGGCGTTGAACAGCGACAGGTTCTTGATGCGCTGGGCCGCCCAGTCCGCCTGGATGGTGTTGGCCGGAACGCCCCACACTTTTTCGGTATAGGTCTTGAAGAAGATGCGGTACAGGCGCCAGCCGAACCGGCCGGCCACCCAGCCTTCCAGCTTCGTCTGGTCTTTCGGCGGGTGGATCCGGGCCCAGAAGTACGAACCGATCGACCGGGTCGCCTCGATGACCCCGAGCCCGCGCAGGGCGTTTCCGGCCTTCAGCGGGTAGTCGAACAGCTTGCCGTTGTAGAAGATCCGGCTCGAGCGCGGCCGCATGAGGAAATCCTCGTCCGGCAGGATCTCGTGCCAGAGCGCCTCGACCTCGGGCACCTTGGTGAAGAAGCGGTGGCCGCCGATGTCGAAGCGCCAGCCTTCGCGTTCCGCCGTCCGGCTGATTCCGCCGACCACCGAGTCGCCCTCGACTATCGTCGGCGACACGTCGCGCTTCACCAGTTCCCAGCCGGCGGTAAGTCCGGCCGGTCCGGCTCCGATGATGACGACCTGCGGCTTCTCGGTCACGCTGGCGGACCTCTCCTTAGTGCTGGGCGCGGCGGCATCCCCCCCACGGCGATCCGCCCGGCGCATCAGAAAGCCGGCAAACTGGCGCCGACGGGGACAGTCTTACATGGCCTGCGCCGTGGTCCGGCCGTACCCCCCGGGGCTGCCGAAAGGTGGTCGGAGCACCGCGCGGGCCTCCGCGGGGGCCCGGATCGGGGCGCCCGCGGCGCAATCGTGGACCGGGTGTTCTGGCATCGTTGCCGACTATGGCAGGTCTCCTACCCGACACGGGACGTCGCCATGCGTGAGGCGAATGATACGCAGCGTCGCGGTCGGGCCGGGTGGGGGCGTACCGCCGGGCCGGTCGGCGGGCTGCTGATCGGCTGGAGCGCGCTGTCCGCCGCCATCGCGGCGAAGGACGGTCGCTACACCGCCGGGGCGCTCCTGCTCGCGGTCGGTGGGACGGTGGCCATCGGCGCGGCGGTGGCGAGCCTGCGGCCCGGGGCGACGGCCGCTGCCCGGCGCGCCGGTTCCCGGGCCGCCGACTCCGGACCGGCCCGCGGTCGACGGTGGTGGTGGGTGGTGGCGGCCGGGCTGGCCCTCGGACCGGTGCTGCGTCACCCGCGCTACTACGCGAGCGGGCCGGCCGCGACCGTCTCGGACGGGCTGGCCCTGGCGGCGGGTCTCCTGGCCGCGACCGCGATCGGGTGGGCGACCGTCCCGAGCGGGCGGGCGCGGTGGGGCGCCCGGCCGGGAGGGTTCGCCGGGCTGGCCGCCGCGCTCGCGGTGGCCGCCGGCCTGTCCATGATCGTCGCGGCGCCGGCGCCCCGCATCGACGTCTGGCACCTGCTCCAGATCTCCAGCCGGGGTCTGGTCGACGGCCGCGACCTGTACCGCCAACGGTGGGCGCCGAACGCGGCCGCCCACCAGGCCGCCGGCGGAGGTCTGCTCGACGTCTACCCCTACCTGCCGGGCTCGTCGGTCCTGCTGGCCCCGTTCCGGCTGCTCGCCGGGGACGTCCGGTACGGACTGCTCGCGGCGTCGGCCCTCGCGGCGCTGTTCATCCGGCGCCTCGCCCTGGCCGGCGGCGCCCGGGCGGATGGCGGCCCAGACGGTAGCGACCCGGCCGGGGTCGCCGCGATCGGGGCGCCGCTGCTGGTTCTGGTGTTTCCCGAGTCGACCTACGCGTTGCAGCAGTCCTGGACCGAGCCGCTGCTGGTGGCCGCGCTGGCCGGGATGGTCTGGGCGGTGGCCACCGGCCACACCCGGCTGGCCGTTCTGGCGCTGGCCGTCGGGTTGGCGAGCAAGCAGCACATCGCCCTGCTGCTGCCGGTCGCGGCCGCGTGGCCGGCATTCGGCCCGCGCCGGACGGTCGCCGCGGCCGGTCTGGCCGCCGCCGCGGTGGCTCCGTGGGTGATCGCCGGCCCCCGCGACTTCTGGCACGACGCGGTGGTCACGAACCTCAACTACCCGGTCCTCGACGACTCGCTGTCCCTCCCGGGCTGGCTGCACCACTTCGGGCTCGACCCGGGTTTCGGGCTGACCGTCGTGGGGCTCGTGCTCGCCTACGGGCTGGCCTGGCGGGCCCGCGGCACGGCGACCGGTTTCGCGGCCGGGTCGGCCCTGGTCGTGGTCGCGCTCGACCTGACCAACAAGCAGACGTTCTTCAACCACTACACGTTGGCGATGGGACTGGTCGCGGTCGCTCTCGCGACCCACCCGGGAAGCGGTCCCGCCGTCGCCGCGGCCACCGCTACGGCGGAGGTTGCGTTCCGGCCGCCGGCTCCCGGTCCGCGAGAATCACCGATACCGCAACCAGCGCGGCCGGTACCAGCCCGGCGATCAGCACCGGATACGGCGTGAAGGTCGCGGCCAGCGTGGCCGCCGTCGCGCCGAGGTAGAGCGGCAGGTGGGTCGCCCGGCCCGGATGGGGACGGACGTGCAGCGCCCAGATCGACAGCAGGAACAACGTGATCGGGACCGTCACGCAGGCCCCCGCCCAGGTCAACGACACGTCGGTGTGATGGGTGACCCGGTCGACGTTGACGGCCAGGCCGGCTCCGAGCGCCGCCGCCGAGCCGAGGACGACGTAGTGGCCGTAACCCCAGGCGAACGCGACCCGGCTCGAGGTCAGCAGCCGGGCGGCCGGCTTGGCGAAGTACAGCCACCACATGGCGAACACGGCGACCAGGCCGCCGGCGCTCACGGCGTAGAGCCGCGGGCCGGCCTGGTGGTCGTCGAGGGCGGTCTGGACGGCGACCGTCGCCGCCGCCACCGACTCGCCCA
>JAMFSN010000349.1 GCA_026225295.1 Frankia alni
CTCGGGGCCGACCGGACGCAACGCGGCGCACCGGGCCTGGGCGGCGGGGCTCAGGCCGATCGCAAAATCCAGTCCGTGGGGGCCGGCGATCTCATCGGCGAAGAACCGTCCGAGCCGCCGGCCATCAACCCTCCGTACCACCTCGCCGACCAGAAACCCGTAGGTCAGAGCGTGTTCGCCGTGGGCGGTGCCCGGTTCCCACCGCGGTTCCTGGGCCGCCAGCAGCCGGGCCGGGGCGTCCGGGTCGAGCAGCAGCTCGGGGGTCACGTCCGCGTCGAAGACGGGTAGCCCGGCCTGATGCGCGAGCAACTGACGGACGGTCGTGGCGGCGGTCAGCTCCGGCCAGTAGCGCCGCACCGGAGCGTCCAGCTCGACCAGCCCCCGGTCCACCAGGAGCAGCAGAGCGGTCGCGGCGAGCGGCTTGGTCACCGAGAAGACATGGACGAGCGTGTCGCGTTGCCAGTCCTGGTGGCCGGCGGCGTCAGCGCCGCCGCCCCACCGGTCGACCACCAGCTCACCGTCGACGCTGACCGCTACCGCCGCACCTTCACCGGCGGCGGCCGCCACCTCGTCGAACGCGGACGCGACCCCGTCCCAGGTCCGCGTCACCAAACCCTCCGGTCCATGGGACCGAACATATCCGAGATGCTACGATCCAGAACAATGTGATAACTGTACCAGGTTCGGCCGGCAGTTTCGGGGGGCCTGGCAGTTACGGGGGGCACAGGGGGAATTATGCGCGTTGTCGGGCTGCGGGGTGAAACGACCTCGACGGAAAATACTGGTAGCTATTTGCCCAATGCGGGCGTACCCGGATATTTGCCGGTCCTGATGTATCACAGCATAGGCACCTCGGCGAGTCGTGAATTCCGACGTTGGCAGGTCGGGCCGGAACTGTTCACCGACCAACTGGCCGCGTTGTCGGAAGCCGGCTACCGGTTCACCGGTCTTTCCGACGCTCTGGATAATCCGCACGATCGCACGATCGCACTCACGTTCGATGACGCTTTCCATGATTTTTCGGCTGCCGTTCCGGTGCTCCAGGCCGCCGGCGCCGGCGCCACTCTTTACGTCCCTACCGCCCACGTCGGAGGTAAAGCCACCTGGCTGGCCGACTATGCGGAAGCCGATCTGAACATCATGAGCTGGGCGGAGTTGCGCGCGGTGGCCGACGCCGGAATCGAAATCGGATCGCACGGGCACGAGCACGCGGAACTGGACGTGCGGCCCGACGATGAGCTACGGCGCGATATCTCGACGAGTCGGGCGATGCTCATCGATCAGCTCGGCGTCGCGGCCCGTAGCTTCTGTTACCCGTTCGGCTACCACACCTTCGAAGTCCGATCGGCGGTCGCCGCGGCGGGCTTCACGTCGGGCTGCGAGGTGGGCTATCGCCGGCACCGGACCGGAACCGACCCGTTTGCCGTCGGCCGGCTGATCGTCACCGCCGACACCCGCCCGGAGCAGATGGTCGAGCTCGTAACCCGAGGCCAGAACGATATGATCACCGAACTGCGGCGCCGGACGCGGACCCCGTGGCGGGCCTACCGGGCGGCCCGGTACCGGGCCGCCCGCCTACGCGCGAGCCGTTCGACCGGCTCGCGGAACGCCGGCTCCCAGGACCTGGCGTGAACTCGGTCAGCGTCATCGTGTGCAGTCATCTGGTCGAGCGGTTCCCATTGTTGTGCGCGGCGCTCGATTCCCTCCACCATCAGACCCGGCCGCCGGACCGGATCGTGGTGGTCGTCGACGGCGACCACGCACTGCTCGAACGACTCCGGGAACGAGCCGGTGAAGAACATGTCCTGTACACCGGTGGCCGCACCGGACTGTCGAACGCACGTAACACCGGAATTGCCGCGGTGGGGTCGGACTTCGTCGCCTTCCTCGACGACGACGCCGTGGCCGAGCCGCGCTGGCTGGAATCTTTGTTGGCGGTCGCGGCCGCCGACCGGAACGTGCTCGGCGTCGGCGGACGGACGCTTCCGGCCTGGGAAGGTGAACCGCCGGCGTGGTTCCCGAACGAAATGCTCTGGACGGTCGGGTGCAGTCACGAAGGTCTGCCCACCGAACGGGAAGCGGTTCGGAACGTCTTCGGCGGCTGCGCGTTGTTCCGCCGGCAACTTTTCGATGAACTGGGTGGATTCGACGACCGGCTGGGCCGCAAAGCCCGCGGCGCCGGTGGTTGTGAAGAAACCGAATTCTGCATCCGCGCGCAGACCCGACCGGGCGGCGGCATCTTTATGTATGAACCGACCGCGGTCATCCATCATCGGGTGCACGGTGATCGCCGTTCGCCGGCCTACGTCCTGAAGCGCTGCCGCGAGGAAGGTCGCTCGAAGGCGGCGCTGCGGGCCATCACCCGCGATGCGGCCGCCGTCCGACCGGTGCGCGACCGGACCCACCGCCGTCCGGCGCTCGGTCCCGAACTGGACTACCTGCTGCGCGTCCTGCCCCGGGGCGTACGCGCCGGCCTTCGCGATGCCGCGGACGGCCACGCGGCCGGCCTCGGTCGGGCCGCTCTGCTGCTGACCGGTTCGGTCGTGACCGTCCTGGGGTTTCTGAGCGCCACGGTCCGCAGACCGGTGCCGATCGACGAGTCGATCGCGCCGGCGGACGGCCTTGACCTGGCGTATCCGGCCGCCGACGGCTGCCGCACCGGAAGTTCCGCCACCGGCGGCATCCGGAGCCCGACCAGGTAGGGGACAACCAGGCGGAAGGACGGCCGGGCACCGCTCCGGCGGTTCAGCCCTCGGTCGCGAGCCGGAGGCCGAACGTCACCAGAATCACTCCGGTCATGCGGTCGAGCCGGCGGCGGGCGGTCGGGCTGTTCATGAGGCTGGCGATCCGGTCGACGAGCAGCAGCAGGACGGCAAAGTACAAGAGCGTCTCGACCAGGAAAATCGCCCCCAGCAACGCCGAGGTCGGGCCGACCGGGGCGCCGTGGGGGACGAACCCGGGCAGGAACGTCACGAAAAAGACGCCGACCTTCGGGTTCAGCAGATCGGTGGTCAGACCGGCGAAATACCCGGTGCCGAGCACACCACCGCGCGCGGCCCGTCCTGATTCCTCGGGCGTCGTCGGACTGGCCGGATCCCCGGTCGACGCGGCCGGCGGCGCCGTCATGTCCGGCAGGTAGCGGCTGCGCAGCGCCCGCACCCCGAGCGTCACCAGGTACACCGCACCGACCAGTCGCAGGGCGGTGTAGCCGGCGTGGCTGGCCCGCAGCAGCGCTGACAGTCCGATGACCGCCGCCGTCACCCACACCACCAGGCCGGTGAGCACGCCGGCCACCGTCCGGACCGCTCCCCGCCGGCCGCGCAGCAGGATTCCGCGCATGACAACCAGGGTGTCGGGACCCGGCAGCACGACGATGAGCGCGGAGGCGAGCGCGAACGTCACGACGGCGGTAATCACACGATTCATGGTACGGAGATCGCCTTGTCCACACACCTGGATTTCCGGCGGACGCGACGGCGGGAGCACCGCCGGTACCGGATGGCGGCGGGCGGCTGTGCTCGAATGACGGCGTGCCCACCGCCGCTTCGGGACCGTCCCCCGGCCCCGCCGGCGACCTCACGGAGCCGCGGACCGCCCGCGGCGCCGTCCCCCGTGGCCCCCGACCGCGACGATCCGGCCGAGGCTGGCGACGGTTCGCCGCCACGCTGGTCGGCGGTCTGCTCGCCGTGTTCGTGGCGGCCACGCTCCGGCTGTTCGTTTTCCCCACCACCGACGGGCCGGCCCGGGTCGACGCGATCGTTCTGCTCGGGGGCGTGGACGGCGCGAGCGGGCTGTCCACCGCGTTGACCCTGGCCCGTGCCGGCGATGCTCCCCAGTTGGTCGTCTCGACCCCCGGATATGGGGGCTGTCCCCGGGAGGCGATCGCGCACGTGGCGGTGACCTGCTTCTATCCCCATCCCACCTCGACGCAGGGCGAGGCCCGGGCCATCGGACGGCTCGCGACCGAACGGCACTGGAAGCGGATCCTGGTCGTCACCCGACGCGCCCAGGACACCCGGACGCGCCTCCGGGTCGAACGCTGTTACCCGGGTCAGCTGTTGATCAACACGGTCAGCCCCCCGCTGGGGAAATGGCCCTACCAGCTCGCCTACGAGTGGGGCGCCCTCGCCAAAGCCGTCATCTGGCAACGCGCCTGCTGACCGAGCCCCGTTCCCGCGCCGGTTCCGAGATTGGTACCACTAGCCGGCTACCGGCGCCGCGTTTGCGGTACCAGCGCGATGGACGCTGCCGGGCCCAGGGCCCGAGCGATCTGGTCGGTGAAGCGGTCCGGTTCCAGGCGCACGGTCAGGACCGGGAAGCGCAGCGTCCGGACGTGGTCGATCACGATCTCGTTCTGGCGGTCCAGGTCGAGGCGCCA
>JAMFSN010000350.1 GCA_026225295.1 Frankia alni
ACTGGCGACCGGCGCCGAGTTGGTGCTCGTGTCCAAGCGGCGCGGTCACGGTTCCATTCGCACGACCGCCGACTCGTACGCGCACATGTTGAAGGGGGTCGGGCACAAGGTGGCCGAGGACGCCGCCGCGCTCGTGCCGCGCACCCCTCGCGGTGCCCCCGAACTGGCCCGCCGTGCCCCGGATGGCCCACCGATGGCCCACGAAGCCCCCAGAACGACTAAGCGCACATAGACGAAGGTCTATGTGCGCTGGTCAGATGGGGTGCGCTCGGAGGGACTCGAACCCCCAACCTTCTGATCCGTAGTCAGATGCTCTATCCGTTGAGCTACGAGCGCATGTCACTCCCGCCTGCGCGGTCTGACGCTCAAAGCCTACCGTACGGCTCGCCGGGCTGACCAAGCTGGGCTGGCGGCCCGGGGAGGGTCTGCGATCCGGGTCGGACCGGCCCGGGGCGTGCACGATGGCCGGTCGGCAGCGGGGCTGATGGGACGGCGGGCTGCTCGGCTGGGATCCTGATCGGCATGTCGAGAACGGATCCGCTCGAGCGCATACGGCAGACGTGCCTCGGGCTGCCGGAGGTGACCGAGCGGCTCAGCCACGGTGCTCGGGCCTGGTTCGTCCGAGGCAAGAAAACGCTTCTGATGTTCCAGGACGACCACCACGGCGACGGTCGGCTGGCGATCTGGTGCCCGGCGCCGCCCGGGGCGCAGGATGCTCTGGTCGCGGCGGAGCCCGAACGATTCTTCCGGCCGCCCTACGTCGGCGGCCGCGGCTGGCTCGGGGTCCGGCTGGACCTCGATGTCGACTGGGATGAGGTCGCCGCGATCGTCGAGGATGCCTACCGGATGGTCGCTCCCAAGACGTTGGTGGCCACGCTCGACCGGGCTGCCGAGCCGGGCGGGTAGCGCGATCACGGAGGTCGTGCCGCCGCCATCAGCGGACCGCAGCCACCAGCAAATCCTCGCCCTGATGGCGGGCCGAGCCCTGATGACGGCGGCGGCGAGCGTCTCCGGTCAGGCTGTGCGGCGGCGGTAGCCGGGTATCAGCTCCTGGACCAGCGCGTCCGTCTCGGCGGTGGGAGACAACCCCGAGCCGGCCGGTGCGATCGTCCGGTACATCTCCGCGGCCACCGCCGACAGCGACGCCCGGTCGCCCCGGGACGCCACTGTCCGCAGCAGGTCGCGCCACAGCTGCTCCGAGGCCGGCGTGGCCCGTAGCCCGGTCCGGCACGCGGCCACCGCGATCGAAGTGTCGCCGCTGGCGAGCGCCATGCTCGCCAGGCGGTGCGCCACACCGATGATCGCCGACCGGGTCATCCCCTCGATCGGCGTGCGCGCCAGCCAGGCGTACCGCTGGGCCGGCACACCCACCCACAGCGGCCCGCTCACCAGCCGCAGCGCCGTCGTCAGGTCGCTCACGGCGTCCGACCCGGCGGCCCCGGCCCGGGCGGCGAACGCCTGGAACAGGTCCCAGTCGCACCGGACGTCATCGGACAGCCGCCACCGCCCGTCCTCGCCGGTGATGAGCCGCGACCTTCCGGCGGCGGAACCGAGCCACCCCCGCAGGTGCCCGATCGTCGCGGCGACCACGTCGTCGGAAACCCCGCGGGGCCAGATGGCACTGACCAGAACACCGGGATGGACACCCTCCCGGTGCAGGGCCAGATAGATGGTCAGCTCGGTGAGCAGTTCGGCCCGTTCGGGAGCGACGTGGCCGGGAGCGTCGACGGTCAGGGTTCCGAGCACCCGGATCTCCACGGCCGCCGGAACGGTCAGGTCGGGCAGCGGCCCGGGCGCGGGCATCGCCGGCCCGGCGGCGGCATCGTTGTCGGGCGACGGCTGGCGGACCGGGCCCGCCGTCGTGCCACTCCGGGCCCAGCCCCGACCGTGGGTGCCGATCCCGGCGGCCTGGCCGTCGGGCGCTTCGCCCGGGCCTCGGGTCCCGTCGGCTCCGGCGGCCAGGACGGCCGTGTTGATCGGGACCGGACCCGAGTCGCCGAGCGGTTCGGCCGGCTCGAACGGCGCCTCCGCGCCCATCGCCGCGTCGACGACCCCGGCCGGGCGGTCGTGGTCCCGGCGACGGCCCGGGGCCCGACCGGACCCGCCGGCGATGGGCATCGGCCCGGTCGGCGGGTCGGATCCGAACCAGGCCGCGCCGGGCCGGGGCAGCGGCACGACGACCCCACCGTCGGCGCGGTGCGCGTTGTCCGCGGCCTCGAACATGCGCAGGATCGCCTGGTAGTCCTCGACGGGCAGGGTTTGCGCCAGCACCTCGAGGCCGAGCACTCCGGTGGACATCCGCCCGTCCCTCTGGACCGCGAACCGCCAGCGCGCCGGGGGAGTGTCGCCGACGGTCAGCACGCCGACCGCCTGCTCGCGCCCGTCGGCCAGCATGGCCAACCGACCCGCTTCCTCTTCGGTCGGCGGGGCCGACAGGATCAGCAGATCGGGGGCGACGAGCGACTGGGTCCGGGCCGCCTGGCGCCCCAGCAGCACCGACCGCAGGCCGCTGCTGGTCTGCCGCCGCGAGGACCGTTCCTCCAATTCGTCGAGTACGTCGCCGAGGTCGGTCGCATAGCGCAGCCGGTGCGGGGCCAGCGCCGTGAGGTCGTCGGAGAACCCGACCAGGCACACCCGCAGTTCGTCCGACCACCGGTTGGTCGCCAGCTCGACCGCGATCGAGACCGCGACATCCCGGGCGGTGCTGGGATCTCCGCCCACGCTCACGATGCCGGGCGCGCCCTCGAGGTCGACGAGGATCCGCGCGCCCCGCTCGTCGGTGCCGATCGTGGTCAGGCCCGGGTACGGCGCCGGGGTACCGGCCGGCGCCGCGACACCCGGCGGCAGCCCCTCCGCGGTGTCGGGGTCGCGGTCGAGCGACCAGTACCGACCCTCGTCCCCGCCGGTCCAGGGCGCGGGCGGCGCCGATCCCTCCGGCGGCGCGATGAACAGCGCCAGCCGTTCGGGCGACAACGATGCCGCGAACACCTGCGGCAGGGCCCGGCCGGCGGTCGTGAGCTCGGCGGACAGGTGGCGCAGGGCGGCGTCGAGAAAGCTCACCGACCCTTCGTCGGCGGCCAACCGGAGCGCGACCTCGGCCTCGCCACCGGTCTGCGCCCCGCCGTCCCGCGAGCGGCGGCGTTGCAGCGCCACCAGAACGCCGGCGGCCAGCAGCGATGCGCCCGCCAATCCCCGGTGGGGAAGTCCGCCGCCGGGTGCGTGGCGGGTTGCGGTCGGATCCGGCTGGGCGACCGGGGCGGATCCGCCCGGCTCGATCGAGGTCGTGTGGTTGGCTCCCGCGCGGACGCCGCCCGCGCCGCCACCGCCCACCGCGCCACCGCCCGCGCCGGCCGACCGGGTCGGGGCGGTGGCGTCGCGCTCAGCCGCTCCCGGGCCGATGGCCGGGGTGCCGGCGGGCGCCTGGGCGGTCCGCGTCCCCCCGGTATCCGCCCCTCGGGACGGTGAGAACGGGGCGTTGGTCGCGGGGGTCTGGACGGTCATCACGCCCGGGCCCTGGGCGTCGGCCGGCAGGTAGAGCGTCCAGCCCGGATGGATGAGGTCGGGCTTTTCCAACGACCGACCGTCGGGCTGCACGCGCCCCTGGTTGAGCGCGAACACCTCCCGGTAGCGCAGGCCGTCACCGAGGTACCGCTCGGCGATCCCCCACAGGGAGTCGTAGTTGCGGCCCTGGTGCGGGCGAACCTCGTAGTACTTCGTCGGCTGTCGGGACTGGCCCGCCGGGGTCACGGATCGCTGGTCGAACGGCCCCGCGGGGCGAACCGTCCCGCCGCCGGCCGCTCCCGCGGTGACCGGGCCCGGGTGGGCGGGCGCGGTCACCGCCGGGGCGGCTGCTCCGGGGCCGGGGATGCGCGTCGGGTGGCCGCCTCCGTGCGTGGGCGCGGCGAGCATCGCCGTGCCCGACAGGAGCAACGTCGCCGCAACCAGCCGCCGGGCCAGTCGCTGAGATCCGCCACCGAGCGGTACGTGCCCGGGCAGCCCGGCCCCCCGCCGTTCCGCCCGCCATTCGACCAGGACGCAGACCACAAAATGCACCCAGGCCAGCCAGACGACGACCGACAGGATGGCCAGGAGGGTCGTCGGCGAAATCGACCCCGTCAGGTCGTCCTCACTGGGGGCGGACTTCGGGATCGGCGAGCCGATCGCCAGCAGGAGCGCCGCCGGCACGCCGCCGATCACCACCAGGAGCGTCAGGAGCGCCCCGAGGGCACGCAGGCGTTCCTTGGCGCGGACCCCGCGCGGCGGGGAGTAGGCGGGCAGCCGCGCGCCGGCCGGGCGGGACGGTACCGAGCTTCCGCCCGGCCCGGACTCGCGGGTGCGCTCACTGTCGGCGCGCCGACCGGGGGAGGTCGAGGTGCTGGCCATGCTGGTTCCCGTTCTGATCAGGTGCGGTGGGAGTCACCGGTTCAGGTCGGCGGGCGTTCAGGGTGGACCGCGCCGGGATTCGACGCGGCCCTCGATGGTCGATGAAACGGGTCGGGATGGTTGCGCTGGGTGGGGAGGGGCGAGATCCATCGTCTCAGAAACCGCCACAAACGGACAAAGGGTTCCTCGCGTTGTGGATAAAGCCTCCACCCGGCGCTGGTCGCCGATCACTGGGCGTCATCCTGGGTGGTGCCGACCTCCGAGTGGGCGCTGCCCGTCCCGGACGCGTTCAACGTCGATCTGATCATTCCCAGGGGCCCGGCCGGCAGGGAAATCCGGGTGCTCACCGTGACGTCAGCACCTTTGATCCCGTCCAGTCGACAGTCGGTGAGGTGCGCCTCGCTGGCTCGGGCCTGGGCGCAGTAAGCGTCGATCCGGCTCGCGACGAGCTGGGGATCCAGGGCGAGATCCCGGTCGGCCGGATTGGCCGCCTCGGCGCCGGCCCGCGCCGCCTCCTCGGCGATCGCCACGGCCCGCGCGCGCGCCGTGAGCTGCCGGGACGAGTCGATCACCAGGCCGGCCAGCAGAAACATGGTGATACCGAGGAAGGCGACGAACGGCGCGATCGACCCGTCGTCCCGCCGACCACGGCGCGCGCCGGTCGGCGCGGCCCGGCACACGGCCCGAAGCATGGCGGCCCGAAGCATGGC
>JAMFSN010000351.1 GCA_026225295.1 Frankia alni
CGACAGGACCACGCCCGACCAGCACGCCCGGCAGCGCCGACGCACGCTCCGAAGCGCGCTGACGACGACGCCGAACAAGGCGCCCGGAGTGGCAGCGTGAGCGGTGCATAGTTGACATCGTCAACGCGCCGCCCGCACCCGCTGACGATGCCAGTCGCCGGAAAGCTCGAACTGGCATCGTTCTCGTACGTCCTGACGCCCGCCGACGACGACGGATCCGGGTCCGACCGCAAGTGTCATCGTCCCAGCGCCGAATTGCGGACGCCGACCCTGCCAAACCGACATCGCCCGCCCCCCAACGCCCGCCCCCCAACCCCGAACCCCGAACCATCAGCTCCCGCCCGAGCGGCAGACCGACAGCGTCATCGCACGCACTGACGCACGTTCACGCGGCCCGATCGCAGTTCAGGACGGGGCCGGCCGTTCGGGGTAGCCCAGTGTGGGGGCGGAGACGTCGTCGAGGGCCCGGCGGATCTCCGGCGGCAGTCCGACGGACTCGGCGGCCAGGGACGCGGAGAGCTGGGCGGCGGTGCGCGCCCCGACCACCGCGGAGGCCACCCCGGGCGCGTCGCGGACCCAGGCCAACGCGACCGCCAGCGGGGTCACCCCGAGCCCTTCGGCCGCCGTGACCACCGAATCGACGACCCGGCCGGCCTCGTAGGTGAGGTAGGCGCCGACGAACCGGGGCCACGGCCCGGAGGCGGCCCGCGAATCGGTCGGGGTCCCGCCCCGGTACTTGCCGGTCAGGACCCCCCGCCCGAGTGGCGACCAGGCCAGCACCCCGAGGCCGAGCGCGCCGGCCGCGGCCAGCACCTCGCGCTCCACGCCGCGGGCCAGCAGCGAGTACTCGACCTGGGTGGACGCGAGGTGGGCCCGGCCGGGGACCGCGCGCTGCCAGGCGGCCGCCACCCCGGTCTGCCAGCCGCTGTAGTTCGACACCCCGATGTAGCGGGTGCGGCCGCTGTTCACCGCGGTGTCGAGGGCGGCGAGCGTCTCCTCCCAGGGCGTCGCGTCGTCCCACACATGGACCTGCCAGAGATCGACGTGGTCGACGCCAAGGCGACGCAGGGACGCGTCCAGTCCGTCGAGCATCCGCCGCCGCGACGTACCCCGGCGCAACGGAGCCGGCCCGGCCGGCGACCCGGCCTTGGTCGCGACCAGGAGTTCGTCACGATCCGTGTCGCTCAGGATGCGGCCCAGGATGCGCTCCGACTCCCCACCGCCGTACCGGTCGGCGGTGTCGATCAGGGTCCCGCCCGCGTCGCGGAACGCCCGAAGCTGGGCCCGCGCGTCATCCTGATCGGTACCGGTGCCCCACGTCATCGTTCCGAGCGCGACCCGTGAGACCACCAGCCCGCTTCCCCCGAGGCGCCGATGCTGCATGAAGCGACACTAAAGGTGACGCCTCGTGGTCATGCGGACGCCTGCCCCGGCGCGCCGCGAGCGATCCTCGGGGACGCGGATAGCCTCAACCCGGTGACGACCGTCCTGCTCGTGCGCCACGGGCTCACGGCCGTGACCGGTTCGGTTCTGCTCGGCTGGACACCTGGTGTCGGCCTGGACGACCGCGGCCGGAAACAGGCCGCCGCCCTGGCCGGGCGCCTCGCGCCCGTTCCGCTGGCCGCCATCGTGTCCAGCCCGCTCGACCGGTGCCTGCAGACCGCGGCGGCGATCGCCGGGACGGCCGGCCCGGCCCGGCCCGAGGCTGACGTACAGGTCGACGAGCGCCTGGGGGAGTGCCACTACGGGGACTGGACGAACCAGCCCATGAAGACGCTGACCAAGGACCCGCTGTGGCGGACGGTTCAGGAGCATCCCAGCGCGGTGGTGTTTCCGGGGGCGGGCGGCGAGGCGTTGCGCGACACCCAGGCCCGGGCGGTGGCGGCGGTCCGGGACTGGAACACCCGGCTGGGGCCGGACGCGACCTGGCTGGCCTGTTCGCACGGCGACGTGATCAAGGCGATCGTCGCCGACGCGGCCGGGATGCACCTGGATCTCTTCCAGCGGATCACGATCGATCCAGGCTCCCTCACCGTGATCCGCTACACCGAGCGCCGGCCGTTCGTCGTCCGGACCAACGACCTGGGCGGCGCGGTCAACGATCTGCTCCCGCCCAAGAAGAGCACCGGCAGCGAAGGCGACGCGGACACCGGTGACGCCGTCGTCGGCGGCGGCGCCGGCGCCGGCGATGACGTGGAAGCCGACTAGGAGCACTTGTGGCCCGCGACACCCCCCGCCGCATCCATGTCTTCGACCCGCCCGAGCGCTTCGTCGCCGGAACGGTCGGCGGACCGGGTGAGCGGGTCTTCTACCTCCAGGCCCGCGAGGGCGTACGACTGATCAGCGTCGCGCTGGAGAAAGCCCAGGTCCAGTCGCTGGCCGAGCGCCTGCGGGAGCTGCTCGACGAGTTGGGCCGCCGGGGGGTCGACGTCTCGGAACCGGTCGCGCCGGCCGGCGTCGACGTCGCGCCCCTGGACCTGCCGCTCGACGAGGAGTTCCGGGTGGCGGCGATCGCCCTGGGCTGGGATCCGGCCCGGCGGCGGGTCGTGCTCGAGGCCCAGGCCCCCGGCGAGTCGACCACCGCCGAGGCCCTCTCGGACGACGAGGACGGTCCGGATGTGCTGCGGGTCCACCTGACCACCCAGGAAGGCCGGGCGTTCGTGACGCGGTCCCAGCGGGTCGTCGCGGCCGGGCGGCCGCCATGTCCGCTGTGCGGCCTGCCGCTCGACCCGGCCGGGCACACCTGCCCGCGGCTCAACGGACACCACGCGGAGACGTGACCGGGCGGGCGGGGCCGGCGAACCGGGCCGCCACACGGATGTAACGAAGTCCCCGTCGTAGGGCGCCCCATCGCGTCCGGTCGGGAGCCACACTGAGGGACTGGACGACAAATCACGGGAGAGTGCCGGTGGCGGGGTCCACAGATCGCGGCGCGGCGCCGCTGTCGGACGCGACCGTCGACAGCGGCGGCCTCGAGCGGTCCGCCGTGCTCGAGCTGTTGCGCGACGGGGAGATCACCGTCGAGGGCCGGCTCGTCGACGCGAGCAACGCCACCTTGTACTGCGCCGTCGAGCTCGGCGACCGGCAGGGCCGCTGCGTGTACAAGCCGGTGCTCGGCGAGCGTCCGTTGTGGGACTTCCCGGACGGCACCCTCGCCGGCCGGGAAGTAGCCGCGTTCCTGGTCTCCGAGGCCATGAGCCGCCCGACCTGCGCGCCGCCCGAGGGGCCCGCCGACGGGTCGGACGTGGGCATCGTGCCGCCCACCGTCCTGCGCGAGGGGCCGTTCGGGACCGGCATGGCCCAGCTGTGGATCGACGTCGACATGACGGTCGACCTGGTCACCCTGACCCGCTCCGATGACCCGCGGCTGCGCCGGATCGCCCTGTTCGACGCGGTCATCAACAACGCCGACCGCAAGGGCGGCCACCTGCTGCCCGGACCCTCGGGCCGGGTGTACGGCATCGATCACGGCATCAGCTTCCACACCGAGAACAAGCTGCGGACGTTGCTGTGGACCTGGCGGGGCAAGCGGCTGGCCCCGGCCGACCTCACGTTGCTCGGCGGCCTGCGGGCCGACCTCGACGCCCGCCTGGGCGACGACCTGCACGCCCTGCTGACCCGCGGCGAGGTCCGGGCCCTGGTCCGTCGGATCGACCAGCTGGTCGACGCCGGCCGGTTCCCGGAACCGTCCGGCGAGTGGCCGGCGATCCCGTGGCCGCCCTTCTGAGGTCGCCCTTCTGAGGTCGTCGGTCGTTACGAGCCGGTTGTCCGTAGTCCGCCACGTCCCCACCGGCCGCGACTACCCTTGCTGACATGCAGTCATGGCCAGCCCCGGAGGTGCCGCGGCTGCCCGGACGAGGGCCGTCCGGGCAGGTCCGCGACACCGCTTCCGGCGGGCTCCACACCCTGGACCTGACCCGACCGGTGCGGATGTACGTCTGCGGAATCACGCCGTACGACGCGGCCCACCTGGGCCACGCGTTCACCTACCTGACCTACGACCTGCTCGGCCGGGCGGTCCGGGACGCCGGTGGCGAGGTCGTCTACGTGCAGAATGTGACGGACGTGGACGACCCGCTGCTGGAGCGGGCCGACCGGGACGGCATCGACTGGCGCGCGCTGGCCGCGACCGAGATCGAACGCTACCGCCACGACATGGCGGCGCTGCGGATGATCCCGCCGGCCGAGTACATCGGGGTCGTCGAGGCCATTCCGCTGATCATCGAGATGATCAGCGGACTCGCCGAGCGGGGCGCCGTGTACAGCGTCGAGGGCGATCTCTACTTCCCGGTCGCCTTGGCCGACCGGTTCGGTGAGGTCAGCCACCTGACCCACGCGGCGATGACGGAATCGTGCGTGGCCAACGGCGGCGACCCCGGCCGGCCCGGCAAGAAGGACCCGGTCGACCCGCTGCTGTGGCGCGCGCACCGCCCGGGCGAGCCGTCCTGGCCGTCCCCGTTCGGCCCCGGCCGCCCCGGGTGGCACATCGAATGCGCCGCGATCGCCGGCCGCTACCTGGGCGACACGATCGACGTCCAGGGCGGC
Organism: Frankia alni; assembly: GCA_026225295.1. Taxonomy (GTDB): domain Bacteria; phylum Actinomycetota; class Actinomycetes; order Frankiales; family Frankiaceae; genus JAMFSN01. The sequence goes on from JAMFSN010000351.1 coordinate 4,546, forward strand.
GGCACGGATCTGATCTTCCCGCACCACGAGGCGAGCGCCGCACACGCCGAGGTCGCGACCGGCGCCGCCCCGTTCGCGCGGGCCTACGTGCACACCGGGCTGGTGGGCCTGGACGGCCACAAGATGTCGAAGTCGCGGGGCAACCTGGAGTTCGTCTCCCGGCTGCGGACCCGGGGGGTCGACCCGGCGGCGATCCGGCTCGCGCTGCTCGGGCACCACCACGCCGAGGACTGGGAGTGGAACGCCGGCGAGCTGGAGGCGGCCACGGCCCGGCTGGCCCGGTGGCGCCGGGCCGTCGCGGCCCCGGCCGGGCCGCCCGCCACCGCCCTGCTGGACGAGGTCCGCGGGCGGTTGGCCGCCGATCTGGACGCTCCCGGCGCGCTGGCCGCGGTCGACCGATGGGTGGATCTTGCGCTTTCCCCGGGCGCGGCACCGGGAACGTCTGCTCTGTCCCCTCCATCGGACGGCGGGTCGGTAGGTACCGCTGCCGGGGCCCCGCGACTCGTGGAGGAGACTGTAGACGCTTTGCTTGGTGTGGATTTGTCACCTGAAGAGGGCTGAGAGTTTCCATGGGCGCCCACCGACGTTCGGACCCCAACATGACCGTGGACCGTCCAACCTTCGACGAGGTCGCGCGCGGGTACGACCCGCGCCAGGTGGACGAGTACCTGGGCGCCTTGTGGCGGTATGCGAGTGAGGTCACCGGTCGGGCCGCCGCCGCCGAGGCGGCTCTCGGCCAGGAGCGGCGTTACCGCGGCCAGAACGTCGGCGCGCCCGGCGGCGAGGCGGGCGCCCGCATCGGCATGATGCTGGATCTGGCCCAGCAGGAGGCTGACCAGATGACCGGCGTGGCCCGGCGTATCGCCGAACGGGCATTGGAGGAGGCTGTGGACGACGCCGCGGCGAACAGTCCCATCGTCCGCCAGGCTCAGGACCAGGCCGACCGCATCATCGTCGACGCCTTCGAGGAATCCGAGCGGCGCGCGAAGGCCCGCGAGGACGAGGTCACCGCCCAGCTCTCGCACTCGACCGCGCGCCTGGAATCGATCCGCCACCAGCAGGGCGAGATCCTGGGCGCGCTGCTGCGGCTGCGGGGCCTCATCACCTCGGACGAGATCGACCGGTCGCTGGCCGACCTGGCCCGGGCGGCCACCGCCGAGGGCGGGCCGGTGAATACGCCGCCCCACGGCATGCCCCGACCCCAGGGCCCGCTCCACCCGCAGAACCCGCCGCCTCCGCCGGGCGCCCACCCGCAGGGGGCCCACCCGCAGGCCGGTCATCCGCACTCGAGCCACCCGCAGGGCCCGCCGCCGCAGGGCCCGGCCCACCCGCAGGGTCCGCCGCACCCGCAGGGCCCGCCGCCGCAGACCCCGCCGCCCCAGGCCGGGCAGCAGTCGCCGCATCAGAACCCGCACGCGCCGCGGCGCCCGCCGCCGCCCCCGCGACGCCACCCGGGCCCGCCCGGCCCGATCGGTCCCGAGGACGACATCATCGACGCCGAAGTCGTCGAGGAGTAGGTCCCCGACCCGACGATCAGCCGTTGAGAGACGGCCGGTGGCCGCGGCCATCGGTCGGTCGCGGTCCCCGGGAGCACCGGGGGACCGGCCGCCGGTCAGGTGGAGCGGCCCCGGCGGCGCAGGTAGCGCTCGAACTCGCGGGCGATGGCGTCGCCGCTGGCTTCCGGCAGGGACGTCTCGGGTTCCCGCGACTCCAGCGACCGGACGTACTCGGCCACTTCGCTGTCGCCCTCGGCCAGTTCGTCGACCTGGCGCTCCCAGGCCCGGGACGCCTCCGGCAGCTCGCCGAGCGGCACCTCCACGTCGAGCATGTCCTCCACCCGGCGCAGCAGGGCGAGGGTCGCCTTGGGGCAGGGCGGGTTGGCCACGTAGTGCGGGACCGCCGCCCAGAACGACACCGACGGCAGCCCGGCCGTCGCGCAGGCGTCGGCGAAGACACCGACGATCCCGGTCGGGCCCTCGTACTTGGACACCTCCAGACCGAGCTTCGCGGCGGTCGCCAGGTCGCCGGCCGTGCCGCTGATCGGCACCGGTCGGGTGTGCGGCGAGTCCGCGAGCAGCGCCCCCAGCGAGACGATCTTCTCGGCCCTGAGCGCCGTCACGGCCTCCAGCAGCTCGGCTGTGAACGTGCGCCAGCGCATATTCGGCTCGAGCCCACGGATCAGGACCAGATCGAACTCGGCCCCGGGCGGAGAGGCCAGCGAGATACGCGTGGTGGGCCACTGGATGGCGCGCTCGGCACCATCGCCGCCGGAAACCGTCGGCCGGTTGACCTGGTAGTCGTAGTACTCGTCCGGGTCGACCGAGCCGATCGGCCGGGCTTCGAACACCGACTCGAGATGCTCGATCGCGGCCGAGGCGGCGTCCGCCGCGTCGTTCCAGCCCTCGAAGGCCGCGACGACAACCGGGTTCCGCAAATCCCCCACGTCGGAGAACCCGATCACCCAACCACCTCCCGCCGCCCCCCGGGGGCCGCCCTCGGACTGCCCCGCGACCCTGCAACGGTACGTCGTGGCCGGGGCACCGCCAGCCGGTTCAGCGACCCTCACCCGGCGCCCGTACCGATTTCCGGTGGTTCGGGTGCAAGGCGGGGGCCACGGATCCGGACCACGACGTGCCACGGTCCACACCGGCCCGAGACCACAGTCTGTTCGAGTCCCACTGCGCTGTTCGAGACCACAGCGTGAGCGTCCAGTCTCCACCCCGCCGCCCGCGGGTTCCCACGGGGGGCGGCGGTTCTCACCGGAAGAGCCGCCGGGCGCGTCGATCGTCGCGCGGGGCGCCACCGAAAAAGGCCCCACCGATAAGATGCGCCGGTGCGCCCTGACATCCTCACGGCCCGGTCCGAACGCGTGGTGGTCGCCGACGGCGCGACCGGCACGATGCTCCAGGCCGCGGACCTGTCCCTCGATGATTTCGAAGGTCACGAGGGTTGCAACGAGATGCTCAACGTGACCCGGCCGGACGTCGTGGCCACCTTGCCCGAGGCGTACTTCGCGGTCGGGGCGGACGCGGTCGAGACCAACACGTTCGGCGCGGACCTGTCGAACCTGGGTGAGTACGGGATCGCCGACCGCATCCACGAGCTGGCCGAGGCCGGCGCGCGGATCGCCCGGGAGGTGGCCGACGGCTACGCCACCGTCGACAAGCCGCGCTACGTCATCGGGTCGGTCGGCCCGGGCACGAAGCTGCCGACCCTCGGGCACGCGCCCTACGCCCAGCTGCGGGACGCCTACCAGGCCGAGGCAGCCGGCCTCATTGCCGGCGGGGTCGACGCGATCCTGATCGAGACCGCCCAGGACCTGCTCCAGGCCAAGGCGGCCATCGTGGCCGCCCGACGGGCGATGGCCGCGGCCGGCCGCCGGGTCGGGCTGTTCGCCCAGGTGACCGTCGAGCTGACCGGTCAGATGCTGCTCGGGTCGGAGATCGGCGCCGCGCTGACCGCGCTCGAGCCGCTCGGCATCGACCACATCGGGCTGAACTGCGCGACCGGCCCGACCGAAATGAGCGAGCACCTGCGCTACCTGTCCGAGCACGCCCGGATCGGGCTGTCGTGCATGCCCAACGCCGGCCGGCCGGCGCTGGGCCGGGACGGCGCGACCGACCCGCTGACCACGTTGATGGACCTGTTCGAGGGCGTCGAAACGCACGCCGAAGGCCAGACCCGGGCCGAGGAGCTGGCCGCGCTGCCGCTCGGGGAGCGGCTCGAGCGGCGGATCGTCGACGGCGAACGTACGGGGCTCGCGGCCGACCTCGACGAGGCCCTGGCCGACCGGCCGCCGCTGCAGATCATCAACGAGACGCTGCTGGCGGGGATGAAAACGGTCGGTGAGCTGTTCGGCTCCGGCCAGATGCAGTTGCCGTTCGTGCTCCAGCCGACCGAGGTCATGAAGGCCGCGGTGGCCCAATACTCGGTGGTCAAGTCGACTGTGGTGATGAAGGAAAACCTGCTCGAGATGAACACCCGGGGGGTCGCCGTGGAGCTGTCCGAGGAGTTTCAACTCGTGCCCGAGCAGTCGACCTCGGCGATCGTCGCGCACCACCCCGAAGCCAAGTACTTCGCCGCCCGATGAGCGGGCCGGGGGAGCGGGCGGACGTGTCGGCCGAGGAACGAGGTTGGCGCGGGAGTCGAGCGGTTCCCGGAGCCGCGAATCCAGAGGCACAGAGCGGGCCGGGGGAGCCGCACGGCGAGCTGGAGCGGGCGGCCGAGGGTCTGCCGGGGGCCGTCCTGTTCGACATGGACGGGTTGCTGGTCGACTCGGAGCCGGTCTGGACGATCGCCGAGGCGGAAGTCTCGGCCGAGCTCGGTGGGGTGTTCACCGCCGAGATCAAGGCGGCGATGCTCGGCCGGGGCGTGGTCACGGCCGTCCCGATCATGCTGGACATGCTGGGCGGCGAAGCGGCGACCGCCGACCCGGTGACCGTCGGGGCGCGCCTGGTGGCCCGGACGGCGGAGCTGTTCGCGGAACCCGGCCGGCTCGCCTTCATGCCCGGCGCGGTCACCTTGTTGAACCGTCTGGTCCGGGCCGGCGTGCCGACCGCCCTGGTGTCCTCGTCGTACCGGCCGTTGATGGCGGCGGTCCTCGACCTGGTCGAGTCCGAACTGGGGCCCGACCAGTTCACCGTGACGGTGGCCGGCGACGAGGTGACCCGGGCCAAGCCGGAGCCGGACGCCTACCAGGCCGCGCTGGCCCGGCTCGGCCGCGGGCCGGCTGAGTGCGTCGTGCTGGAGGACAGCGAGGCCGGCGCGCGGGCGGGCCTGGCCGCCGGCTGCCCGACCGTCCTGGTGCCCTCGCTGCACTACAGCGAGGGTCGGTCGCCGTACCCGCTGCCGCCGGCCCTGCGGGATGTGACCGTGGTGCCGGGCCTGATCGGCATCACCCCGGCGCTGCTCGGGACGTTGACCACCACCGCTCCGGCCCCGGTGGCGCCCGGCGCCGCCAGGTAGACCGGTCGCCCGAGCCGGTCGGTCAGCGTCGGTCCGGCCCGGGTGTCGTCGCCCACCGGGGGCTGCGCATCGGCATGGCCTCGGTGTAGACGATGAGCGTGTGCGGCAGGGTCGGAGCCGGGTCGTCGACAGCCAGTCCGAGCGCGAGCCGCAACGCCAACCAGGGCAGGTTGACCCCGGCCGCGGCCGACTGGTAGCTCCCCGAGGCGGCCCGGGTGTTGACCTCGAGGACGACCGGACGGCCGTCGTCGTAGCGGATCTGCACGTTCGACAGGTAGCTCAGGCCGAAGGCCGCCACCACCCGCCGGGTCAGCTCGACCACCTCGGGATCGTCGACCAGTTCGCGGGTCCACGGCCCTCCGCTCTTGCCCCGCGGCACCGCCGCGATCAGCCGGCCGTCGTCCGACAGGACGTCGACGCTGTACTCGGGGCCGCTCAGATACTGGCCGACCATCAGGGCCGGGAAGTCCGGCACCGAACCGAGGATCCGTTCGACGGTGCTCAGAGCCACCCGGACGGACGGCGGGGCGAGCAGCGCGCCGAGTTCCTCCGCGGCCGGGTCGATCACCCGGAAACCCTGCCCACCGTGGTCGACGTCGGGCTTGAAGCAGACCGGCAGCCCGTCTGCGACCAGCGCGGCGTAGGCGGCCCGGAATCCGGCGAGGGTGCGGACCGGGACCGCGCGGGGGACGGGCAGCCCCCGTCGGGCCATCTCGCGGTACTGCCCGTCCTTGGTCGTGAAGGTCCGGACCGCCTCGGCCGGCGAGCACATGACCGCGATGCCGTCCGCCTTGAACCGGTCGGCCTGCTCGGCGATCGCCAGCATCTCCCGGTTGGGGACGAACACGTCTACCCGGTGCCGGCGGCACAGCTCCAGCGCGACCTCGACGAAGGCGTCACCGACCTCGGGCGGCTCGTCGACCACCTCGTCGCAGGCCTGGAGGAACGGCGTGCTGGGGATGCGGTGGGAACCCAGGACGGTCAACCGTCGACCGGATCCGGCCCCGGCCCGTAGCAGCCCGATGAGCTGGTAGGTGCCGCGCCAGGTCTCGTTGAACCAGATTCGCGTCGCGGGCCCGTCCGCCTCGTCGCTCATGCCCATCCGTCCGGTCGCAGAACCCGCTCCTCATCAGCCGTCGCCGATCGTCCCGCCTGCGCCCTCTCAACGTTTCTGGTGACGGAACGGTTCCTGACCAGCGGGACCGGGCCGGCCGTCAGGTGGTCGAGATGGCCTGCAGGACGTCCATCCGGGCCGCCCGGCGGGCCGGAACGATCGCGGCCAGGACCCCCAGCACCCCCCCGGCCAGGACGACCCCGGCCACCGTGGTCACCGGATAGGACAAGGAGGAGACGCCCTGGTCCTTGAGCGCCGACACCAGCGCCCAACCGAGGAAGCTGCCCACGATCACGCCCAGGAGGGCGCCGAACACCGAGATCACCACCGATTCGAGGCGGATCATCGTGCGGAGCTGTCTTCGGGTCATTCCGATCGCCCGGAGCAGGCCGATCTCCCGGGTCCGTTCGATCACCGAGAGGGCGAGCGTGTTGATGATCCCGAACAGTGCGATCACCACCGCGAAGACCAGCAGCACGTAGACGAAGCCGAGCAGCTTGTCGACGTTCTTCTCCTGCTCCTGGACGAACTGGGTCTGGTCGCGGACCTCGATGGTCCGGAACGGCGCGACCGTCTTGGTGATCGCGGCGGTGGTGGCGACCGGGTCGGCGCCGGTCCGGCGGGTGATCAGCACAACGATGTCGAGCGGGTTGTCGAAGTGCTTGTCGTACTCGGCGGTCGAGATGACGTAGTTGCCGGCGATCTGGTTGCGCTCGTAGGTGCCCGCGACCGTGAGGGTGGCCGGTCCGGTCTGGGGATAGACGACCGGCACGCGCTGCCCGACGGTGAGATGGTCGCTCTTGGCGGTGGTGGCGTCGATGAGGATCGATCCGGCCGACAGCCCGGTGAGCACCCCGGCGACCTTTTTCAGACCGAGGACCGACGGGAGCGCGGCCGGGTCGGTGGCCAGCACCGTGGACGTCGAACCCGACACCCGGGCCGCCCCCGCCCGCAGTCCGGTCACGCTGGCGACGCCCGGCTGTCGGGCCAGGGCCGTCGCGACCTGGGGGCTGAAGCCGACCCCCCCGAACCGGCCCGAGGTCAGGATGTAGTCCGCGCCCAGACTGTTGCGGACGGTGTCCTTGACCGACTGCTTGATCGACGCCCCGAGCACGGCGAACGCGCTGACCACGGCGAGCCCGATCATCAGCGCCGAGGCGGTGGAGGCCGTCCGGCGCGGGTTGCGCATCGCGTTCTCGCGTCCCAACCGCCCGGTGGCGCCGAACAGCACCGGCAGGGGGGCGCCGATCAGTCGGGTGAAGGGTCGGCTCAGCAGCGGTGACACGGTTGCGATACCCAGGAAGCACAGGCCGGCACCGGCGCCCACCACGACCGCGGCCGACTTGCCGGTCACCGCCGCGAGCCCGAAGATGAGCGCGATGATCCCGCCGCCGATCATGGTTCCGCCGGCCACCCCGCGGGCCCGCAGCGACCGGGTCGGCAGGACGAAGGTCTCGCGCATGGCCGCGACCGGCGGGACGGTGGCCGCCTTACGCCCGGGGATGTAGGCGGCCGCCGACGTCACCAGCACGCCGACCCCGTAGGCGGCGATGAAGGTACGGGGCTTGAAGACCAGGCCGCTGGAGGGCAGCTCGACGCCGAACGCGGCGGTCAGCGCCTTCAGCACGATGGCCAGGCCGGCCCCCAGAACGAGGCCGACGGTCGCGCCGACGATGCCGACGGCCAGCGCCTCGATCTGGACAGCCCGCCGGACCTGCCCCCGGCTGGCTCCGATGGCCCGCAGCAACGCGAGTTCCCGGACCCGCTGGGCGACCAGCATCGTGAACGTGTTGAAGATGATGAACGCTCCGACGAAGATCGAGATGAAGGCGAAGACCAGCAGGAACGAAGAGAACCCGCCGATCGCCTTCTTCACCGCGCTGGCGCTCTCGTCGGCCAGCTGCTTCCCGGTGATCGCCTCGTCGCCGGCCGGCAGCACCCGAGCGACCCGATCGCGCACGGCGGTCTGGGACAGCTCGCCCAGGGCGGCCACGTCGATGGTGGAGAACTGGCCCGGGGCGAGCAGCACCTTCTGGGCCGTGGCGGTGTCGAACGCGGTCACCGAGGCTCCGCCCAGGCTGTCCTGGCCGGCGATGCGGAACGTGCCGACCAGCGTGTACCGGGCCGGCGGGCCTTTCGACTGGACCTCGAGCCGGGTTCCGAGCACCAGGTGGGCGCCGTCGGCCGAGGACTTGTCGATGACGATCTCGCCGGCCCGGGGGGCCCGGCCGGTGGCGATGGTGGCCGTGGAGGTCGGCTGACCGCCGGTCCAGTTCAGGCCGATCGGGGGCGCACCGGAGCTGCCCAGCGCCTGGCCGGTTTTCGGGTTGATGACCTGCGCCTGGCCGGTGACCCCGCCGACCGCCGCGCGGACCCCGGGCACGGCCCGCACCTTGGCCACGAGCGAAGCCGGCAGCGGCGCCCGGCTGGCGTTGGCGCTGGTGTTGTCGCCGAGCGCGTTACGCCCCCGGACCTCGACGTTGACCTTCGCGTTGATATTCGAGAAGAGCGTGTCGAAGGTGTGGTTGAGGGTGTCGGTGAGGACGAAGGTTCCGGTCACGAAGCTGACCCCGACCACCACCGCCAGCGCCGACAGGGCCAGCCGCAGCTTGCGGGCCAGCAGGCTTTTGAATGTGGCGCGCAGCATCAGCGGGTGTTGTCGGGACCCGGCGCCCGATAGTCGTCCGAGCCGGGATACGGCGGGTATCCATCCGGGTCCGGATAGGGCCGGCCGTCCGGGTCCGGGTCCGGGTAGGGCTGGCCGTCCGGGTAGGTATAGGGGCCGGACCGGGGAGCAGGGCTGGGGACCGGACCCGGATACTGCTCGCCGGTCGGGTAGGACTCTGGTCGGGGCGCCGCCGGTGGGTAGAACTCGCCGGTCGGGTACCGCTCGCCGGTCGGGTGGACCGGCCCGTTCGGATAGAACTCACCGGTCGGGTACTGCTCGCCGGTCGGGTAGAACTCGCCCGTCGGGTACCGCTCCTCGTTCGGGTACTGCTCGCCGGTGGGGTACTGCTCGCCCGTCGGGTACTGCTCACCGGGTGGTTGACCGGTCGCGAAGGTCGGGGGCGGCGGGTAGGACCCCGACCCGCCCGGTGGCCCGGGCCGGGAGCCGTTCGCCGACGACCCGGGCCGGGGACCGAAGCGGGAGTTCGACTGGCCGTTCGCGCCCCGGTAGGCCGCCCGCGGGGGAAACGTCGGCGGGCCGTCCCCGGCGCCCGGGGGCCGGTAGCCGCCCGGTCCGGCGGGGGCGGAACCAGGCGCCGGGTACCTGACCGGACTGGTCAGCGGCTCCGGCGCGGACGACCCGGGCGGCCCGCCGGGCGCCGCGGCCGGTTGGTCGAGGTTCTTCATCCGGTCCAGCACCCGCTCGGCGGTCGGCCCGTTCATGTGGTCGACGATCCGGCCGTCGGCCAGGAAGACGACCTCGTCGGAGTAGGACGCCGCGGTCGGGTCGTGGGTGACCATCACGATGGTCTGGCCCATCTCCCGGACCGACTGGACGAGGAAGCCGAGCACCTCGGAACCGGACCGGGAGTCCAGGTTGCCGGTCGGCTCGTCGGCGAACACGATGGCCGGCTTCGTGATCAGCGCCCGGGCGCAGGCGACCCGCTGCTGCTGGCCCCCGGACAGTTCGGTCGGGCGGTGCCCGAGCCGGTCGCCGAGCCCGACCGCGCCGACCACCGTCTGGAACCAGCGTTTGTCGACCTTGCGGCCGGCGATGTCGAGCGGCAGCGTGATGTTCTCGGCCGCGGTGAGGGTCGGCAGCAGGTTGAACTGCTGGAACACGAAGCCGATGCGGTCACGCCGGAGCTGGGTCAATTGTTTGTCGGACAACCGGGACAGGTCGACGTCGCCGATGAACACCCGCCCGCGGGTGATCGTGTCCAGCCCGGCCAGGCAGTGCCTGAGCGTCGACTTGCCCGACCCCGACGGGCCCATGATCGCGGTGAAGCGGCCGGGCGGGAAGTCGATGTCGATCGTCCGCAGGGCCGTGACCGCCGTCTCGCCCGATCCGTACTCCTTCACCAACCGCAGCGCGCGGGCCGCCGCCGTCGGCGGCCCGGCCGGGCCTTTGGCCCGGCCGTCACCGCCCCGCTTCGGCGAGCTCATCGGCGCGCTCCTTTGCTGACGTCCGGACGGAATGGGTGGCCCGCGGTCCGGGTCGGCGCCGCCCCCCCGGACCGGAGGGCCGCGGGCCCGACCCGGCCGACCGCGCGGCGTTCCCGACCAACATCGCACGGCGGACGCGGCCCGCACACGTACTTACCGCCCGAATGGTGCATCCGTGAGCGGGCCCGGGCCGTCGACGCCCGCCGACCCGTCACCCGTCCGCCTCGCACACCGCGACCGTCGGCTCCTCGGCGACCCCGGGGCCGGCGGCCGCCAGTTCCGGCATCGGGGGCGGCGTCCCGCCGAACGCCGGGCAGCGGGACTTGTGGTCGCACCAGTCGCACAGCCGACTCGGCGAGGCCCGGAACTGGCCCGACTCCCGGGCCCGGGTGATCGCCGCCCACAGCGCGGTGAGCTTGCGCTCGGTGGCCGCGAGGTCCGCCTGGTCGGGGCTGGCCCGCAGCCAGGTGCGGTCCCCGAGGTAGTACAGCCGCAGTTCGCGCGGCACGACCCCGCGCACGTGGAAGAGCAGCAGCGCGTAGAACTTCATCTGGAACATGGCCGACGACTCGAAGGCCGGACCCGGGGAACGGCCGGTCTTGTAGTCGACCACCCGCAGGGCCGGACCCGTGGCGGTTCCGGCCTCGTCGAGCCGGTCGACGTAACCCCGCAGCCGCAGACCGGAATCCAGGACGTGCTCGACGTACAGCTCGCGGGCGGCGGGCCGCAGCCGGGTCGGGTCCTCCAGCGCGAAGTAGCCGTCGAGCAGGTCCCGGGCCGAGCCCAGCCACGACCCCAGGGCCTCGGCACCGTCGAACATCGCCGCGGCCGCCGGTTCCCGCGCGGCGAGCTCGTTCCAGGCCGGTTCGACGAGGGCCGCCGCGGCCGGGAGCGTCCGCTCGGCGGGCGGCAGGTCAAAGAGCCGTTCGAGCACCGTGTGGACGACCGTGCCCCGGGTCGCGGCCGGGCTCGGTGGTTCCGGCAACCGGTCGATCACCCGGAACCGGTAGCGCAACGGACAGGTCATGAAATCGCCGGCCCGCGACGGCGACAGGGACCCGATGATCGGCACCGCCGGCACCGCGAGCGCGACCGGGGCATCGGCGGAACCCGGGCCGGCGGGACCGGCCGACGCCTCGACGACGGTCGGCCCGGACGGCGGGACGCTCCCCAGCGACGACGAACCCATGCCGCAGACCTTAGGCGGCGCCGCGGACAGTTCCCGGGCGCCGTCACCGTCCGGGGCCCGCATCGCCCGGTTCCTGGCACCATCGAGCCGGCCCCGAGCCGGGTGCGATCGGTGCTCGGAGGGCGGCGGTAGGTCATCCACCGGCCACGTCCGTAGCATCGGGGTGTGACAGAAGTGCCGGAGCGGGCCGGCCCCTCGGACGAGGGCCCGCGGCGACCGACCGGGATGCGCATCGGCCGGATGCTCGGCGTGCCCATCTACCTGTCGCCCGTCACCCTCGTCTTCGCGCTGATCACCGCCTCCTTCGTCGCCCGGATCGACCGCGACCGGCTCCCGGATCTGGCCGACGGCCGGATCTATCTGCTGGCCGCGATCACCGCTGTCGGCTTCGTCATCTCCCTGGTCCTGCACGAGATGGGGCACGCGGTGGCGGCCCTGCGGTACGGGCTGAGGGTGCACGCGATCACGGTGTACGGCTTTGCCGGGATGACGGAGATCGAACCGGAACCGCAGACCCCGTCACGGGAGTTCGTCGTCGCGTTCTCGGGCCCGGCGGTGAACGGACTGCTGGCCGGGGTCCTGTTCGCGGCGCTGATCGGCATCGACTCCGACGGGCAGGCCGGCGTCGTGATCTTCGATCTGGCCGTCACGAACCTGCTGCTGTTCATCCTGAACAGTGCGCCGGGCCTCCCGCTCGACGGCGGCCGGTACGTGGTGGCCGGGGTGTGGGGCGTGACCCGGGACCGGCTGCGGGGCAACCGGGCCGGCGCGTACGGCGGGTTCGTGGTGGGCGCGGCGTTCGCGGTGTGGGGCCTGTCGATGCTCGGCAACGGGATCTCCGGGCTCTGGACGATCGCGATCGCGGTGTTCGTCGCCGGTGGCGCCTACCAGTCGCTGCGGCGCACCCAGGTCCGGGAACGGTTGCCGGGGCTGGTGGCCGGAAAGATCGCCCGCCGGACGCTGCCGATCGGCGCCGACGTTCCCCTCGCCGAGGCCCTGCGCCGCGCGGAAGAGACCGGCGCGACCGCGCTGGTCGTGACGGACCCGGATGGAAAGCCAATAATGATCATGAATGGGGCGGCGGTCGACGCGCTGCCCGAGGAACGCCGCCCGTGGGTGCCGGTCAGCTCGGTCTCCCGCACCATCGAGCCGGGCATGGTGCTGCGGGCCGAGGTGTCCGGTGAGGAGCTGCTGGCCGCGGTCCAGGGCCACCCGGCGACGGAGTACCTGGTTGAGCAGGCCGGCCGACCGGTAGGGGTGCTGGCGATGGTCGACCTGATCGCCCGCATCGACCCGGCCGCGGCGAGCCGGATGGCGGCGGACACGTGACCGGCCCGAGTGACGGCGCCGACGTGACCGACACCGACGTGACCGGCGCCGATGCGGCCGAGGTCAGCGGGCCGGCCGGTGCCCGGGGCCGGCGAGGCCTGCTCACCAAGGGTGACCGCGTTCAGCTCACCGACCCCAAAGGTCGCCACCACACGCTGGTGCTGGAGGCCGGCCGGCAGTTCCACACCCACAAGGGCGCCCTGGAGCACGACGATCTGATCGGCCAGCCCGAGGGAATCGTGGTCACCAGCACCGGCGGGACGGCTTACCTGGCGGTCCGCCCGCTGCTCAGCGACTTCGTGCTGTCGATGCCCCGCGGCGCGACGGTTGTCTATCCCAAGGACGCGGCGCAGATCGTCGCGTACGCCGACGTCTTTCCGGGCGCTCGGGTCCTGGAGGCCGGCGCCGGCTCGGGGGCGCTGTCGTGCTCGCTGTTGCGGGCGGTCGGCGATTCCGGGTCGGTGCACGCCTACGAGCGCCGGGCCGACTTCGCGGCGATCGCCCGCCGCAACGTCGAGGCGTTCTTCGGCGGACCGCACCCGGCCTACTCGCTGACGGTCGGAGATCTCCTCGACGCGGACGACCGGGAGGTCGACCGGGTCATCCTCGACATGCTGGCTCCCTGGGAAGTCATCGACGCCGTCTCGGCGGCGCTGGTCCCCGGCGGGGTGCTCTGCGCCTACGTCGCCACGACGACCCAGCTGTCCCGCACGGTCGAGGCGGTCCGCGGGCACGGGACGTTCGCCGAACCCGCCGCCTGGGAGTCGATGATGCGCGACTGGCACGTCGAGGGGCTCGCCGTACGCCCCGGTCACCGGATGATCGGGCACACCGGATTCCTGGTCACCGCGCGCCGGATGGCCGACGGGGTGGCGCCCCCGGTCCGCCGGCGGCGGCCCTCGAAGGGCGGCGAGCTGCCGGCCAGCCCGGCCGCCCCGGCACCGCTCCGACCGTCGCCTGAACCGACCGTCGCCGGTCCGGCGGCCTCCTGAACCGACCGTCGGCGGACCGGACCCGACGCGATGACCGGTCTCGTGATCTGTTGCGGTGCGTCACCAGGTTCCCGTCATCGGGTCGGCATTCCCCCTCATCTCACGCAGCGTGAGCGGACGTCCACCCCGGGCCGGCGTGAGAGAGGTCATAGTCACTGCTCGTCACGGGTGGTGACGTCTGGTTTGCGTCGTTCGTACGGATAATCCGTCGTTTTGATTTCTAAACTTCTCACTACACTTCGGTCATTGACCGGCCGTACCACCCTGCCGGTTTCAGATCATTACTTCCGATCATTTTCGCCGATCATTTCCTCGGCGTTGCCGGCTGCTCCGGGGGGACACACGGCGATGGCAGGACCGATATCGCACGACGACGTCCGGAACGACGTCATAAATGATGTTCGCGAGCGTATCGACGAATGCAGCGTGCAAGCCGGCGACTTCGTCGACCCGGTCGGGACGGACGTTTACCGGGTGCGCTACCGCCGTCTCACGCGGGGTCTGCGATTCCCCCGCCTTTCGGTCAGTGGGCGGGCCCCCCTGGCCCTGGCCAATGTCATTTTCACCGCGTTGTTCTTCTCGGCACTCGTCTCGTCGAGCCGGATCCACCCGGCCGGCGCCACCTGGTTGACCATCGTCGCGGGCGCGACGATGGTCGGGGCCGTCGCCGTGATCGGGCTCCTGCTGTTCGTCGGCAGCTTCACCGTCAGCCGGGCGACGCTGGCCGCCCGCCATCCGCTCCCGGTCGTCGCCGACCGGTCGCTGCGGGTCGCGTTCCTGACCACCCTGGTTCCCGACCGCGAGCCGTTGGCCGTCGTGCGGGCCACGCTCGCCGACGCCCGGGCCCTCGACTGGCCAGCCGGCCGGCTGGACCTCTGGCTGCTCGACGAGGGCACGGCCGATCTCGGGACCCGACGGGCGACCCGGGCCAGCTGCGACGAACTGCGGGTCCGCCGGTTCAGCCGCCGCGACGATCCCCGCTACAACACGGCCGGTGGCCGGTTCGCGGCCCGGACCAAGCACGGCAACGTCAACTCCTGGCTCGACCGGCACGGCCGGGCCTACGACGTGATCGTCGCGGTCGATCCCGATCACCGGCCGCTGCCCAACATGCTGACCCGGATGCTGGGCTACTTTCGCGATCCGGACGTGGCGTTCGTGGTCGGCCCGCAGGAGTACGGCAATTTCGGTGAGAACCCGATCGCACGCCGGGCCCAGTATCAGCAGCATTTCTTCCACGGTATTCTCCAGCCGGCCGGGAACGCGGCGGAATGCGCGATGCACGTCGGCACCAATTACGCGTTCCGGGTCGCGCCCCTGCGCCAGGTCGGTGGATTCCAGGATTCCGTCACCGAAGACATGGCCACCGGGCTGGCCGTGCACAAGGCCCGCAATCCCCGCACCGGCGGGCGGTGGCGCAGCGTCTACACCCCGGATGTCCTCGCGATCGGTGAGGGACCGGCCTCGTGGACCGACTATTTCACCCAGCAGCAGCGGTGGAGTCGGGGCACGATCGACACCTGGCTGCACCAGTTCCTGCCCGGGGCCCGCAAGATGTCGCCCCGCTCGTTCTGGCACTACACGCTGTTGATGAGCTACTACCCCGCGACGGCGGTCGCCTGGCTGCTCGGCGCGCTCAACAGCGTGCTGTATCTGGGCTTCGGGGTGGCCAGCATCCACCTGCGCCAGGAGCTGTGGCTGGTGCTGTTCGCCTGGGCGTTCGCGTCCCAGCTGGCCATTTTCCTGCTCGGCCGCAGTCACACGGTGAGCCCGTACGAACCGCCCGGGTCGCTGGGGCTGACCGGCCTGATGATGTCGGTGCTGTGCACGCCGGTGTACGTGGCCGCGCTGATCGGCGCGCTGCGGGGGACCCCGCCGCGGTTCGTGGTCACCCCCAAGGGCCGGTCGGCCAACGGTGACCACCTGTCGACCTTCGGCCGGCATCTGCGCTGGGCGGCGTTCTTCGCGGCCCTGCTGGTCGTTTCGCAGGTCCGCGGGCACACCAACATCGCCATGCGGACCTGGGCGGTCATCCCGCTGATCGTCTGTCTCACCCCGGTCGTGCTCTGGCTGACCGGTCGGGCGACGGGCGCCCCCGCGCCGGCCGCGGTCGACGATCCCTACGCGGGGGACGAGCCCACGACCACCGCCCGTCCGGCCGCTGGCCAGCGGGTCCCGGCTGGCCAGCGGGTCGGCGCCGCCGGGCCGTGGAGTACGGCCCGGCACCTCGTGGCCCGGCCGCGGGGGAGAAGCGGCATCCCGGGCCAGCGGCCCGCCGCGGAAGAAGAGGTGGCCTGATGGCCGGCCGGCGGGGCGGGCGACTGCGCCGCCGTCGACCGGTGATCGCGGCGGTGACGCTGCTGGTCGCCGCATCCGCGGTCTGCTTCCCGGCGCTGTCGGCCGCCGCCAGCGGGGCCTACCGGGAGAGCAACGCCTACAAAACGACCAACGGCCGGTGGCACCAGCTCGTCCTGCCCCTGCCCGACCGGATCAACGCGATCCACGGGGCCGTCCTGCCGACCGGCAAGGTCCTGCTCATCGCCGGTTCCGGCAACGACACCGAGCAGTTCGCGGCCGGCACGTTCAAGACCCTGATCTGGGACCCGGCCAAGGGCACCGGTTCCGACGCCTTCACCCTCGTCAACACCCCGACCGACGTGTTCTGCGGCGGGCACTCGTTCCTGGCCAACGGTGACCTGCTCGTTGCCGGGGGGACCCAGGCCTACGAGAAGCTGCCCGGCACCTTCGCGAATGCCGGCGGCGCGATGACGGTCAAGAACGAGTCGGTCGACGACCAGCCCTTCACCCTGGCCAAGGGCGCGGTGTTCACCGGGCCGAACGGGCGTCGCTACCGGTCGCGGGCCGCCGTCCGGGTCGAGCCGGCCAGCAAGATCCACGGCCGGCGGCTGGCCAGCCGGACCGAGGTGTTCGTCGACGCGGTCGCCAAGGGCGCCGCGTCGGTCGTGCCGGGCTTCGCCCAGTACCGGGTGGCCGGGCTGGGCCAGGCCCGGGCCCGCACCGTCTACGGCGTCGCCGACTCGATCACCCTCGGCAAGCAGGAGTACCAGGGCACCCGCTACTCCTATCTGTTCAACCCCTACCTGGAGCGCTACGAGCGGGTCGGTGACCTGACCCAGCCGCGCTGGTATCCGACCCTCGTCCCGCTCTCGAGCGGCGACGTGCTGGCCGTGTCCGGGCTCGACGGCGGCGGGAAGATCCTCAACGGGCAGAACGAGGTCTACGTGCCGGGCGCGAAGAAGTGGTTCGACCGGCCGGCGCTCAACCGGTACTTCCCGACCTATCCGTGGCTGACGTCCACCGCGGACGGCGGTCACCTGTTCTACTCGGGCTCCAACTCCGGCTACGGGTCGGACACCGCCGGGCGGACTCCCGGCGTCTGGGATCTTCGCCACAACACGTTCGCCCCGATCGCCGGTCTGCGGGACCCGAAGGAGACCGAAACCAGCGCGACCGTGCTCGTCCCGCCGCTGCGGGAAGCCACCGCCGGCCAGCCGGCCAGCTTCACCGCGATGATCCTGGGTGGCGGCGGGGTCGGCTCATCCGAGCGGTCCACCGCGCGGACCGACCTTGTCGACCTGACCGCCGCCCACCCGCGCTACACGCCCGGTCCCGACCTGCCCCGGCCCACCCGGTATCCGAACGCCGTCGTCCTGCCGGACGACACGGTGCTGGTCACCGGGGGTTCGACCGGCTACCGGGGCAACGGTGCGAGCGACAACCACGACGCGGAGATCTACCACCCGACGACGAAGACCTTCACCTCCGCCGACGCGCCGGGGGTCGGGCGCGACTACCACTCCGGGGCGCTGCTGCTGCCCTCCGGCCAGGTGCTGACGTTCGGCGGGAACTCGCTGTTCTCGGACCAGAAGGACCGCATCCCGGCCAGGTTCCAGCAGACCCTGGAGGTCTACTCCCCGCCGTACCTGTACCAGGGGGGCACCCGGCCGAGCCTCGGGACCGCCGGGCCGACCGCCGTCCAGCGGGGCACGACCGCCTTCTTCCCGGATCCGGCCGGCGCCGGCGTCGTCAACGCCCGGCTGCTGACCCCCGGTACCGCGACCCACGTCACAAATGTCGAGCAGCGCAGCGTGGCGCTCGGTGTGACACATGTCCCGGGCGGCGTGACCCTGTCGTTTCCGAGAGAAGCCGGTCTGGTCCCCTCGGGCCAGTATCTGGTCTTCGTCACCGACGCCCGCGGGGTGCCGTCCGTGGGCCGTTGGATCACCGTCCGATGATCGGTCCGCCCCCGCGTGATCCGCGCCGTCCCGGCGGGCGGCCGGGACCGGTCGCGGGCCGGGGACGGCCCGGCGGCGGCTCAGGAACCGGGGCCGGCCTCGGCCGAACCGTCCGGGCGCAGCACGTAGATGCAGTCGCCCGGACACTCGTCAGCCGCGTCCACCACGTGGTTGACCAGCGGAAGCGGGACGATCACGGTCTCGCCGGCCGCGGTCCGCAGCGCGCCGTCCGGGCCCTTGACGTAGGCCAACCCGTCAATGTCGAACTCGAAGACCGACGGGGCGAGCTGAACGCACAGGCCGTCGCCCGTGCAGGCCTCCTGATCGATCCGGACCCGCAGGCCCGGGGGGCCTTCGTCCGGCTCCGTCACCGGTCCGCGCGACGCGTTCGTGGAGATTGCGACGGAGCTCTGCTCGTCTGTCACCATGACACCGTAACCCGCTGTTTACTGCCGGACCCGATCCTGGTCCCGCCGGAAGGCGTGACGGGGGCGGGTACGACGGTAATGTGATGGCGTCCCGGTCAGCACGGGTGAGGGGGAGGCGCGGTGTCCGGTCCCCGTTCGGGCTCAGGTTCCAACGACAGCGCAGGTCGTCCAGGTGACGCCAGCGCACGAGCCACTGCGTATGAGAAGGAGGTCCACGAGCTGACGACGCAGGTCACGTTCCTCGAAGAGGAACTGGCCGTCCTGCGGCGGCGACTCTCCGAGTCGCCCCGGCAGGTCCGCGTCCTCGAGGACCGTCTCGCCGAGGCCCAGGCGAACCTCGCCGGCCTGGTCGGGCAGAACGACAAGCTGGTGGCGACCCTGCGCGAAGCGCGGGACCAGATCATCACGCTCAAGGAGGAAGTCGACCGCCTGGCGCAGCCGCCCAGCGGTTACGGCGTCTTCCTGCGGCGCTACGACGACGGCACGATCGACGTCTTCACCCAGGGCCGCAAGCTGCGGGTCACCGTGTCGCCGAACGTCGAGGTCGGCGAGTTGCGGCGGGGCCAGGAGGTCATGCTCAACGAGGCCCTCAACGTCGTCGACGCGCTCGAGTTCGAGCGGATCGGTGACGTGGTCCTCCTC
Source organism: Frankia alni (assembly GCA_026225295.1). Lineage (GTDB taxonomy): Bacteria > Actinomycetota > Actinomycetes > Frankiales > Frankiaceae > JAMFSN01. The sequence goes on from JAMFSN010000351.1 coordinate 23,574, forward strand.
AAGGAGGTCCTGGAGGACAACGAGCGCGCCCTCGTCGTCGGGCACACCGATGAAGAGCGGATCGTGATGCTCGCCCAGCCGCTGCTCGACGGCGTGCTGCGGGTCGGCGATTCGCTGCTGGTGGAACCGCGGTCGGGCTACGCCTACGAGCGGATCCCGAAGTCCGAGGTCGAGGAACTGGTTCTCGAAGAGGTCCCGGACATCGGCTACGACCAGATCGGCGGGCTGCGGGACCAGATCGAGAACATCCGCGACGCCGTCGAGATGCCGTTCCTCTATAAGGAACTGTTCGCCGAGCACCAGCTCAAGCCCCCGAAGGGGGTCCTGCTCTACGGGCCGCCCGGCTGCGGCAAGACCCTGATCGCCAAGGCGGTGGCCAACTCGCTGGCCAAGAAGGTCGAGGCGTTGACCGGGCAGGGCACGGGTCGGGCCTTCTTCCTGAACATCAAGGGCCCGGAGCTGCTCAACAAGTACGTCGGCGAGACCGAACGGCAGATCCGGCTGGTGTTCCAGCGGGCCCGTGAAAAGGCGTCCGAGGGCATGCCGGTGATCGTCTTCTTCGACGAGATGGACTCCATCTTCCGGACCCGTGGGTCCGGGGTGTCCTCCGACGTCGAGAACACGATCGTGCCGCAGCTGCTGAGCGAGATCGACGGCGTCGAGAAGCTCGAGAACGTCATCGTCATCGGCGCGTCCAACCGGGAGGACATGATCGACCCGGCGATCCTGCGGCCGGGTCGACTGGACGTCAAGATCAAGGTCGAGCGGCCGGACGCGGAGGCGGCGAAGGACATCTTCGCCAAGTACGTGGTGCCCAGCCTGCCGCTGCACCCCGACGATCTGGCCGAGCACGGTGGCAGCCGCGAGGAGACCTGCCAGGGCATGATCCAGCGGGTCGTCGAGCGGATGTACACCGAGACCGACGACAACCGGTTCCTCGAGGTCACCTACGCCAACGGGGACAAGGAGGTCCTGTACTTCAAGGACTTCAACTCCGGCGCGATGATCGAGAACATCGTGGCCCGGGCCAAGAAGATGGCGGTCAAGGACCTCATCGAGGGTGGCGTGAAGGGGCTGCGCATGCAGCACCTGCTGGCTGCCTGCATCGACGAGTTCAAGGAGAACGAGGATCTGCCGAACACGACCAACCCGGACGACTGGGCCCGGATCTCCGGCAAGAAGGGCGAGCGGATCGTCTACATCCGCACGCTCATCACCGGCACCAAGGGCGCGGAAGCGGGTCGGTCGATCGACACGATCGCCAACACCGGGCAGTACCTGTAGGACGGGCGGCCCGTGACCAACATCACCGGCGGCGGCTGGCCGGCTTTCGGCCAGCCGCTCGCCGGGCGGTTGGACGAGCACCGGTTCACCAGCACGGTGCTGCGCGGCAACCCGCTGGGTGATCCGTCCGAGCGGCCGCTGTGGGTCTACACGCCGCCCGGCTACGGCGACGAACCCGACCGGCGCTACCCCTCGGTCTACGTCATCCAGGGGTATTCCGGCTCCCTTCCGCTCTGGGTCAACCGGACCCCGTTCCGCGCCACCTATCCTGAAGCAGCGGACGGGTTGTTCGCCGCCGGGGCGCCGGCCTGCATAGTGGTGTGGGTCGACGCCTGGACCAGCTACGGCGGGTCACAGTTCGTAGATTCACCCGGGACCGGTAGGTATCACATCTACCTGTGCGAGGAGGTCGTGCCATGGGTCGACGCCCGGTACCGCACGCTGGACGGCCCCGCCCACCGCGGGATCCAGGGCAAGTCCAGCGGCGGGTTCGGCGCCATGATCACGCCGATGCTGCGGCCCGACCTGTTCGGGGGCTTCGCCACCCACGCCGGTGACACCCTGTACGAAGCCTGCTATGTCGAGGGCTTCGCGAAGTGTGCGCGGGCCCTGCGCGACCACTACGGCGGGTCCTACGAACAGTTCTGGGCCGATTTCCGGACCCGGCCGCCGATGTCGAAACCGGGGGACGCGGATCTGGTGATGACCTACGGCGTGGCGGCCTGTTTCTCCGCCGAACCGGACGGCACCGTCGTCCTGCCCTTCGACCCGACCACCGGCCGCCTCATCGACGAAGTCTGGGCCCGGTGGCTGGCCTGGGACCCGGTGCGGATGGTGCCCCGTTACGCCGACGCGCTGCGGGGAACCTCCGCGATCTGGATCGACGCCGGCCGGGCCGACAACTGGTACCTCGACCTGGGCGCCGAGGCCTTCCGGCAGGAACTCGACGCGATCGGCGTCACCGACTACCACTTCGAACTCTTCGACGGCACGCACGCCGGGATCGACTACCGGTACCCGCTCGCGCTGGCCTACCTGGCCGATCGGCTCACCCCCGGGGCGGGTGGATGACGCGGGTCGGCCCGCCCGCCGCGCCCGGCCCGCGGCCTCCGGCCGCGCAGGTTGCCGATATCGGCCCGACGAGATGACGTCCCAGCGCGGTTTGAGCACCTAGGCTGGCATGGTGAGCGTGCGCCGGATCATGGGAACCGAGACCGAGTACGGCGTTTCAGTGCCCGGTCAACCGACGACCAATCAGATGCTGGCCTCCTCGCTGGTGGTCAACTCCTACGCCAACCGGGCGCCGGCCGGCACCCGGGCCCGCTGGGACTTCGAGGAGGAGTCGCCGCTCCGCGACGCCCGCGGGTTCGAGACCTCCCGGGAGCCGATTGTCGACCCGGGCGCGCCGGCCAACGAGGACGACCTGGGCCTCGCGAATGTCATCCTCACCAACGGCGCCCGCCTGTACGTCGACCACGCCCATCCGGAGTTCTCGACGCCGGAAGTGACGAATCCGTTGGACGGGGTGCGTTGGGACAAGGCCGGCGAACGGGTGATGGCGGAGGCGGCCCGCCGGGCGCGGGGCGTCCCGGGCACGCTGCCGGTGAACCTCTACAAGAACAACACCGACAACAAGGGCGTCTCGTACGGCTGTCACGAGAACTACCTGATGGCCCGGTCGACCCCGTTCGGTGAGATCGTGCGCAACCTGACCCCGTTCTTCGTGAGCCGCCAGGTGGTGTGCGGCGCCGGGCGGGTCGGGATCGGCGCCGACGGGCGGGGGGCCGGCTTCCAGATCAGCCAGCGGGCCGACTTCTTCGAGGTCGAGGTCGGGCTGGAGACGACGCTCAAGCGGCCGATCATCAACACCCGCGACGAGCCGCACGCCGACCCCGAGAAGTACCGGCGGCTGCACGTCATCATCGGCGACGCCAACATGAGCGAGATCTCGACGTACCTCAAGCTCGGCACGACCGCGCTGGTGCTGGCGATGATCGAGGACGGCTGGTTCTCCGTCGACCTGTCGGTGGAGGCACCGGTGGCCGGCCTGCGGGCCGTATCTCACGACCCGTCCCTGCGGCACCTGCTGACGCTGCGGGACGGGCGCCGGATGACGGCCGTCCAGTTGCAGATGGAGTACCTGGAGCAGGCCCGCAAGTACACCGAGGACCGCTACGGGACCGACGTCGACGAGCAGACCGCGGACGTGCTGTCGCGCTGGGAGTCCGTTCTGGACCGGCTCAGCGACGACCCCATGACCTGCCGGCGGGAGCTGGACTGGGTGGCCAAGCTGGCCATCCTGGAGGGCTACCGGGCCCGCGACGCGGTCGACTGGGACTCGCCCCGCCTGGAGCTGGTCGACCTGCAGTACTCCGACGTGCGACCGGACAAGGGTCTCTACAACCGGCTGGTCGCCGGCGGGCGGATCGACACCCTGCTGAGCGAGGACGACATCGTCCACGCGATCACCGAGCCGCCCGAGGACACCCGGGCGTTCTTCCGGGGCCGGTGCCTGGCGATGTACCCCCAGCAGGTCGCGGCGGCCTCCTGGGACTCGGTCATCTTCGACGTGGGTCGCGACTCCCTGCAGCGGGTACCGACCCTGGAGCCGCTGCGGGGGACCCGGGCGCACGTCGGCGCGCTGCTCGAACAGTGCCCGACGGCGGTCGATCTGGTGGACACCCTGTCCGGCAACAAGTAGTCGTCGGCAACA